>CAYFGZ010000008.1:0-55812 GCA_964342575.1 uncultured Nisaea sp. | reverse complement strand
GAGCATCTTTTCTTATATCAAAATAAAAAGCTGATAGATCAACTGAACAAAAATTGTGCAATTGCTGGAATAGATTATGAAAATCAAAGTCGTCTATACTGCGCCTTATCATAAGGTCTAATTCGGAGAGCCTATGTAAAACCCACTTTTCTAATTCAGGCATGTCAGCAATGTCTATGCGCTCTTCTTCATTGAAACCATTCAAGTTGCCAATGACGTATCTTAGCGTGTTTCTTAACCTTCGGTATAAATCAACCTGCCTCTTAAGTATTTCTGGACCGATTCTCAGATCTTCGGAATAATCCGAACCCACTACCCAAAGTCTAAGAATATCCGCGCCATTCCTTCCTATAACATCCTGAGGAGCTGTGACATTTCCCATTGATTTTGACATTTTTCGTCCTCCCTCATCCAGCACAAAGCCATGAGTTAGCACTGCTTCAAAGGGAGCGCGCCCTCGGGTTCCACTAGATTCTAGAAGCGAGGTATGGAACCAACCACGATGTTGATCCGATCCTTCAAGGTATAGAGATGCAGGCCACTGGAGTTCTGGACGCGCTTCTAAAACGAATGAGTGAGTTGAGCCACTGTCAAACCAGACTTCAACAATATCTGTGATTTTTTCAAAATCCTTTGCATCATAATTTTTACCTAGAAACCGCTGTGATTCACTAGAATACCATGCGTCGGAACCTTCCGCTTCAAATATATCTGCGATACGATCAATTACCTCCTGATCTCGCAGTGGCTCGCCAGTGCTTTTTTCAACAAAAATAGTTATTGGAACGCCCCACGCTCTTTGGCGCGAAACACACCAGTCTGGCCGTTGTTCTATCATAGTTTTAAGTCTATTTTTACCTCTATCGGGAATAAAACGAGTGGAATCAATGGAATCAAGCGCTATTTCTCGCAGATTATTTTTTTCCATGGAAATGAACCATTGGGGTGTTGTTCTGAAAATCAGGGGCGCTTTAGACCGCCAAGAATGCGGATAACTATGTGTCAATCGACCAACTGCGAGCAAACTTCCAGCTTCTCTAACTATCATAGCGATCTCATAATTATCTTTTAGCACATCCATACCAGCTACAAGCGGAATATGATCGTAAAACTTTCCCGCATCATCAACATTCGTAACTACTTCTAAATTATGTTTTAAACCAAGTTCAAAGTCATCCGCTCCGGCACCCGGGGCTATATGAACAAAGCCACTGCCTTGTTCTAGGGTCACAAAGCTAGCTGGCAACATTGGAACCATAAAGTCGTATCCCAGCTTTCGGAGTGGATGTGCGAGCAGTGTATTTTCGAACTCTGAACCTTTAAATTCATGTAGCTTTTTCATATCGACGATTTTGGCAGCCGACTTAGCACTTTCCGCAAGTTCAACTGCTACAAGTATCTTTTCCCCTACAACTGCCGTACTGTCCTCCTCGATCTCCATCACCTCATAAAGGGCGTAATCAAAATCCTCCCCGTAAGCTACAGCCCTGTTTCCCGGAATAGTCCAAGGCGTAGTAGTCCAGATAATAACAGCTGCATCTTTGAGACCAGAATGGGGGGTTTCTAAAACTGGAAATCGAACGTGAATCGTCGTGGAGTTGTGATCGTGGTACTCAACTTCAGCGTCAGCCAAAGCTGTTTTCTCAACTACAGACCATAGGACAGGTTTTGATCCCTTGTATAGTCCCCCATTCATTAAAAACTTTCCCAGCTCCCGCGAAATTTGTGCTTCAGCTTTATAACTCATGGTTGTATATGGGTTGTCCCAAGTACCGGTTACACCTAGTCGTTTAAACTCAGCGGTTTGAATCTTTATCCATTCCTCAGCAAAATCTCTGCATTGCTTTCGGAATTCTAGGATCGGAACACTGTCTTTATCTAGCCCCCTCTCTCTATAATCTTCTTCTATTTTCCACTCTATGGGCAGGCCATGACAATCCCAACCAGGCACATAGTTAGAGTCTTTACCTAACATCTGCTGAGATCTATTTATCACATCTTTTAAAACTTTATTCAGAGCATGCCCCATATGCAAATGCCCATTGGCGTATGGAGGACCATCGTGTAGGATGAATTTTGGTTTACCCCTGCGACTATCCCGCAGCCTACCCTCTAGCCCGATTCTCTCCCACTCGGCCAAAATTTCTGGCTCACGTTTAGGTAAGCCTGCCCGCATTGGAAAACTGGTTGCTGGAAGGAAAATAGTGTCTTTATAATCTATAGTCATATTATATAACCCTCAAAGTAAGGGTCCCTTTCGATTAGCAAGAAGTTCCCCAGCGACCTTGGCATCCAGCTTAATTTGGGCCTGTAATTCAACTAGTCCACTAAATTTCATTTCTGGACGAATAAAGTCAATAACACTTATCGTTAACATCGAACCGTAAAGATTGCGCTCGATATTAAACAGGTTAACCTCGAACAGCGCTCCTCTATCATTAACCGTTGGTCGTCGCCCAAAATTGGCCACCCCCGGAAGCCATGCTTTTTCATCATCTATTTTTGCCAAAATAGCATAAACTCCGTGAGCCGGCTGAACTAAATCTATTATACGGAGGTTACATGTCGGAAATCCGATAGTCCTACCTCTTTGGTCTCCCCTCTCTACGACGCTAGAAAAAGACCAAGGTCTACCCAATAACTCCGTTGCTCCGCGCGGGTCTCCTTCCGACAAACATTGCCTAACGCGAGTTGAGGAATACACGGCTCCATCCTCTTCAGAAAAAGCGGGCATTCGGCTCACGCCAATGCCCTCCATTTTTGCTAGATTTTCCAATATTCTTGCTGTGCCGCGGCGTCTATGACCAAAAACGAAGTCATAACCGCAAACGACATGTTTTAGTCTTAGGGTGTCACGCAAAATATGTCTTACAAAATCTTCTGCTGATATTTGGGAAAAAGTTTGATCAAATTTAAGTTCAAAAATCAATTGAACTCCTTCTCTAGAAAGTGCTGAGGCTTTAGCTTGACTTGTGGTTAATCGAAACGGCGTATCATCGTTGTGAAACAGCATTCTAGGATGCGGCTCAAAAGTAAGCACTGATAAAGGGGCCAGCAGTTCCTTAGATATTCTTTCGGCCTCTTGAATTATCTTTTGGTGTCCCAAGTGCACACCATCGAAATTACCTACAGCAGCGACTGTTCCCCAGTCACCCGCGTTAATCTCAGCAGTATCCCGAATTATTCTTGTGTCGCTCATTTACTTATTCGTTTTCCCTACATAATTTACCACGCGAGAACAATGGAATTAAAATCTGATTTCTAATTCCAAAGGAAAAAAACTGCTATACCTATTCAAATTGAAAAAAAAAAGAAATAATAACAATTAACCTTATTTTAGCTAGCAAATCCTGCACAAACTTTAAATGGGTATGGTGTTGATATGACTTTAACTGAAAAAGAACTAGAACAAGCGTGCGTCGAACTATTCGACGCTAGAACACATTTCCAGCAGCTAAATCCCGAGCATCAAACCTTTCGCCCAACCAATATGGTAGATGCATATAGAGTTCAATCAAAAGTCGTCAAGAAAATCCTTACGCAACATCAGACGAAAACGCTCGGATATAAAATCGGTGGAACCAACCCAGCAGCCCGGGAAATGCTCGGTACAAATCAACCATTCGTGGGGCACTTGATCGAACATTATTGTTATCCATCTGGTAAACATATCTCGTCCAACGACTACCATGTGATCATCCTGGAACCTGAAATTGCGATTAGATTAAGCGAGGACCTATCTGAAATAGGACAAAAATATACCCCAGAGTTGGTGGCAAAATCGGTTGCAGCAGTAGCACCTGCGATTGAAATTGTCACTTCATCTTTTCCTGTTTGGAACGAAGCCGGAATTTATAATCTCGTTGCTGATAACGCCGCAAATGGAGCTTGGATTCATGGCGAATTTATTGATTACAGTGATGCTCTCGACCTAAACAATCAAAGTGTTTCACTGGTGATAAACGGGAAAACTCGGCTTAAGGGAGAAGGGAAAAATGTTGATGGTGGGCCAATGATAGTTTTAGCGTGGTTGGCAAATTTTTTAATATTAAATGGAAAAGCATTAAAAGCAGGGGACTTAATTACTACAGGCTCCACTACTCAGCCCTACCCGGGAACTGTTAATGACGAAGTGATTGCCGACTTTGGGTCGCTTGGAAAATGCCAGGTATCCATTTCCTAGGTAGCAGCTCAAAAATAATATTCAAAGATTAAGTGTCGATGGAGATAATCCGATGAAGAAAAATACGACGCCCCTTACTCATGATGAAAAAGCTGAACGCCATGCCAACAAAATGGCAAAAAAGAAGGCTGCCAGAAATAAGATAATGGCGACCAAAACAAAGACGGGGGGGTTGTTAATTGTCCATACAGGGAAAGGAAAAGGGAAGTCCACAGCCGCATTTGGAATGGTTTGCCGAGCTATTGGCCATGGGATGAAAGTCGGTGTAATTCAGTTTGTAAAAGGAAAATGGGAAACCGGTGAGAGGAAAGTCCTAGAAGCCTTTGGTGATCAGGTAACAATACACACTATGGGAGAGGGATTTACCTGGGACACCCAAGATCTAAACAGAGATATCGCCGCAGCTACCGCCGCATGGCAGCAGGCCAAACTCATGATGGAAGACTTTAGCTACTCTATGATATTAATGGATGAACTTAATATCGTTCTAAGGTACGAGTATATAGCAATAGAAGAAGTAGTCGAAACGCTAAAGGGTAAACGGGATGACCTTCACATTATAGTTACTGGCCGTAATGCCAACGAAAGTTTATTAGAGCTAGCAGATTTAGCCACCGAGATGACTATGTTGAAGCATCCATTTCGATCAGGTTTTAAAGCACAAGCCGGTATTGAATTTTAATATAGTTTCTTAGCACTTTTCGCTAGTATACTGCTTGTTCTCAAGAATATTTCGCAACCCTTCTCTATATGTAGGATATTGAAGTTGCACCAACAACTCATCTTTCAAGCGGGTTGTTGCTAGCACTTTGCATTCTCCATAAAAAGACCTTGCCATGTCGGATAAATTGGCTGCCTCAAAATCAATGGGCTTGGGCGGCTCAATTTTCAATAGTTCGCACGCAAATCGAACAACGTCACCGCTGGGGCAGGCCTCATTGTCCGCGACATTATATACACGTCCATCACACGGACGCAGCATCGAAGCAATAAGAATTGTTCCAATATCGTCGACGTGAATTCGATTAAAAACCTGACCTGGCTTTTCAATTATCCGAGCCCGACCGGACACAATCTGCTCGATAATATTCCGACCTGGACCATAAATACCAGCAAGCCGCATAATTTGAAATGAAATATCAGTTCCGGACATAGCCTTACCCCAAGCTAATTCAGCCGCCAACCGCCGTTGCCCGCGTATTGAGGTTGGCTTAGGTCTATCGGTCTCATATGCAGTTTCGCCTTTTTTATCACCATAAACCGCTGGAGTGGATAGATATGTTACCCAGTCAAGTAATGGCGCCGCCCCAAGGTCTTTCTTATGCCAAAATAAAACATCCTCTCCATTATCACCAGGGGGAACCGAGGAAATTAAATGTGTAACATCAGAAAATACGTCACTGGCATTCGCTATTGGCGCCGATCCATCAAATATGTAAGCCGTAATTCCCAAACTCTCAAATCTAACAGCATTTTCGAGACGTCGGCTTGTCCCAGATACTTTCCAACCCAACGAAAGGAGCCTTTTAGCTAATCTAGTCGCCGTAAAACCGAGTCCAAAGCAAAATAAATGCCCGGGTTCCCGTTCCAATAACAACCTTTCCTTCATTACTACATTCTTTCACTCTGTTAATTAACTTTCGAAACAATATTAACTCTAAATTATTTAATTTTCCTGCATACTTTTCGTTGTAAACACTACAGCCCTATAGAAGTACCTTAAATTTTTGGTTTTTGATTAAAAATAAATTTTCCATGGCAGCGATGATAAAACACCTTGGATAATATCA
The DNA here is from genome assembly GCA_964342575.1 of uncultured Nisaea sp. GTDB lineage: Bacteria > Pseudomonadota > Alphaproteobacteria > Thalassobaculales > Thalassobaculaceae. The sequence continues at coordinate 49,839 of CAYFGZ010000008.1, read as the reverse complement.
CTTAGCGGAGTCTATTGCTCTAAATATTAAAGACGCGTATGAATAAGTGTGGTTGGGACATGTTATTCATGACGATCACAGGGTAGTCGTAAGTTGAAGGATCCAAATCGGAAGTCAATCGCGGCAAGCTCGAGGGATAGGTATACTTCCAAACCTTCGACGGCAAAAGCGGTTTGGGAGGCGAAAATTGAAACATAATAAAACGGTTGCTGCTAAAGGATTTAAACTTCGGCTTTGGTACTTGTAATCAGAGCAGCGCATGAAAATTAAATACGAAAAAAATCCAGATACTATTTACAAGCAGTCATTCTCGATCGTTCGTGAAGAAACCGACTTTAGCCAATTTAATGAAAAAGAAGCTATTTTGGCGACACGCATAGTTCACGCCTGTGGAATACCAGAAGTCGCTTCAAATCTCCGTTTTTCTGATGGCGCAATTGACGCGGGCATAGCAGCTTTATCGGAAGGACCAAACGTTATTTGCGATTGCAATATGGTAAAGGCTGGAATTTCGATTTCTACGAAGTTGATCCAATGCAAGGTTCAGTGTTTTTTGGAACACCCAACGGTATTAAGCATTGCAAAAGCGGAAAAGACGACACGGTCGGCTGCACAAGTCGAAGTTTGGAAAGATTTTCTGAGCGGATCTATTGTTGTCATTGGAAACGCTCCCACAGCATTGTTTCGCTTGCTAGAAGAAATACAGGAAGGCGCAGCAAAACCTGCTATTGTAATTGGTTTTCCAGTAGGTTTCGTAGGGGCCTCGGAATCCAAAAAGCTACTAAATGAGCTCAGGCCCCTGGTTCCCCACGCCACGATTTTAGGGCGACTAGGCGGTAGCGCTATGGCAGCAGCGGCCTTCAATGCGTTGGTACAACTTGCCGACAGGTCGATAAATTATGAGTAGTACAAACATAGAGCCATGGTTAAGCGTTATAGGTATTGGAGAAAATGGGCTTGAGGGACTAACGGAGGCAGCCAAACTATCAATAGCTTCGTCCGAAATAGTTATCGGTGGAAAGCGCCATTTATCATTGATATCAAACTCTAACCAAATCCATTTAGTCTGGCCATCACCACTTAATAAACTAGTTAAAAAATTAGATCTCTATAGAGGCCGAAAAACCTGCATTTTAGCCACAGGTGATCCGATGTGCTATGGCATTGGTAGTACACTAATTAGGACAATTTCTATCAAGGAAATGATCATTATACCCTCCCAATCTGCTCTTGCTCTTGCGTGTGCACGCATTGGCTGGAAGCATGAGGAAGTTGATCTAATTACGCTGCACGGCCGCCCCTTTGCCAGTATAGACACTCATCTTAGACCCCACGGTAAATTAATTGTATTATCGAATGACGAAAATACACCAATCGATTTAGCCCATCATTTGGTTACAAGAGGCTACGGAGACAGCCACCTGACCGTCCTTGAACACATGGCGGGCCCTCTTGAAAAACGTTATAGCGGTTGCGCGAATAACTGGAAACACCCACCCGGCGCTGCGTTGAATACGGTAGCGATAAGTCTATCTAGTGGACGGAATACCTACGTTAAGACTCGAGCACCCGGCCTCGACGATGGAGTTTTTATAAATGATGGTCAGTTGACTAAACGAGAAATACGAGCGTTGACCATCTCTGCCTTAGAGCCCTACCCTGGAGCGTTACTTTGGGATATCGGAGCTGGCTCCGGGGCTATTAGTATCGAATGGATGCGAATAGATCCAAGGTGCCATGCCATCGCCATAGAGTGCAACATACAACGGGCAACTTTGATAACAAAAAACGCAGAGAACCTCGGAACCCCTTATCTGCGAGTCGTAAACAAAAAAGCTCCGTCGTCACTGTCTAACCTGCCGCGTCCAAATGCTATCTTCATAGGTGGCGGCATAACTCAAAAAGGACTCTTTGAAAAGTGCTGGCAAGAACTGAGAGAGGGAGGATGCCTAGTATGCAACTTAGTGACGGCGGAGAGTGAAGCAAAAGTATTCAAACTGCAAGGTCGTCTAGGAGGTTCGCTTACAAGGCTAGCTGTATCACGATTGGAACCACTTGGTAAGGCTAATATCTGGCGGCCACACCTACAAATCACCCAATGGAAACTCTCCAAACCTCATACAGTAAGAGAGTGTTCAAAAAAATGAAAAAACCAATTTTTGGCATTGGCGTAGGGCCTGGTGACCCAGACCTCATAACACTAAAAGCAAAGCGCATTTTGGAAGGCGCAGACCTTATCGTGTATCCAGCGCCAGAAAACGGGTACAGCATAGCTAGGAAAATTGCGTTTTCTCATTTTCCTAAAAACTGCCAAGAACTGGCTATCGATATACCAATGTCGCCTAATCGCTTTCCGGCAATGAAAGTATACGAGTCAGCCAGTGAAAAAATTCTTGAAACCGCGCAGAATGATAAGACGGTTGTTATATTGTGTGAGGGTGACCCTTTCTTCTACGGATCCTTTATGTACCTTTTTTATCTTCTAAACAAAAGATCCACCGTGGAGGTAATTCCAGGCGTTTCGTCCGTCATGGCAAGCTCAGCTCGACTTTCATCTCCACTGGCCGCGAGAAATGACATTTTTACTGTTCTCCCCGCTCCACTAGAAAATCAAATTCTTGAGCAACAGATGCGCGCAGCCCATGCTTTCGCTTTAGTGAAGGTTGGTCGACATTTCTCCCGTGTATACAAACTCCTGCAAAAATTAGACTTGCTTAACAAAGCTCTGTATATCGAGAGGGCTACAATGGATAATGAACAAATTTTGGACATCAACACAGTCAACCCTCTAGAAGTGCCATATTTTTCAATTATTCTTGTTCATTCCAGAGCGCGAGCCTGGCTGTGACTGTAATTACAATCGTTGCAGACACTGGACTAACCACGGCGAAACGCTTGGCCCAGCATTTTCGATGCCCTATACATGGGCGTGCAAAAGAGTGTGACGTCCACATAGACAATTATAAAGAGCATCTTACTGACCTGTATAGAGAGGAAAAGTCTATAGTTTTTGTAGGGGCTTTAGGTATCTTGATACGACTACTCGCCCCATCTATTGCCCAAAATATAAAAGGTGCCGCCGTTGTTGTCATAGCAGAAGATTCAAGCTCCATTATTCCGGCCCTAGGTGGGCACAAAGGTGCTAATAAATTAGCGCGAGAGATCGGAACTCTGCTCAATATTGAGGCTGCCATCACAACAGCGAGTGACATCCATTTTGGAATAGCATTGGATTCTCCTCCTCAGGGCTACCATCTTGCGAATTTAAAAAATTACAAAGACTTCATGGCAAAATTGTTGTCTGGTGAAGAAATTGTGGTGGAAGGAAATTTACCTTGGATAGAAGATTCGACGCTTCCCATATCTTCAGATGGAACCCTAATTATAAAAAGTGGCTACACTATCCTGCCAGAGAGCCCATCTATGCTCACCTACTATACCGAATGCTTGGCGGTAGGTATCGGATGTGAACGCGGGGTATCAAATGAAGAAATATTAACCTTGGTGCAAACAACACTAAAAAAGAACCAACTTGCCCAAGAAAGTATAGCTGTAATTGCCTCTATAGACCTTAAAATGGATGAATCAGCAATAAATTATTTATCCGCAGCTTTGAACAGGCCCGTGCGATACTTTGATGCTGTATCATTGGAACGACTTACTCCAAGGTTAGAAAATCCTTCCAGGATAGTCTACAATGAAGTTGGATGCCATGGGGTCGCCGAAGCAGCTGCTCTTGCAGCAGCAGGAGTAGAAAGCCAGTTAATTGTGCCCAAGACAAAATCAGCTAAAGCCACATGTGCTATAGCTACAAGTAGTAATGTAATCGACGCTAACGCGATAGGGTGCCCCAGAGGAAAATTATTTATCGTTGGTATAGGGCCCGGTAAATCTGATTGGCTAACTCCTGAGGCAAAAAATTATATAGAAAAGGCCTCCGATCTAGTCGGATATTCGTTATACATTACTTTGCTAGGAAATCTCGGTAATACTAAAAACAAACACCTCTTTAAATTAGGGGAAGAAAAACAAAGAGCTCTGACAGCCCTTGATCTAGCTGCATCAGGTAGAGAGGTAGCTTTAATTTCTTCAGGCGACCCGGGCATTTATGCTATGGCGAGTCTGGTCTTTGACTGCTTGGAGGAATTCAACAGGACGGAATGGCGGCGGATAGAAATAATAGTTTCACCCGGCATCTCAGCATTCCAGGCTTGCGCTGCGATGGCGGGGGCGCCGCTGGGTCATGATTTCTGTTCAATATCCCTCTCAGACCTATTAACACCATGGGCTACAATAGAAAGAAGATTAATCAGCGCCTGCAAGGGCGACTTCGTTATAGCATTATACAATCCTGTTTCGCAAAAACGACGACAACAATTCCATAAGGCTATTCATTTGGTAAAAAAGTTCCGATCAGGCCAGACCCCCGTCGCCATAGGCCAATCCCTGGGACGCCCCCTAGAAGACTTAATCATAAGCGAGCTAGATGACATAGAGCTACACCCGATTGATATGCTATCAATAATCATTATCGGCAATAGTCAAACCCGAATTGTAAACAAAAAAATATATACACCAAGAGGTTACATGAAAAAACAACCCAAGAAGAATACCGAACTAAAATGACTGTCCACTTCATTGGGGCGGGCCCCGGCGATCCCGATTTAATAACCGTACGCGGCAGAAAGTTAATCGAGAAGTGCAATATATGCCTTTTTGCTGGTTCACTCATTCCCAAAGAACTAGTAGGTTTTTCTCCTCCCGACGCCAAAGTAATCGACACATCCCCACTAAATCTTGACGAAATTATTCAGATAATGATCGATGCTAATGAACAACAGCAGGATATTGCACGATTGCATTCAGGTGATCCATCACTATATGGCGCAATAGCCGAACAAATCAGGCGCCTTAAGGCACTCAACATAAATTTTGATATTACACCAGGAGTTCCAACGTACGCTGCTGCTGCTGCCGTTCTAGAGCAAGAACTTACTGTTCCAGAGATAAGTCAAACTGTTATTCTGACCAGAACGACCATGAAGTCATCCCCGATGCCCCCGGAAGAAGAATTAGAAAATCTTGCTGCATGCAAAGCTACACTTGCTATCCACTTGTCGATCCGGAATTTACGCTTTGTACGAAGAAAACTTGAACCCGCTTATGGTCGAAAATGTCCCGTGATGATTATTTATCGAGCCACTTGGCCCGATCAAAAAATAATCAGAACTACTTTAGAAAACATGTTTCTAGATGTTCGATCAGAAAAAATAACTCGAACGGCTTTAATACTTGTTGGTAGAATTTTTGAAGATATAAATTTTAGTGATAGCGCTCTTTATAGTCCGGCCCATGACCATTTGTTTAGAAACAAAAAGAGCTGATATCCGCCTCACAATAGGCCTAATTTATATGTAGCGAACCGAATTAATTCACCCCAATTGTCGAATACATCCCCATCTGGCGCGGCCGGTCTCTGTATTAATATAACGGGTAACTTTAAGGATCTAGCAGCTCTCAGTTTCATTGCACCTGAGATGCCACCACTATTTTTTGCAACGAGTACCGCTATCCGACTTTTTTTCAGCAATGAATATTCCTGTTTGTATTTAAATGGTCCTCTTCCCTTAATCCATGTAGCGTTGGACATGTTATCTACTACAGATGGTTTATCTACACTCCTAATTATAAATTGAAGTGAGCCAAGTTCCGTAAATTTCTCTATCTCCTTTCTTCCAATACTCAAGAATACATTTTCGCTCTTTGACTCACTAAGTTCACAAAGCTTTGCTACCGCCGCCTCAACACTCGGAACTGGGTGCCAAACATCCCCTTTTTCCTGATTCCAAGCTCGGCGTACTAGGTAGGCGATTGGAACTTCCGAAAGTCGCGCTGCAACCCCAGCATTCCTAGTAATTTGGGCGGCAAATGGATGCGTAGCATCTATAATAAAGTCTATCTTTTCCTGTTTCAGATACAGGCTTAGACCCTCAGCACCTCCAAATCCACCTATCCGAAATTGGCCAACCGGTCTACGGGGGGTTTTTGTAGCCCCAGCTAAACTGGTAATCACATCGATCTCAGGTATTTCCAATAAATACTCGGCCACATCATATGCATCACCGGTACCTCCCAGGAGAAGTATCTTTCTACCAACCATCGGCGCTCCCAAGCAGTAGACCTTGCCTGTCAAAAATTAGAACCTCAACAGCAACAGGAGCACCCGAAAGTACTTCCAATGCGGTGTAGCGAGCTTTACTCGCGATTGCATTACCAAGGGGTAACTCGTACCCACTCGCCATCTCAAAAACTTGCATTGCAGAGTTCGCATTTCGTATATCTTCTGCTAATGTAGCGACAGCACCCAAATCCACTGCCTGCATAGCTAGCCAACTTAAATCTATCTGGCTGCGAGTAGAATGCAAATCTAAGTGTCCTTGAGCTAGTTTAGACAGTTTACCAAATCCACCGCCGATAGTGATTCTCGGGATTGGATGTCCGCGTAAATACTTTAGCATGCCACCGGCGAAATCACCCATGTCTATCATGGATGTTTCCGAAAGCCCGCGCATAACTCTAATTGCCTGCCCAGAATTAGAACCAGTAGAAGCTCCAACGTGATTGGTGTTTGTTGCCCTAGCAACGTCAATCCCCCGGTGAATTGAATGTATCCAGGCGGAACATGAAAAAGGTATAACCACTCCAGTTGTACCAAGTATTGAAATACCTCCAACTATACCAAGCTTCGGGTTCCAGGTTTTCAAAGCCAATTTGTCACCGCCCGGTACCGATATCTTAACTTCAACGTTTGTGGTGCCTCCAATTTCCGTTGCTAATTCCTTAATGGCTGACGATATCATTTTTCGGGGAATGGGATTTATAGCTGGTTCACCGACCTCGATCGGCAAGCCCGGCTTAGTTATTGTACCTACTCCTTCACCCGCTTTAAAACAGATACCAGATTGTTTCCCTGAACTCTTAACTGTAACCTTAATTAATGCACCATGTGTTACATCAGGATCATCTCCAGCATCTTTTGTTATGCCTGCCGTTACGATGCCAGTTTTTATATTTTCGTATGTGAGAGGGAACGATACTTTTTGACCTCTGGGCAATGTAATTTCAACTGGATCCAAAAAATGTCCCGTAAACAGCGCGTTATATGCTGACTTTGCAGCTGCCGCGGCACATGCACCAGTGGTCCACCCCCGCCGCAATGGTTTTTCCGGGTTTGGCATCAAACCGCTTTCTTAAATTGCATTGTACTTCTTTTAAACAATTCATCCTACTGATCAGGATCCTAGCTATCGTCATTTCATTATGACAACTTTCGATCGGACGTTTCAACATTATTTATTTAAACATTTTACACAACGCCTCTTTCTCGAAGCAGTTTTATTTTTTGTGGATCAAATCCTAGTATTTCTCGTAGAAGCTCATCCGTGTGTTGACCCAGCGTTGGAGGTGGGAACCTATATTGTGGAGGCGTACGGGACATTTTTAGAGGGTTGCCAATCAACGGCACTTTACCAGTGTCTGATTGCGCGTGATCCATCTCAATCAGCATCTCGCGATGCTTGACATGCGGATCTTCGAAAACCTGCTTGATATCGTTAACTGGACTACATGGGACTTTCATTTTTTCCATATCCGACAGCCATTCGTCAGTAGTCTTTCGCTTCATAAATTTGGGCATTAGCTTGTAAAGTTTTTCTCTGTTAGCGATCCTCAATGGATTTGTTTTAAAACGGGCGTCCTCTTTCAATTGTAGCGCTCCCGCCGATGTACACCAGTCCTGAAATTGTCTATCGTTTCCGATGGCTAGAATCACGTATCCATCCGATGTTGCAAAAACTTTATAGGGCACGATATTAGGATGCTCGTTTCCGAGCCTTGTTGGAATTTTTCCTGAAATCAAATAATTTGTTCCCTCATTAATCAACCAAGAAATTTGAGTATCTAAGAGGCACGAGTCGATATGCTGCCCCTCGCCCGTAGTATCACGGTGTCGAATGGCAGCTAAAATAGCCGTCGAGGCATACATACCTGTCATTACATCCGCTATGCCCACACCGACTTTCATCGGCTCTCCATCTGGATCACCAGTGATACTCATTATTCCGCCCAATCCTTGGGCTAAGAAATCGTACCCAGCACGTGCCGCATACGGGCCAGTTTGGCCAAAACCCGTGATTGAGCAATAAATTAAGCTAGGAAATTCTCTTTTCAAGTTCTCATAACCCAACCCCAGTTTTGCCAAGCCGCCCACTTTAAAATTTTCTATGAGCACATCAGATTTTTCTAGAAACTTTTTGGCCAGTTTTACCCCCTCAGGATTTGTTAGATCTATTGTTATAGACCTTTTATTCCTATTAGCAGACAGATAGTAAGCAGACTCGCTTGTATCTTTTCCATCAATATCTTTGACATAGGGAGGACCCCACGTCCTAGTGTCATCCCCTATACCAGGCCGCTCAACCTTGATGACTTCTGCTCCGAGGTCCCCAAGCAGTTGTGTGCACGTTGGCCCCGCTAAAATTCTGGTAAGATCAAAAATTCGGATACCTGACAGTGGTAAAGAGGGTTTCATAACGAGGTCCAATCGAAATAGATAAAAGTTACATTTAATTCTTTTAAAAAAAAATCGAACCCCCAAAAGCGTTGATTTTAAATGCAGGGTTTACTATTTAACAAATTACTAAAAGTTGAAATCCCTTATTTTATAGAGTAGATATTTGATTTTCTTAAACAAATGTTAAATCGGTAGAAATATTTTAATTTCTGATCAATGAAAATGGCAACAGCACTTGAAATAAATAGTTTAACAAAACGCTTTGGGCAGCGGACTGTCGTTGATGATATTAGCTTTAACGCGGATTATGGGGAAGTTCTGGGTTTTCTAGGCCCGAATGGCGCTGGCAAATCTACAACGATGAAAATGATCGTAGGTTTTCTAACTCCTACATCTGGAACGGCCCGGGTTTGCGGCTACGATGTTGTGGACCGACCATTGGCTGTTAAGGCCGCCGTTGGCTATCTTCCAGAAGGAGCACCAGCATACCCAGATATGACCCCTTACAGCTTCTTGCGTTTCATAGCAGGCGTGCGAGGTTTTGGTGGTTCAGATCGACAAGATCGAGTAGAAAATGCCATTAAAATAACTAGAATTGAAGAAGTAGCTCAGCAACCAATTGAAACTCTCTCAAAAGGTTATAAGCGCCGTGTAGGGCTTGCTCAAGCTCTTCTGCACGACCCTAAAGTTCTGATTTTGGACGAACCAACCGACGGATTGGACCCAAATCAAAAGCAGGTTGTACGCGATTTGATACGCCAAATGTCCAGTCAAAAATGCATTGTAATCTCCACACATATACTTGAGGAAGTTGATGCCGTTTGCACCCGCGCGATGATTATTGCATCTGGGAGCGTGGTAGCAGATGGATCACCTCAAGAATTGAAGTCTCAGTCCGGTGCTGGTGATCTGGATGAGGTTTTCAGAAAGGTTACCGGTAATGCGTAATACTGGTCTTATTTTTAGTAGGGAATTTCGAGCTTATTTTGGCACCCCTCTGGCCTATATATTTATCGTAATATTTCTCATGTTAGCTGGTTTATTGACGTTTTTCATGGGCGGTTACTTAGAACGCGACCAAGCCGACCTTGTTCCCTTTTTTGAATTCCATCCCTGGTTATATTTATTTCTGGTGCCTTCGTTATCAATGCGTTTGTGGGCAGAAGAGAGAAAATTAGGAACAATAGAGCTATTTTTGACTCTTCCCATATCTATGCAGCAAGCTGTTATTGGGAAATTCATGGCAGCCTGGGCTTTTAGTATCACGGCGCTTGGCCTGACATTTCCTTTTTGGATTAGTGTTAATTATCTGGGGAGCCCCGATAACGGAGTGATACTGGCCTCGTATATTGGGAGTTCTCTCATGGCTGGCGCCTATCTAGCCATTGGATCGATGATTTCAGCTGCAACTAAAAACCAAATTGTCGCATTCGTTATAACCACTGCAGTTTGTTTTTTAATGACATTAGCGGGGTCCCCCGTTGTGTTAGATTTTTTCTCGGCTTGGGCGCCGACAGATATTGTTCAAGCAGTAGGAAATTTCGGTTTTCTCCCTCATTTTCAATCTATTCAAAGAGGCGTAATCGATCCTCGCGACATTGTATTTTTTGGATCCATAATTGTCGTTGCATTGACTGCAAATGCAATAATTGTTGACTGGAAGAAGGCTGTATAAATGACCCTAGAGGCATCACCTCCTGCGACGAGCGAAGAGAACGGAGCTCGCATAGCTCTAACTAGTCTTGGTTTGCTTTTGATATTATTTGTAGCAATCAATGTTCTAGGAGCTGGTTGGCTCAGTGCAGGTCGATTAGATCTAACAAAGGATAAGCTGTACACCGTATCTCCATCCACAAAAACTTTACTCGAGGGCCTACAAGAGCAAATTACATTTAGGTTGTATCTTTCGTCGAAATTATCCCAACATGTGCCCCATCTAGGAGTTTATGCAAACCGTGTCCGAGACTTACTACTAGAATACGAAAGTATTTCGGATGGAAAAGTAAAGCTAGAGGTACTAGACCCAGTTCCATTCTCAAGCATTGAAGACCGAGCTGTTGCTGCAGGATTGCGGGGAATACCGGCAGTCAGCGGGGGGGATAAAATGTATTTTGGTCTCGTAGGAACAAATACAACAGACGATATTGAAAATATTCCGTTTATACAAATCGACCGCGAAGCTTTTTTAGAATATGATCTATCAAGAATGCTATATGCGCTGGCAACTGCAAAACCTACTATAGTGGGCATCCTAAGCACCTTACCAACCGATGGAACCGTTAAGTTTACTGCAACAGGTCAGCAAGAAGCGGTACCACCATACGTAGTCCGTGACCAAATAGGTCAGTTATTCGAAACAAAGTTCCTCGGAAAAGAGGTAGATGAGGTTCCCAGTGATGTGAATGTGCTTCTAATAGTTCACCCGAAGAATACACCGGATAGGACTTTATTTGCTATAGACCAGTACCTCTTGGCTGGTGGAAAAGCGATGATTTTCGTCGATCCATTCGCTGAGATAGAGGGCATGCAAGGTCAAATGATAGGGTCGACTATTAAGGGGAGCACTCTGGAAAAAATATTTGACGCCTGGGGCATTCAATACAGTACTGATAAAGTTGTGGGAGATCGACTAAGTGCTCGAAAAGTGCTCCCCGAGGCTGGAAATCGTTTGATCGAATATCTCCCATGGTTAGAATTGCGGGGCCCAAGTCTTGATAAATCGTCACCAATAACATCAGGTATAGAGGTTGTTGCTGTGGCTAGCTCTGGTCACATCGGCGTTGATCCAAATTCCTCCCTAAAGATTCAACCACTACTGCTGTCTTCTCCAGGATCTAATTTAATCGATTCCAAAAAAGTTCAAGGTTTCCGAAGTCCTAAAAAACTTCTGAGAGAATTCAAGCCCGGAAGTGATCAGTATATCATTGCAGGACGTTTGACCGGGTTAGTTAAAACTGGTTTTCCCGATGGTCTACCTACTCCAGCGAAAGAAGAAGATCAAAAAGCTTCCAAAGCTAAAGTAACTTGGTCAAAGCCAATCCTAAAAAGTTCTTCAAAACCATTGGATGTGATTGTAGTCGCTGACGCAGATATTCTAGCGGATCGATTTTGGGTTATCATGAGGGATTTTGCTGGACAAAAAGTACCCGTTGCCACGGCAAACAACGGTGATTTTGTGCTCAACTCTATCGAAGCGCTCGCTGGCTCAACTACCTTAATGGAGCTCCGAGGGCGAGGAACCGCTAGCCGTCCATTCAGTGTATTGCAAGATATTCAGCGGAAAGCCTCTCAGAAGTTCGAAGACAAGGAACGCGAACTTCGGCAGACACTAGCAAAAACAGAAAAAAAACTGCAGTCGCTGCGGCGTCGAAATCCAGAGGGGACTCAGTCCGTAGTGTCAGAGCGAGATCGCCGGGATATGGAAAAAATGCAACGAGAAATTCTAGGGCTGCGGTCTGAATTGCGTAAAGTACGTAGATCATTGACGCAAGAGTATGAACGATTAGAGATGCGATTGTGGTTCTTGAATATCGCGTTAGTACCAATTTTGTTAACGACACTGGTAATTATTTTAGCGATTGTACGGAGAGTACGCCGAAAAAATCGATTTTATGAAACCGCAACTAATTAGAAACGACGATGCTTACTAAACGCTTTGTTATAAAATTAACCCTACTAACCGCAATAGCTGTAATTGCCGCTTGTATAGCGCACTACGAACGCTGGTCCGAAACGATTCGAAATATCGCTGAAGATCGCGTGTTTCCCGAGATTATTGATAAGCTCGATCAAGTTGCCAAAATTAAGATCGTCCGTTCCAGCCAAAATGAAGTCGACAACTTCACCGCAGTTCCATCAGGCAACCATTGGAGTATTGAAGAAAAAGGCGGCTACAAGACAAGAGATAGCGCTATTAGGGAGACCCTGCTTGGACTGACAGAGTTAGTATATCAGGAGGCTAAAACTAAAGATCCTGATCGTCACCATAAACTTCACTTACAAGATGTCTCAAAAAACTCTTCAAAAGCAACGCGCTTAATATTGGAAGATTCCAATGGCGATGTAATACTTGATGCCTTATTTGGAAAGCGTGTCCAAAACCTTTCAGGAGGCACCCCATCCCTATATATGCGAAGATCTTCAGAGGCACAGACTTGGTTAACCAAAGGAGAACTAGAGGTCCGAGGGGATATATTGGATTGGCTATCGGTTACTTTACTTTCTATTCAGCGCGAACGCATCCAAAGGGCAATATTTACAACAGGCTCTGCCCCCACTCTTGAGCTTTCATACAATAAGGATATGGAAAGATTTGACATAGTTGGTCTGCCTAGCAACCGTGAGGTTAAATCTCGTTATCAAGTTTTAAATGTCGGGATCATCCCTGAGAACCTACTACTAAATGATGTCCGCCCGGCTACACTATCTCCAGATTCAAATCTAAGCAAAGTGAAATGGCAGACGGTTGATGGTCTAATCGTTAAAATGCATCTTGCTAAGGATAAAGATAATAAAGTGAAGCATACTTGGGCATTCATCGAAGCGTCAACTTCGGGGACCGCATCAGATAAAGTAAAAAAAGAAGCTGAGGTAATTACGAGAAAAACTGAGGGATGGGAATTCTGGCTTGGCGACGATATAATCAAAAGGCTCAATTCAACTTCCAAGTCTCTCACAAAACCGAAGTCTAGTGACTAACCTTAAAATTTCTTCTTTTGGATCTCTAATTTTTAAGGAATTGTCATTAATTGCCCGAAAACTTGGGACGTCTTTTCTCCATAAAGGCGGTTCTACCTTCAGTGTAATCATTGCTGGTCTGGCACTGTTTCACTGTAGATTCGTGAGCTGAAAAGTCTCGGTTAAATTCGGGCTTTCCAGACTCTATAAGGGCTTCTTTGACAGCCTTGATTGATAGCGGCGCATTTCGCGCTATTCGTCCGATCAAATCTTCTACAGCTCCATCGAGTTCGTCCTCAGGAACCACTCGATTTACTAAGCCCATAATCCTTGCCTCCTCTGCGTCAAACTGGCGCCCTGTATAAAATATTTCGGCAGTAAACGCCGGTCCCACCAACCGTTCAAGCTCCATAATTCCTTTTGATTTATAACCTATTCCTAATTTTGCAGCGGGAACACCAAATGTCGATTTATTCGAGCATATTCTGATGTCACATCCAATTGCCATGGCCAACCCACCGCCGATACAATAACCATTCACCCGAGCTACTGTTGGCTTCGAAATCGCGTTGAGAGAAGAGTGAAAGCCGGCTACAGATCTATCATAAGATGCCATAGCCTCTTTAGAAGATCTTTCTGTCTCAAATTTGGAAATGTCAGCCCCCGCCACAAAGGCTCTACTTCCGGCCCCCGTTAAAACGATGGCTCGAATATTTGTGTCTGTGGCGTATTTATCTAACAAATTCGCAGAACCATCCCACATCTCTTGCGACATAGCATTCATGCGATCAGGGTTGTTGAAAACAATCCAGGCTATATTATCCCGGACTTCACTCAACAACGAACTAGAATCTTGCTTAGTAATTTCTTCAGAAACCATAATTTCAACCTTTTTCAAATTTATTAATTAAATAACATTCTGGGTTCGCAAAACACTTATATCTTCCTGGCTTAGTCCTAATTCCAACAAAATTTCGTCCGTATGCTCACCATAATCCGGGGGAGGCAAGGACATACTGCTGGGAGTCCGAGATAGCTTCATCGGCTGTGCGACCAACTGAATGTCACCACGAACATGGCCTTTAACGGTCTCAGCCATCTTTAAATGCTTAACCTGTGGGTCTTCAAATGCCTCGCCTATATTGTAAATAGGACCACTCGGGACACCATTTTTATTCAAAAGTTCAACCCAATAACTAGTAGATTCTTCCTTTATAAAAGTTTCGATTTCCACGTTCAATGTTTCTCGATTTCGTGATCGGCTATCAGCATCCGCATAGTCCGGGTGATCTCGAAGATCTTCACGCCCTACTAAATCGCAAAACCTTTTCCAAATTATCTGCCCGGCCACCCCTAAGTTGATGTAACCATCTTTAGTTTTAAATACACCAGTAGGAATACTGGTCGGATGATTATTACCTGCTTGCTTAGGAACCTCTCCGTCGACCAACCAGCGCGCCGCCTGAAAATCCAACATGAATAACTGTGCTTGCAAAAGTGAAGTATCTATCCATTGTCCTTTTCCCGAGACCTCTCGTTCAAGAAGTGCAATCATTATTCCTTGAGCTGCAAATAAACCTGCACAGAGGTCAGCTATTGGAATTCCGGCTCTCACAGGCCCCTGGTTCGGTAGCCCTGTTATTGACATTACGCCCCCCATCCCCTGGGCAATTTGATCAAAGCCAGGTCTTTTGGCATAGGGACCATCCTGCCCAAAGCCTGAAATGCTTGCAAAAATGAGGCCTGGGTTTTCTGCAGATAGAACCTCATAATCAATGCCTAAGCGTTTTTTAACGTCGGGGCGGTAGTTTTCGACTATAACATCCGACTTCCGGCATAAACGCTTCAACAGACTTACGCCCTTTTCGTCTTTCAAGTTTAGAGTCATCGCACGTTTATTTCTATGCAGATTCAAAAAATCGGGACCGTGCCTGGCGCCTCCTAATCCATTTCCAGCATCCATGGATTCTGGCAGCTCTATTTTAATAACATTGGCCCCCCAATCCGCTAATTGCCTAACACAAGTCGGTCCAGCCCTGACGCGCGTAAGGTCTAACACGGTGAACCGTTTTAAAGCATCTGATGCTGGTCTTGCGCCCATATTCACACCTCCTGAACATTTGCTTCTCATAAAATAAATTCAGAATACCAATTATTAACAAAAAATTGCGCAGAATTGGAGACTGTAACCTGTATTAAATGTATACTAATATTCAAAATAGTCTTGCCTCATCTAATAGCTAGTCATTTCCAAACTAGCTATTAGATGAGGCCCAAAGTCAAAATCATATCGATTATCAAAACTTTTAATCGGGTTTGAACTTGGCTTGGGCAGATAAACCGAGGTATTTCACCAAGTGTATCGGCTAGTAGATTAAAGATTGTAATAAACAATGCACTCCACGTTTTCAAATAAGTTCACTGGAAAAAATATCACCGCCATCCGGGGCGGAAAAGTATTGCTAACCAATCTGGGTTTCGAAATAACCGGTGGAAACATCTTAATTCTAAAAGGAGCCAATGGGTCCGGGAAGTCCACGCTCCTGAGATTAATGACCGGTATGATGAAACCTTTCGACGGGCATTTGAACTGGAATGATACTGACATATCAACAGAAAAATTAGACCACTACAACCGACTTAATTATGTTGGCCATTTATCTGGTATCAAATCTGAACTTACTGCGGAAGAAAATTTAAGGTTCTGGTTGGAACTGTATAATACTGAGTACGATGATGATACGATATTGGAAGCTCTAGATGCATTTAATCTCTCAAACGAGAGGACGCTTGCTACTAAATTCTTATCTTCTGGACAAAAACGCAAACTGGCATTAACCCGTTTAGTTGCAAGATCCTCTCCTCTATGGCTACTAGATGAACCGACGGTTGGCCTGGATGAGCAAGGACTAAATTTCTTGGAATCTATGCTGGAAGCTCATTGTGAAAGTGGCGGTATTGCCGTAATAGCTACACACGACGAAATAAATATTAAACAACCGCCGAAACAACTGAGGTTAACCAATTTCAAATCATTTCCGCTGGACTCTAATGGAAGAGAATAGAAAATGAGGGCTTCGTAATGGGAGGTTTCATAGCCATTATTCGAAGAGACCTACTTATGGTAATACGGCATGGAAATGATGCTTGGATAGTATTGATGTTCTTTGTTGTGGCCGTAACACTTTTTCCTATAGGAATCGGTCCAGACCTCATCGTGATGCAAAAATTTGCAGGTAGCATTATTTGGATTAGTGCCCTACTAGCAGCAATGTTATCACTCGACCGTCTATTTCAAGTAGACTTCGAAGACGGCTCCCTAGATTTATTGGTATTAACATCCTATCCCCTCGAAATATTGGTTCTTGGAAAATGTCTTGTCCACTGGCTTACAACTGGCATGCCAATTTTAATAATTTCTCCGTGCCTTGCTTTAATTTTGAATCTGAACTCTGATGTCTATACAACATTAATTTTAAGCATGCTCCTTGGCACACCAACTATCAGTTTGATGGGTGCTATGGGTGCTGCCCTAGTGCTGGGCTCGAGGCGCTCTGGTGTATTAATTTCACTATTAATTCTACCGCTAATTATCCCCGTTCTGATTTTCTCAGTTACAGCTCTCGAAAGATCGGCGGATGCGGAAACCGCATCATCCTCACTCATGCTATTAGGTTCCTTACTTCTAACTTCTATGGTTTTTTGCCCGTGGGCAACTGCCGCCACTCTACGCTATATTACTGATTAGGAAAAAATAATGCACAAGTTCGCAAACCCAGCCCGATTTACGAGAGTCGCTGACCGGGTTTTGCCTTGGACGTCGGTAACTTCAGCAGTATGTATCGCAATTGGCCTCTATTTAGCGCTGATAATCTCCCCGCCAGACTATCAGCAGGGAGAAACTGTTAGAATTATGTACGTTCATGTTCCCTCCGCATGGATGGCATTATTTGCGTATACGCTGATTGCCATAGCAAGCGCGAGCTTTCTAATATGGAGGCACCCGCTGGCTGACATAGCTGCTCAAAGTGCAGCTCCACTAGGCGCGGCTTTTACTGCCATAACCCTGATTACTGGGGCACTTTGGGGACAGCCAATGTGGGGTACATGGTGGGTTTGGGATGCTCGTCTCACGTCCGTATTGATCTTATTATTCTTATACATTGGGTATATAGCCCTCGTTAATGCATTTGATAACCATGAAAAGGGATCAAAAGCCGGTGCCATTTTAGCTTTAGTCGGTTTTGTAAATATTCCAATTATTAAATTTTCAGTAGACTGGTGGAATACACTGCACCAACCAGCAAGTCTTACACGGCTTGATAGTCCAGCAATTGACCCCTCTATGCTAGCACCATTATTAATTATGGCCTTAGGCTTTAAATTATTTTTTATTAGTATTTTAATAGTTAGGATAAAAATAAAACTAATCGAAAAGAGGATACGCGCAAGAAAGTTAACAAATCAGAGTAATTAATATGTTAACCCGTAGTTAGAAACCGCCGTCCCCTTTGAAGTTTTGTAGGTTTGTTTTATATCTTATAGTCGATGTTTAATAATGGGGAAAAGCGTTTATACACTTTTATAAAACAATGAGCGATTACGGATTTTTCATATGGCCAGCATATGGCATAACGGCAACCATCCTATTAGTCATTCTTGTATCATCTATCTGCCAACTGCGTCGGTTACAACGAGAACTATCTCAACTAGAAATACGCCAACGTTAATTCTATCTATAAGGATCTCGTGACAAAAAGGTCAACATATGACTCCAACGCGCCGAAGATTGCTCTTTGTGGGACTAGGCCTCTCATCACTAGTCACCGCTTTACTGCTGGCACTAAACGCCTTTGAAGAAAATCTCGTTTTTTTCTACAGTCCATCAGATTTAACAGAAACCTTAATGAGTTCTCAGCGTCCAATGCGAATTGGTGGCTTAGTTAAAAAGGGAAGTGTTAAGAGGTCTGATGATGGCCTAACTATACGTTTCGAGGTAACTGATTTACAAAAATCTATGCCAACTATATTCAACGGAGCTCTACCCGATCTATTTTCTGAGAACCAAGGTATAGTGGCGGAGGGTCGTATAATTGATGGAATCTTCCGGGCCAATAAAATCCTAGCAAAACATGATGAAAACTACATGCCCAAAGAAGTAGCGGAAGCTCTTAGAAAATCAGGAAAATGGAAAGGACCTGAGAAAAAATGATTGCGGAATTAGGACATTATACTCTGATTTTGGCACTAATCACTGCTTTCCTCCAAAGCAGCCTAACTTTAATTGGCGCTCATAAAGATGATTTTGTTTTGATGAATATGGGAAAACCCGCCGCGATCGCACAATTTGTTGCTATTTTTATTTCCTTTTGCGCACTCACCCATGCATACGTTACATCGGATTTCTCCGTAGTTAATGTAGCCGAGAATTCACACTCTCTGAAACCAATGCTCTACAAAATTAGCGGGGTCTGGGGTAATCATGAGGGTTCTATGGTTCTATGGGTTCTAATATTATCATTTTTTGGGCTTACTGTCGCACTATTTGGTCAAAATATCCCGCCAACACTTCGAGCTAGAGTGATAGGAATACAAGGTCTAATTGGTTTATCATTTCTAGCCTTTATATTATTTACCTCAAATCCGTTTTCACGATTGGACCCTCCGCCCGCAGACGGTCAGGACTTAAACCCACTGCTGCAAGATCCTGGATTGGCCTTTCACCCGCCAATGCTTTATTTGGGTTACGTTGGGTTCTCTGTAACTTTTTCATTTGCCGTTGCTGCGTTAATCGAGGGGAAAATAGCACCTGCATGGGCACGTTGGGTAAGACCCTGGGCGCTGTTAGCTTGGACGTCGCTGACTGCTGGCATTACTCTTGGAAGCTGGTGGGCATATTATGAACTAGGTTGGGGTGGATGGTGGTACTGGGACCCCGTTGAGAATGCTAGTTTTATGCCGTGGCTCGCAGGGACCGCTTTTTTACATTCTGCCATAGTTGTAGAAAAACGTGATGCCCTAAAAAGTTGGACTATCCTGCTTGCTATTTTGGCCTTTACTCTAAGCCTTATGGGAACTTTTCTAGTGCGATCGGGAATACTGACATCAGTTCACGCTTTCGCCGTTGACCCAGATCGTGGGCTATTTATTTTAGCTATTTTGATTTTCTTCGTTGGAGGAGCACTTATTTTGTTTGCTATGAGAGCACCCAAAATGAGTCTTGGTGGACTTTTCCAGCCTATTAGCAGGGAGGGAGGCCTAGTAATGAATAACCTTCTCCTCTCGGTAGCCACTGCAACTGTTTTTCTAGGGACACTGTATCCATTATTTTTGGATGCCACCACGGGGCAAAAAGTTTCTGTTGGTCCGCCGTTTTTCAACGCTACCTTTGTGCCAATCATGATGCTTTTGCTACTGTTGATGGCTGTAGGGCCTATGTTGAGTTGGAGACAAGCTGATTTTCGAGCAGCCATAGTCAGGCTTTGGTTTGCAGCCCTGTTCTCCGCCGGATTGAGCTTGGTCTTCTGGTTATATAATTTAGATAAACCGGTGACGCCTATAATCGGTTTCGCCATTGCCGGCTGGCTGGCCGGTGGAACTTTGAAAGAATTTGCCGATCGGGTCGCCTTCCTAAAAATATCATTAAAAAAGTCTCTTGCTCGAGCGAGGGGGCTCCCTAGATCTGCCCATGGCATGACGCTCGCTCACCTAGGAGTTGCCATCTTTGTTTGCGGGGCATCTGCCGATAGTGCCTGGCGCACCGAAGTTGTGATAAACGCAAATACCAATGATACAATATCACTAGCGGGCTACGAATTGATGCTTGAGAATGTGGAACAGCTCCAAGGACCAAACTACAAGGCAGAGCGAGCACGTATAAAAGTAACGAAAGAAGGAAAGGAAGTAGCAGTTCTATTCCCCGAAAGACGATTTTATTCGGTGCAGCAGATGTTAACGACTGAAGCACAAATCTATTCAACCTTCATGGCAGACCTTTATGCTACTATTGGAGAAGGCAATCCAAAAAAAGGTTGGGTTCTAAGGCTTTGGTTTAATCCCCTGATACCTTGGATATGGAGTGGCTGTTTATTGATGGTAATAGGTGGATTACTTTCTCTCTCCGATAGGAGACTTCGAATAGGAGCGCCAAAAATTCACCATCAGCCCAGTGCACGCGAAAAAGATGGATACGAAAATGGGTAAAACTATATTTATAGTGCCTTTTTTGATTTCTGTCGGTATTTTTATATATTTTGCAATACCTATTGTAAAAAAGAGTGACCCACGAATTATTCCCTCAGCTTTGCTAGAAAAGGCTACCCCGCAACATAATTTGCCCCCGCTATTAAACACCCTCCCGGGGATTAAAAAATCAGATCTAAAGGGTGAGGTGCGGTTAGTTAATTTTTTTTCCTCGTGGTGTGGTCCCTGTCGGATGGAGCACGAAATACTCATGCGCTTATCAAGGCGTAGTGATCTTTCCATCTACGGTATCAATTATAAGGATATGCCCAGTGCCGCTATCAATTGGCTTAACGAATTAGGTAATCCTTTTACGCGAATTGGAATGGATCCGGAAGGGCAGGTAGCTATCGACTGGGGTGTATACGGTGTACCTGAGACATACGTGGTAGATCGCGACGGCCGGATACGACATAGACATGTAGGTCCTCTTACAGAGCGAGTATTGAAACAACAAATAAACCCGCTAATATTGACGCTTAGAAAGCCATAAAATGAATATCTGGCGAGCTTTTATTTGTGGCATTTTACTAGCAGCTTTCTTGGGGACCGCAGCTCATGGCCTCGAACCCCAGGAGAGACTCACCGACCCCGGATTGGAAGCACGGGCCAGAGCGCTCAGCCAAAACATTCGATGCTTGGTATGCCAAAATCAGTCTATAGATGATAGTAATGCATCCTTAGCAAAGGATTTGCGGATAATAGTTAGACGACGCCTGGTCAATGGCAATACTGATGCCGAAATATTGGATTTTCTCGTGAAGCGCTACGGAGATTTTATCCTTTTGACACCACCTTTTAAACCTTCGACGTATGTTCTGTGGTTTGGGCCAGTATTTTTCTCTATAATAGGTTTAATCATGGTTTATTATTTTATGAAGAGACGACGGAAAATATTACCAGAAAAACCTCTAACAACTGACGAAAGTAACAACCTTAATAAACTGATAAATCAAAAAAGCGAAAAATAATAATGCTGTTTTGGATACTAGCCGGGTTTTTGACTCTTTTAACCGTACTGACACTAGTTTGGCCAGCACTAAGAGACAAAGAAACCGAGGAAACAAGCCGATATTTCAACCTACAGGTCTATGAGAATCAACTAAATGAACTAGATAGCGATTATGAATTAGGACGCTTAAAAGCCGAAGAACTGCATGCAATGCGTATCGAAATACAAAGACGTATTTTAGAAGAAAATTATGGTAGACTCGAAACCGACACTACAACCAGCCAACCAAAATCATCGTATATATTAGTGACGTTAATAATATCATTTTTAATTCCATCTTTTTCTCTTGCAGTCTATTCAAATCTCGGAGCACCAAATCTGCCCGACGCTCCATTTTCCCAAAAAGCAGCCAACACTCCTATAAAAACAATTTCGTCTCGCGCACCTAATAATGATTCAATAAATAAGGATCAACATCCGGCGATAGATGACATGATCAGCAACTTAGAGAAAAAGTTGCTTAACGATCCAAGCAAAATCGAAGACTGGGAGCTTTTAGGTCGAAGCTTTTTGATTAGGAGGCAATATGGAAAAGCCGTTGATATTTTTCTAAAAGCCACTGATATTTCTCCAAGCAATATGCGTATTCGGGCGAACCTTGCCGAGGCATTGGTTCTTTCGGCTGAAGGCCGTGTCTCTCCCGAAGCATTAAAGCAAATCAAACTTGTAGAAGAAAATAACCCTAAAGACCCGCGGGTTCGGTATTATTTGGGGTTGGCGGATTATCAGCAGAAAAATTACAAGAAAGCTCTGGAAAGATGGATGTCTCTCCAGAAAGATACGCCTTCAAATGCTCCCTGGAAAAAAATGTTGCAGGAACGTATTCGCCTGGCCTCTAAAGAGGCTAATACTCGCCCCGAAATACAAGGAATAAAACAAAGAGCAGAAACGGATCCCGACAACCTAAGTAAAGCGGGTTCAGTAAATAGCACGTCGATTCTGCAGAAACGGTTCAGCGGTCCTAATTCAGACGAAGTAAAAGCTGCAGAATCGATGTCCCAAAAAGATAGACAGGCAATGATAAATAGCATGGTTAAGAGGCTAGCAGAACGGCTTAAAAAGACTCCCCAAGACGTTGATGGATGGGTCCGATTGAGCCGTTCATACCGCGTTCTCGGACAGTCTGAAAAGTCCGTCAACGCCCTTCGCGAAGCCGTCCAACTAGCACCTAACAGAGTAGATATCCAAATGGCATATGCCCGGTTACTCTTTCCCGAGGGGACTGATGAAAGAAAGATGTCGGTAGAGTTTAAGAAAGTTATCAAACACGTGTTATCAATAGCGCCAGAAACCCCCGAAGCGCTATACTTTGGCGGATTAATCTCCAAATTAGAGGGAGATAAACAATCGGCTCTTAATTACTGGACCAAATTGCTTACTAAGATGGGGCCTGATACGCCAGCACGGGATATGATAGAAACAAGAATAGAGAAACTGAGATAAATGCCGTAGCAGTATAATTCCTGCTACATTTTTTTAGAAATGTCTAATCTGTTCCTCAAGCTATGAAGTGCCCTGGTTTCTATGATATTTTCCTGTCCGCACAATTTACATAGCAATTAAAAAACTATCTAATTACCTAAGTGTCTTTATAGAGGGTCGGCAACGGTGCATTTTAGAAATATTATAATACTGGTTTTACTGTGCCTAGTTTTCTATCTTCCTGGATTAAAAACAATTCCACCTCTTGACAGAGACGAATCCCGATTTGCTCAAGCAAGCAAACAAATGATTGAAAGTGGCGATTATATCGATATCCGTTTTCAAAAAACAGCCAGATATAAAAAACCGGCAGGCGCCTACTGGCTGCAAGCAGCGAGCGTTAATTTACTTTCACCAAATATCGTTAACTCTATATGGGCATATAGAATCCCATCTCTAGTCGCGGCGACCATCTCCGTCATTGTTACCTACTTTATTGCTAGTATCTTTATCAAGCCGATTGGAGCTCTAACCGCCGGAATTGTGCTAGCTACAAGCCTTTTACTGATTGCTGAGGCGCATATGGCCAAGAGCGATGCTTTACTTTTAATGTCACTGGTAATTTCACAATTTGGCTTAGCAAAGGCCTACAAGAACAATTTCACTTTTTTCAGCTGGCTGTGTTTATGGGCTGGGATAGGTCTGGGTATACTTGTTAAAGGGCCTATTGTGCCTCTAATTATTTTGCTTACGATATTCGGAATTTGGGCGCTAGATCGAGATATCGCATGGTGCCGTTGCCTCAAACCAATCGCAGGATTATCAATAGTCGCAATAATCAGTTTACCGTGGATAATAGCAGTTCAAATACGCTCTGATGGGGCTTTTCTCCAACATTCCATTGGCGTTGACCTGATACCCAAATTATTGGGTGGCATTGAATCTCATGGGCTACCGCCGGGATATTATCTGTTAGCAGTTATGTGTACTTTTTGGCCGGGCTCTTTATTTTTATGGCCAGCATTATGTGCTGCCTTTGGCTCCAGAACCAATCTGGGAAGCCGATTTCTGCTCGCTTGGCTAATCCCACCATGGATTTTACTTGAGTTGGTACCTACGAAACTTCCCCACTACGTTCTGCCAATTTATCCTGCCGTTGCTATTATGGTGGGGAGTTGGTTGGCAAAAGTTGATTCAGGAAGAACCATTGATCCAAGTGGATTCCAGCTGAAAACTTTCGTCAATATATTGCTATCAGTGTTTTGGCTTATTATTGGCGTAGTATTTATAATATCGGCTATGCTGCTAGGCGTAGATGACTTACTAACTCCCGACTCGCTAAAAGATTATCGATCCATATTAGAACGTGTTTATAAGATGCCGTTAGCCATCGTTGAGGCGCCCATACTCATAGCAAGTTCTGTCACTCTGTTAGCCATACTTGTTACCCTAGTCTTTTATACTAGACGGGTGCTGAACTATGCCCTTGCTTTTTCCATTTTTGCTTCCGCTCTTGTCACCATTCCATTACTCCAGTGGACTATTCCCGGGGTTAAATGGCTTTTTCCTTCGAACCAGATTTATCAAGTATTGGAAAATAAAAATTCTGAAAATAACACTTTGGTAGCAGTCGGCTATCATGAACCAAGCCTCGTCTTCCTGGGAGGTACAAAGACATATTTGACTGAGCCTAGGGAGGCCGCAAGACTTCTAGCTCAAACCCCTGGAGCACGCGTCCTCGTGACAGGCGTGTATATGGATGCGTTTCTTAAATCGAGTAAAATAATGAATATCAAACCAAAAGTAATCCACAGTTTTAAATCATTCAACTACTCTAAAGGCCGACCTTTGGAGCTTCACGTCTTAGTCACCCAGTAGATAAAGGTAAAGCTATTATAGACTATGTTTAATAAACTAAACTTCTCAACTTTTTTATTAAAAAAAGAAATCACTCGACCACCACTGGGTTTTCTTTTTTTTGCTATCGTGGTCCTCTGTCTGCTGTTTGGATATTTCATAGACCAAAAAGCGGCCAATTTTATCAAGCAGTATCAAACGCATTTATTCGTTGATTTTTTTCGACTCATCACAATTATTGGGGATGCAACCGGATGGTTGTTGATTTTTAGTTTAGGGCTATTAATTTGCTTTTTTTTAAGAAGATCAACTTTTTCATCGCGACTTCAAGCGGGAGCCAAAAGATATCGGCAAATCTTTTGGTACTTGATACTTTCTTGCGTACTATCTGGCGCGTTACATCATATAATTAAGATTATCATCGGTAGATATAGACCCCGCTATTTGTTCTCAGACGAACTATACGGGCTAGCACCCTTTAATTTTAATATAGCCGCTAACTCATTTCCTTCGGGACATACACAAACGATTTTTTCTATATGTATTGGCTTATCCATTGTATACCCACGTTATGCGGTCATTTTGTGGTCATTAGCTGTATTAGTAGGCTTCAGTAGGGTCGTTCTTTTAGCTCATTATCCCAGCGACGTTGTTTTTGGAGCATATCTGGGCATTACAGTCGCTGTGATAGTGGGCCGAAATTATTTTCGGCAGCGAATCACTAATAACTGATAAGGTGCGAAATTAGAAGGGAAGGAAACGTCGGTTAAAGTCCAAAACTTTCTATAACTGTATACTTTAACTTGCGTCCGGCAAGGTACAAAAATGCACATTAGTCCTTCATTATCTGTTGTAATTCCAGTCTTTAATGAGTGTGCCAATATCCGGCCACTAGTGAAAGAAATAACATCTGCACTTGATAAAATCAGCGATTACGAAATCATTTTTGTGAACGATTGTAGCACGGATAATACGTTGGCTGTAATTACAGAAATGCAAGACGGTATCCCCCAACTCCGCGTTATTACCCACCTTCAACGAGCAGGCCAAAGTGCCGGATTACGAACAGGGATACTAGCTGCCAAAGGGCAACTCATAGCAACACTTGACGGGGATGGTCAAAACGACCCCGCTGACATCGTTAAACTCCTAAACGAATATAAAGCCCAGCATCGGCAGGGTCTTCGTATGATTACTGGAAATCGAGTGACGCGAAAAGATTCGTTGGCGAAACGCAAAGCCTCACTAATCGCAAATTCAATCCGTAAATTTCTTCTGAAGGATGACAATCCAGATACAGGTTGTTCTCTAAAGTTGTTTGAACGTGACTTTTTCCTGAAGTTACCCTATTTCGATCATATGCATCGGTTTTTACCAGCCTTAGCAAAACGTGAAAATTGTAGCATAATTGTGGTTCCGGTAAATCATCGACATCGTGTACATGGAACCTCTAAATACGCTAATTTAGATCGATTGTTAGCCGGGATCCCTGATCTTCTTGGCGTGATGTGGCTGATTCGGAGATGTCCGCGAAATTTAAATAGCGAGGAATAAAAGGTAATGGAGCTTTTCTTGAATTGGTTTTTTCCTGGCGGGATCAAAACCAGTGAGGCCATCCTCCTGATCATAGGTTTTTTAGGGCAAGGCTTGTTTAGTGCTCGCTTCTTAATACAGTGGGTAGTAAGCGAGAAAAGAAGGGAAAGCGTAATACCTCTGCCATTCTGGTATTTCAGCTTGCTCGGGGGTATCACGCTCTTTATTTATGCTTTTTCCAAGAAAGATTTAGTAATTATGGTCGGACAGGGGACTGGAATTCTAATATATACGAGAAATTTATATCTAATTTATAGAAAACGAAGAATAGATCGTTATGAAACTGGCGAGAACAACACAACTAGTGAGGACTAGTTCTTTTCATTAGCACATTACCAAGGATAATTAGTCCGATGCTTAATTATGTTTAAAGACTTTGAAATAAAGAAGTTTCCCGTTCCCAACCAAGGATTTGGTAGCGCCACAATTAATGCACGTATAGGAGGTGCAGGTCCACCTATTCTCCTTATTCATGGTAATCCCTTGACACATTTTTCTTGGCACAAAGTTGCTCCACTCCTCAAAGATAAATTTAAACTAATTTGTGTAGACCTTCGGGGCTATGGTGATTCTTTGGGACCCGAGGACGGGGGAGCCGAGAGTATTAATTATTCCTTTCGAGCCATGGCTGCCGATCTAATTGTAGTAATGCAGGAATTGGGTTATGATAGTTTTTTTGTAGCCGGTCACGATCGTGGAGCCCGAACAGCACATCGAATGGCTCTAGATCATGAGGAATCCGTAAAAAAGCTAGCACTTATAGATATATTGCCAAGTCACTATATCTGGAATCATACATCGGCCAAATGGGCTAACTCATCTTGGCACTGGTTGTTTATGGCTCAACCCTACGATATGCCAGAGCAAATGATGGCCAACGTTCCTGCCGATTATTTCATTGAAAAAAAATTGTCCAAGCCAGGCAAAGGGCTGATGCCCTTCGCCCCAGAGGCTTTGTCAGAATATGTACGTTGTTTTAATTGGAAAACGATTAGAGCATCCTGCGAGGATTATCGAGCATGCGCAAGTTCAGACCTCAAAATGGATACAGCTGACTTTGAAAACGAACTTCACATTAAGTGTCCCACACTAACTATATGGGGCAAAGAAAGCCACACTGGAGAAGTATATGGCGACTTAATACCAATATGGCGCAATTACATAGATGGAAAATTAACAGGAGGTGGAATCAACTGTGGGCATTACGTAATAGAAGAAAAACCTCAGGAAACTGCGGAATATCTAACCAAGCACTTTATCGGATAGCAAATCCGCCATCCACAGTTATTACCGTCCCTGTCATAAATTTTGAGGCATCGGATGCTAATAATAATAAAGCACCGTCGAGATCTTGCACTTGGCCTAGTCGACGTTGAGGAACCGAGCTAATAAGTGTCTTACCTGCCAAAGATTTAAAAAATTCCCTGTTCATGGGCGTTTCTATGTAGCCCGGCGCAATTGCATTTACCCGGATCTCATGTCGCGCAAGTTCTAATGCCATTGTCGCGGTGAGCTGATTAAGGCCGCCTTTGGAAGCGCAATATGTTGTTAGTGTGCCAATGGGTCGACTTCCCAAGACAGATGAAATGTTGATGATAGATCCACCACCTCGTTGTATCATCTTCCTCGCAACAACCTGAGCGCAAAAAAAACTGCCCTTTAAATTTGTACCTAGAACCAAATCGTAATCTTCCTCTGATACGTCCAAAAACAATTTATTTACGGCTAACCCAGCATTGTTAACCAGAATATCAGGCGACCCTAACTCTTTTTCGACTTCTGCCACGCCATCTTTAATACTGCTAGTATTTAAAACGTCCATTTCAACGACAAAAGAATCGGCCCCGAGTGAATTCAACTCTTGCCTCAGTTCATGAAGTTTTGATAGCTGACGAGCTGCCAGAGCGACTTTAGCACCATTTTTGGCTAGAGTTACGGCAAACCTTTTCCCAAGTCCTTGGGACGCTCCGGTAACCAAAGCAACCTTTCCTGTAAGATCTGTGAAACTAGACAAATATTTCTCCACTTTGAAAAAATTATATCAACATCTATCCGCTAAGATTTTCAATCAGCACCGCCATCCCCTGACCTGCCCCCATACACATACTAATTACTGCATAACGATGACCAGTATCTATCAAATGATGCATAGCCGTTAGCGTCATCCTGACCCCAGTCGCCCCGGGAGGATGGCCTATGGAGATTCCTCCACCATAGCTATTCGTAATCTGCCGACTAATCTCCAGCTCTCTTTCAGCATGTAAATTAACGACAGCAAAAGCCTCGTTTATTTCATAATAATCAATATCCGATGCTGCCAGATTTCTTTTTTTCCAGAGCGCTTTGATCGCTGGAACGGGGCCACAACCCATTATCCTCGGAGGCACGCCAACGATGGTCCAATCCACAAGTCTCACCATCGGTACAATGCCCTTCCCCTCAAGAGTATCCCGATCTCCCAATACCACAAAACCTGCTCCATCGGTGACACCGCTTGAATTGCCTGGCGTCACTTTTCCTTCCGCCCGGAATACTGGCTTCAGTGCCGCTAATTTAGCAGCGGTTATGTCTGGGCGAGGAAACTCGTCATGCTCCATTAAACGGGTATTTTTCCTTCCCTCTGGAACTTGAATTGGTGCGATCTGTCGTGCCAAAAACCCAGATTTTTGAGCTGTTCCGGCCCGCTGCTGACTCATTAATCCCCATGCATCCATATCATCACGTTGATATTGGTATTCATCAGCTAAATTTTCGGCCGTGACTCCCATGAGACCATTGCCAAACGGATCATTGTACGCCCATTCAACAGTGTCTTCAAATGCTTGAGCTCCCCTTACTGCACCCCATCTCATTTTCTGATTTATAAAACCGCCCCTGGAAAAATTTTCTCCGCCCCCGGCAAGCGCTATCCTACTATGCCCTGTTAATATCTGCTGTGCGGCCGTAATGATTGCTTGGGTTCCTGATCCACAAGCGCGATTGACCTGAAGCGCGCAACTAGTTTCACGCATTCCAATGTTTAGAGCTGCTACCCGACCAGTGTAATATCCATCAGGGTCAACGGGTAGTACATTCCCCCAAACTAGATGATCTACATCTAGCGGATCCACATTAGCATCCTCCAACGACGCATTTGCGGCATGTGTTGCTAACGTAGACAATGGCATTTCCTTGAGAGACTTTCCAAAATCACCGAAAGGTGTACGCTTTCCTCCGGCTATAACTATTTCTTGGTTCATAAACTTTATCCTTAACACAGCGCTATCCGTAATACAGTTGATCACTTAACCTGCTAAGAAGTGCATTTTTTTTCAAAATGTCGGTTTTAAGATCTCTAATGACGAAGTTAAGAAAACACAACCTTCAATAAGAGACTATATTTTATTTTATATTATTTTTCACGTGCAATGAATTTTTATGTAGAGAAAACAATTGGTCGCTTCAGCAAAACAAATCGCTTCAATACTCGAGGGGTTTTCATTGGAGGTGACCCCTGCTTCCGCGAGCAAAGTAGATCGGTTTGAAGATTTCCTTCCACGCGGGACATCCGTAAATGTGACGTTTCTACCTGGTGCTAATATTCAAGACACAATCGACGTTTCCCAGCGGCTAAGCCTTGAAGGTTTTAATCCTGTTCCTCATATCGCCGCACGAAATTTTGAAACTGAATATGCGCTGGAGGAATTCCTAGATAAACTGGTATCGAAGGCCAACGTCTCAGAAGTACTTGTTATAGCGGGGGGCATATCTAAACCGATGGGCCCCTACGCTAACAGTATGCAGATACTATCATCAGGTTTATTGGAGAAATATAAAATAAAAAAGCTGGGGGTAGCTGGACATCCAGAAGGGTCACCCGATATATCTAGCACAGAAATTCACTCAGCACTTAGAGAAAAAAACGATTGGGCGCAGAACTCTAATATCGACGTTTATATTGCCACACAGTTTTGTTTCGAAGCTAATCCGATTATATCTTGGGAACAGAAAATTAGGCGCGCTGGTAATAAATTACCCATTCATATAGGTTTACCCGGCCTAGCAACCCTTAAAACCCTGCTTAAGTTTGCTCAATCATCCGGTATCGGGCCATCCATACGAGTCTTGAGAAGACAAAGTAAAAATGTAGCTAAGCTTATTTTAATCCGAGAACCCGATGTTATTTTATCCAAGTTGGCTGATTCCATAGCGATTGATCCAAATTCTCTAATTAGCAAAATCCATTTCTATCCATTCGGTGGGATAGCCAAAACGGCCGCTTGGGCGACCGCGGTTCATGCGGGTAAAATAGAAATTGGCCGCTTGGCTGGCTTTAAAGTTTGCGAAAAAGACTAATGCAACGATACCCGCGTAAACACTATTCTCCAAAAACGTCTGTATACGGCCATCTTCCGTATCTAAACTTCGGCGCTCAGGAGCAATTGTTGAGGCAAAGTAATCAGTGTTTCTATATAAGCAAACAATATAAGAACGGATTACGGCCTTTGGATCAAGCCTTTTCCAAACTTCTGAAGCTTCACGCATCACATTAACGTATGAGAAAACGCTGCATTAAGGACGAAAAATATGAGCCAAACGATTTTAAGTTCAGCATCACAAGAAATAACTATCGGCTTCGAAGAACCATTCTGTATCATTGGAGAACGTATCAACCCCACCGGCAGGAAACTTTTAGCAAGTGAAATGGCGCAGGGCAACTATAGTAGAGTTAGAGCCGATGCAATTGCCCAGGTCGAGGCAGGTGCAACAGTACTAGATGTAAATGCCGGCATTCCCCTAGCCGACGAGGCAAAAATATTATCTGAAACCATCAAAGTTGTTCAGGATGTTACCAGCGCACCGCTTGTCATCGATAGCTCTATCGTCGAAGCTTTGAAAGCGGGGCTTGAGGTCTACCAAGGACGACCCCTAGTAAATTCAGTTACTGGCGAGGAAGAGCGTCTTGAAAATATACTACCCCTAGTAAAAAAGTATAATGCTGCGGTAGTCGCTATTTCTAACGACGAAACGGGCATATCAGAAGACCCAGACGTGCGATTTGAGGTAGCCAAAAAGATCGTGGAACGTGCCCAAGATCACGGTCTAAACCCATCAGACGTAATTGTAGACCCCCTCATTATGCCTGTCGGAGCAATAAATCGTGCGGCCTTCTCCGCATTTAAACTTATTCGCCGTTTGAGAGACGAGCTAACGGTCAATACGACCTGTGGTGCTTCTAACATTTCCTTTGGACTCCCAAATCGCCACAACTTAAACGCTTGTTTTTTATCTATGGGAATTGGCGCCGGCTTGACATCCGCCATTTTAAATCCTTTACATAGTGAGGAAATGACGGCTGTTAGAGGAGCTAATGTAATGATGGGTATGGATCCAGAATGCGGGAAATGGATTGAGAAATTCCGTGATCCTTCTGCAAACAATTATTCAAGATCGACCAGATCTGGTCGCCAACGTCGCAGGAAAACAAAATAAGGACATCATGGATGCCCCATGAATCCAACAAAGATTCTGTTATTTCTGCCAATACAAGGGACCGTTCAGAGAGGGTTTCTGTGGTATTTACGCCATCAGGTCGGCGGGGAACTATTCCAAAAGGAATTTCTATCTTAGACGCTGCTCGACTTTTAAAAGTTGATGTGGATTCCGTTTGCGGCGGGAGGGCTATGTGTGGCCGATGCCAGGTGGCACCTGTGCTAGGCACGTTCATTAAACATAAAATCAACTCAGAACCTGACAGTTTTGGCGACCTTACCCAAGCGGAATTACGTTATGCAGATAAACGGGGGCTCCAAACGGGGCATCGCCTCGGGTGCAACGCCCTAATTTTGGGTGACGCAGTTATTAATGTCCCGGAGGAAAGTCAAATTCATAGACAGGTTATCAGAAAAAAAGCTGAACCTTATGATATTTCCTTTAATCCGGCGACTAAACTATATGAAATACAAGTTTCTGAACCAGATATGCATAATCCGACTAGCGATTTCCATCGACTTTGTAAAAGCCTAGTAGAACAGTATCCCTCTATCAACAATTCAAACCCAATTTCATGCGATCTAAAACTATTGCAAGAAATTCAGGTTGTTCTTCGAACAGGTGATTGGAACATTACAGTAGCATTATACAAGGATACAAAAATCATCGGTGTCTGGCCGGGGTCAAAAATAAAAATTTTTGGACTCGCCGTGGATATAGGTTCTACCACTATGTCAGCTCAACTGTGCGATATGGTTACAGGTGACATTGTAGCGGCCTCAGGAACAATGAACCCTCAACTCCGATATGGTGAAGATTTAATGAGCAGGGTTTCATATCTAATGATGAATCCAAACGAGAGTTCGGTCCTCACAAGAGTTGTTCGAGAAGCTGTAAATTACTTAGCGACTGAGACTACCGCTGAAATTGGTGCCTCACCAGATGACATCCTTGAATTGGTGTCTGTCGGAAATCCCATAATGCATCACTTATTTTTAGGAATAGATCCAACAGAGCTAGGTGGAGCACCTTTCGCTCTTTCCACAAATGACGCCATTGATTTAAGGGCAGATGAACTAGATCTTTATATTTATCCAACCGGTAGGGTTTATTTTTTACCCTGCATCGCCGGTCACGTTGGGGCAGATACAGCCGGTGTTCTGTTATGTAATAATCCGTTATTGTCAAAGGAGATGACACTAATTATCGACATAGGCACAAATGCAGAAATTGTTCTAGGAAACTGCGATCGAGTGCTTACTTGTTCAAGTCCTACCGGCCCCGCCTTTGAAGGTGCTCAAATTTCTTCAGGCCAGCGAGCAGCAGCGGGAGCGATAGAACGCGTGCGGATTGACCAAGAAACTCTAGAACCGGTCTTTCGGATCATAGGTGCAGATATTTGGTCGAACCACCCAAGCTTTAGAGAAGTCGCCGAAAAAATTGGAGTTTCTGGTATTTGCGGGTCAGGAATAATTGAAGTTATTTCAGAGATGTTTCTCGCAGGAATAATAGACTTGAACGGCGTAATTGATGGATCTCTTGCTCCGAGAACAGAACGAATTATCAAGAACGGTCGCACTTTTTCCTATAGATTGACCGACCAAGTTACAATAACACAAAACGATGTGAGGGCGATACAGTTAGCCAAAGCCGCCCTTTATGCCGGCTGTCAACTGTTGATGGATAAGATGGGAGTAACTAAAATCGATAGGGTATTGTTAGCTGGGGCCTTCGGAACTTATATAGATCCAAAATACGCTATGATCCTTGGAATGCTCCCAGACACACGGCTTTCCAATGTTTCGTCAGTTGGAAATGCAGCTGGGACAGGTGCCAGAATAGCTCTTCTAAATCATGCGGAAAGAGCTACGGTTGAGCAGCTTGTAAACCATATTGAAAAAATCGAGACTGCTGTTGAGCCTAACTTTCAAACGTATTTTATTGAAGCGATGACTATTCCCCATAAAACTGCACCCTATGAAGAATTGAGAAAAACCGTTTCTCTGCCAAAAATTACGACAAAAAATTCTACATTAAGAAAACGAAAAAAAATAGCAGCGCAAAACGATAAGAAATGACTTAATTCTTCTATTTCTAAATTGACGTATTTTTCAAGCTCGAAACCACAGAATTACAATGTGGATACCCGATATCTTCGCTGTGCAAAAAATTTTTTAAGCAAATTAGAAGATTCGACTTCGTCAATTCCCCCAATTAATTCTGGCTTATGATTGCAGCCGGGCTGCTGAAAAACCCGACTACCATGCTCAATACCGCCTCCGCTCGGGTCATATGCGCCAAATACCAACCGATTTATCCTGGAAAGGACAATCGCATGGGCACACATCTGGCAAGGCTCCAAAGTTACAAAAATACTGCACGAAGAAAGTAGCTTTGTCCCAAGAATAGCTGTCGCTTTGCGTATCGCTAGGATTTCCGCGTGTGCTGTAGGATCCTGCATCTGCTCTACTCTGTTGTGAGTTGTAGCTATTATGCTACCAGACGTTGACTCAGTTATCACGGCACCAACTGGCACCTCCCCGAGTGCAAAGGCTTTATTAGCTTGTGCTAGGGCAACTTTCATTGGCGAGGTCTCTTTATTTTTCATATCGTAATCAATATTACAGTAGTCTACTGTCGCAGTCCTCCTTTTATTCTGGCCTCTAGCCAGCTGGCAGGCGCTAGAAATCTCTCCGCTTGCCAATTAGGTATAGCGTACACCCATTTGCTTAAACGATCATTTAATTTCCATTTTTTTGTTACAGATCCCCACTTTTTATCTTCAATCTCGAGATCAACTCGAAGCGAAATTAGGTCGCTATTTTTATACTTCCACAATCGACCTACTATTTTGGTTCCTGAGAAGGTTACAACGATAAATTTTAAATGCACTTTTGGAATAATACGCTTTTTATGAGGCCAAACATCCACCAGCGAAACTTTGGCTAAACTATTAGATAGTCGATCGGCTACATTCTTGTCCATAAATTGAACACCCGACGGCCCCCTATACGCAAATCTGGCTGTAGCTGAAGGTCTAGCTACTACATAGATTGACCCTTCTGGAGATAAGAAACTAATCTTTTTGATATCTTGATTATCAATATTTATAACTCTCGTGTCTAGCCACCCAACAAGACTATTCGGCACATCTATACTTCCGGTGACAAGCCACACTTGTTGGTCATTTTTTTCACGAATGAAGCTAGCATCACGGGTCCCATCAACACGCCCCTTGATTTGAGCCCCAAGAATAGTATCTACAAGTGCTCGGCCTTTAGAATTCTCCAGGCGAATTAAAACCGAATTTGTCTGAGGGTTGTCCGGGGATTCAGTCCCCACTAGTTTAAATCGCTCAGAGAGCCGTGTTTTTGCTTCGATACGCCGCATACTCGCAAGTTGACTTATAATTCTGCCAATTAATCTAGGAGCTATTGGGTATTCAAACTTATCTTCGGCAACCCAACTGCTATCTGTCGTACGTCGAAACCCTATTGTTCGAGAGCCAGTTTTTACTATTAATTTGGTTGCACTATCGGGATCCAAATTCAAAGATGGAAATGCTGCGTGCCCAATGCCTTGAGCGGAACTAAACTCTGAATTGTGTCGAATGGTGAAAACGGCAGCGATAATTGATAGAGCTGTTACTGCCAACAAATAGAAGAATAAGCGACCGTTCATACCGAGCCTACTTTAGTCTTATCCATGCCGCCGCATGCGCATTATTACTAATGCAAACATTACAAGGACAAGGGAAATAGGAATGGTCCAAATATTTATGATTATTATTGTCTCCTTTAAACTACTGATATTTTCTCTGGACGAAAACTGAATATCTCGTAACTTCTTTCGTAACTGCAACATATCAGCTCTAGCATTTTCTAGCTCTATCTGGTGTTCGTTAGTATAAGTTATTCCCCGCTTTAATTCAGTTTTTTGTATTGTCGAAATCAACTTCTCTCTCTCTTCCAGCTGCGCTAGGAGATCATTTTCGAATGCTCTGTATTTTAGTTCCGCAGTTTGTTCCATCTCCTCAATCATTAGAAACCTTCGTTTCGATATCCCTTTACCTCTTAGACCTATCATAGTGCCGCCGCCTGAAAGATACTCGAGCGCACTAATCACTAAGTCTCCATTATTAGAAAATGGCACCTTAAGCGTTTTACCAGCTAAGATTTTAGTCTCTACCCAGGCTATATCACTTAAGAAATCGGCATCTGCTACTAATAATACAACTCCCTGTGAGTTCGTATGTTCTTTGTGTTGTAACTTCAATTTTTCATTTGTAATACTCGCCGGAACGCCTTCTGGAAAAGCACTTTTAAATTGGCCTGTTATTCGTCCCATAACGACATGCTGACTATTAGACACCTCAAAATCTGCTAGTATTTGGGTAGGATCAGGGGCGTACTCTATTTTTGATAGGTCAATTGCTCCAGAATGATCACTTGCCCAAATCAATGGCTCCAATTTTGAAGTCGATCCATTTAAAGCCCTGATATAACCCGCCGAACGAAAATTAACCAGAGAAAGCCCACTTGTAACCACGTCTTGCGAGGCAAAATTGCTTTTTTCTACCTCGAACCAAACCGGATAGTCTGTTGCAATAATTTTATTGTTTTTTTTCATTTTTACTTTAGCAGCCCCTTTAAGATCGCCCACAATTGTTCGCTCTGATATTTCCACTCCCCATGCACTTAAAAGGCGTTTCATGGATTCTAATCCGGTTGGCCTAGGAATCGGTGGACCATTCTCTCTCCCGACACTCAATGCCTCCGTGAATGGATCCAGAAAAACTAATACTCTGCCACCCCGCATTATGAATTGGTCGATGGCGTATAAGGTAACTTCGTCTATATCTCCAGGTTCAATGAGAAGCAGAATGTCTATGTCTTCACTAAATTTCTCTATAGTTCCGAATATAGGAACAACAGAGAAAAACCTCTCGATAATATCCATTATCGTCCAAGGTGGAATTTGCTGGGTTCTATCGCCGTTAATGGGCAAATCCCCAAGTATAGCGACCGTTCTTTTTTTTGTATTGATTAAATCATAGATCATTCGTGTTAGATCATATTCTACGAAGTTCGCCCTCTCCGGAGAAAAATGTGGGATTGTATAACGACCATTTGTACTATTACGACCCGTTAATCCCAAAATAACCTGATCTCCCGATGCCACATCCGGTATTGCATGGATACCGTCCGATACCGCTAGATCTTCTTCTGGAGAAAAGGCTTTAGGATTTATTCGCTCAATTACGACTAACCCGTCAGAGACCCTCTTATATTGCTCCAATAACTCTTCTACTCTCTGTTTTAAGCTTAGATAATCAGGCCCCATATTATTTAGATTTTCGGTGGCATACAGTCTCAATTTTATGGGTTCTTTGATACTACTCAAGACCTGCAATGTAGCCGGCGAAATCGTGTATATTTCATCTGCAGTTAGATCAATCCTATCGTCAACAAATAGCTTACTTACCCATATATTAAAAGAAATAAACAGCAATAGATACAACGCGACATTAAACGATAGAACTATTTTAGCATTGAGTTTGAGTAGATCTAATTGTACCATTTTATGTTCTTCTTATCTCGACTACTGTGGCATTAACTACTAGTCCCAGGCCGATGAGCGAAGCAAAGTAGAGTATATTTTTTAGACCAATTGCCCCGCTCGAAATTGCATCATAGTTTGTCATAACACTCAAATTTCCGATGATTGATGAAAGCCAGACAGGTGCCCACCCATCAAATGCAGCCTGAACCACCTCGGTTCCACTCATCATAAATAAGAAGCAGACAGTGACCGCCACCACAAAGGCGACTACTTGATTATTTGTTGAGGCAGAGGCGCAGGCACTAAGGGCCAAGAAACCACCTGCCATCAACCAACTAGCAAGATATGTTGAAAGAATAATGCCGTTATCTGGGTTGCCAATAAAATTAACGGTGATCCAGAGGGGAAAGGTAAAGATCAAGATCACACCTGAAAAAAACCAAGCCGCAATAAACTTTCCAATTACAGCTTCACCGGTGCGAATGGGCAGCGTCATCAAACATTCTAATGTACCTGTTTTTATTTCTTCAGCCCAAAGCCTCATTCCAAGGGCCGGCATCAACAAAAGATGGAGCCAGGGATGATATTGAAAAAAGGCATGAAGATCAGCTATCCCACGCGAAAAAAAATGCCCAAAATAAAAAGTCAAACTTGCTGATATCGACACGAAAATAGCCGCAAAAATATAACCGAGCGGTGAACCAAAATAATTCATTAATTCTCGATTGGTAATAAGTCTAATATTTCGCATAATCTTTTTCACCGAAAAAAAGTTTATCTATTTACGCATCTAAACCGGATACATTAACTTCTTTTAACAAAAAAGAGGCCCCCAAGGACCTCCCATTCATATTATTAGTGGTGGAGCCAGACGGAATCGAACCGACGACCTCTACAATGCCATTGTAGCGCTCTCCCAACTGAGCTATGGCCCCAAACTTAAAAAAACGAACTCTATAAATACCTCCGCTCATTCTAATCCTACTATTGGGATTGTATAAGATCTTAAAGCAACCGTTTAATCCATTTTTTTGGACTATTTATCCTTAGTCCTCAGCCAGCTTTTCATCTTCCTCGGAATCCTCGACACCAAAATCGGAGTCATCATCTACATCTACTCCAATTTCATCTTCATCATCTACTTCTGGTAAGATTACATCTTCATCATCTTCAATATCAACATCAGAAATATCGTCTTCGCCACCAACCTCAGACGCATCGTTTTTCAATTTGGCTTCCGGTTCTTCTGGGACGGGTAAACGGGCTCTGCGACTTTTCAAAACTGCCTCTGGGTCAAACTCAACATCACACTTAGGACAGACTATCGGATACTTATTCAGATCGTAGAAAACTACCCCACACGCCTGACAGGTTCGTTTTATACCCAATTCTATCTTGGCCAATTTAAATCCTCCGTAAAAGCTCATTCAAAAATACGGTGCGCGGGAAATATCTATACACGAACGAATTGTCAAAGCCAAAATAACTTTTCTTAACCTTCTATTGAAAAGCTCATACGATTTCACCAGACACATTACATAGTTTATGTTACAGAGCCGCCAATGTTTAATTTAAATTTCAACATTAATTTTTACATTGAAATATGTCTACATGTTAGTTTTAGTTAATTAGAATGGAGAATATTTTGTGACCAAGATTATTGCCAGAAATTCGACCCGTCTCAGAGGAGTAGCGCAGATACCAGGCGATAAATCTATTTCCCATCGTTCCATAATACTAAGTGCCCTCGCCATCGGAGAATCAGTCGTGGAAGGTCTCCTTGAAAGCCAAGATGTTCTGCATACGATTGACGCAATGCGAGCTTTTGGTGCCAAAATAACTAAACAAACAGACGATACCTGGAGCATCCAGGGACGTGGCGTAGGAGGTCTGGACGAACCACCCTACGCTCTCAACCTTGGAAATTCTGGAACAGGAGTTCGGCTATTACTCGGCGTGGCCGCGAGTAATCCTATAAATACTTTTTTTATAGGAGATGATTCTTTATCCGGCAGACCTATGAACCGAGTCATCGCACCTCTTAAGATGATGGGTGCTAATTTTGTCAGTCGTGAAGGTGGGCGATTGCCGCTAGCATGCACTGGTCCACTAAATCTGCACCCAATCCACTATACTCTTCCAGTAGCATCGGCCCAGGTGAAGTCCGCTATACTGTTGGCGGCTCTAAATTCCGCCGGTGAAACAAGCATTATTGAACCCATTCCAACGCGAGATCACACCGAATTAATGCTCAAACAATTTGGGGCAAACGTTAAAATTGAGCAGAATAGAGAATTTTCTAAGACCATTACTTTAACAGGGGAAGCCGAATTGGTTAGCCAAACAGTAAAGATTCCAGCAGATCCATCTTCAGCTGCTTTTCCAATAGTAGCCGGTCTAATCACTCCCGACTCAAAAATTGAAATAAATAATATTTGTATCAATCCATTGAGATCCGGTGTTTTCGAAATACTCACTAAGATGGGTGCTAAAATCGAAATTACGGAAAAAGATGGTGGTGGTAGCGAACCTGTAGCAGACATCATCGTACACTCGAGCGAACTTCGCGGTATAAACGTGCCCGCAAGCATTGCTCCCAGAATGATTGACGAATACCCTATTTTAGCGGTAGCAGCGGCATTTGCTGAAGGCACAACTGTAATGACCGGCCTCAGTGAGTTGCGTGTAAAAGAAAGTGACCGACTTAGTGCAATTGCGAATGGCTTACAGGCCTGCGGTGTGAAAGTTGATGAAACTGCCGATAGTTTAACCGTATATGGAAATAATGGGCACGTAACAGGTGGGGCCCAGATCCAGGCAAATATGGATCATAGGATTGCTATGTCATTTCTAATATTGGGTCTGGCTTCCGAAAGCCCAGTGACAATTGATAACGGGGAAACCATCGATACAAGCTTCCCTAATTTTGTCGATTTAATGTCCTATCTTGGAGGAAACATCAATTCAGAAATTAACCAAAAGGATACAGGACAGTGATAATTGCGATCGACGGTCCAGCTGCAGCGGGAAAGGGTACCATTGCCAGAAAACTGGCCAACCATTTTAACTTGTCCTATCTAGATACTGGAACATTATACAGGGCTGTAGCGTTATCAATGCTCCAATCAGAAGCCGATATTAACGATGCAAAATCGGCAACATATCATGCACGAAACTTCCCTGAGGAACTAATTCAATCGCCAGAAATTAGGACATCTGAAATCGGAATGGCAGCATCACATATAGCTTCGATAGGATCAGTGAGGAAAATCCTCCTACAATTCCAAAGAAATTTTGCAGCTAATCCGACTTCAGGAAAAGATGGGGCAGTTCTCGATGGCCGAGATATAGCAACAATTGTTTGTCCCGATGCCAATTTCAAGATTTTTATTACCGCTAAGCTTGAAATTAGGGCAAAAAGACGTTTGAAAGAGTTGCTAGAACGCGAGCAGACCGCTATATACTGTCAGGTCCTTGATGAATTGCGTGAGAGAGACAGACAAGACTCATTGAGGAAAGAGTCACCAATGCTTCAAGCTGAGGGCGCGATGTTGTTGGACACATCCTACCTAACAGTGGATCAAGCATATGGCAGGGCGCGCGATTATATAGCGTCCGAAAGATTTTGAGCCGTCGACTGACCGTAAAGCGGTTAGTCGGCATATGAAACTAGTGGTGGTAAAGCAAGTCGGGAAGACGCAGCTTTTGGGGTACGACTGTAGGTTTGGTATTACAATCGATAAACTGGTTATTATCAAAATCCATCGTTCCGACCACCGAACTGAACCATTTACGACAGCATAGCCTATCGTAAAGATACGTCTTCCAAGGAGTAAACATGAATGAAGTAAACTTGAGCGACGACACTCTGGACGAATTCGAAGCGCTGCTCGGCGAGTCATTTGGCGGAGATGTAAGCATCGAAGGTAGTGTGGTAAAAGGTACGGTGGTATCTATAGACGGAGATAGCGCACTTATCGACGTTGGTCTGAAGTCTGAAGGTCGCGTAGCTCTTCGGGAATTTTTCTCTCCAGGCCAGGATATTAACCTAAAACCAGGAGATATTGTTGAAGTTTACGTAGAACGAATGGAAGACCGTAACGGCGAAGCGATGCTGAGCCGGGAAAAAGCCCGACGCGAGGAAGCCTGGGTGGTTTTAGAAACAGCGTTCGAGGGGCAAGAGCGTGTGGATGGAACCATCTTTGGCCGAGTAAAAGGAGGGTTTACTGTTGATCTTGCGGGAGCGACTGCATTCTTGCCAGGTAGTCAGGTTGATATTCGCCCTATTAGAGATATCGCACCACTTCTGGGAGTCCCTCAGCCTTTCTTGATTCTTAAGATGGATAGAAGAAGAGGTAATATCGTTGTATCAAGGCGTGCAGTTCTGGA
This sequence comes from uncultured Nisaea sp., assembly GCA_964342575.1. GTDB lineage: Bacteria > Pseudomonadota > Alphaproteobacteria > Thalassobaculales > Thalassobaculaceae. The sequence continues at coordinate 8,041 of CAYFGZ010000008.1, read as the reverse complement.
AGAGAGTAGAGCCGAAGCACGCACCGAGTTGGTAGCAAATCTGCAAGAAGGTCAAACCCTTCAGGGAGTGGTTAAGAATATAACGGATTACGGGGCGTTTGTAGACTTAGGTGGTGTAGACGGCTTACTTCATGTTACCGACATCGCATGGCGGCGTATTAATCACCCAAGTGAAGCTTTGACAATTGGACAATCGGTTGATGTGCAAGTGATACGTTTTAATGCAGATACCCAACGGATTTCCCTAGGGATGAAACAACTTGAGGATGATCCATGGAATAACGTCGATAGCAAGTATCCAATTGACTCGCGATTTAGTGGTAGAGTTACCAACATCACGGATTATGGAGCTTTTGTTGAGCTTGAACCCGGAATTGAGGGGCTTGTCCACGTTTCCGAAATGAGTTGGACTAAAAAGAATGTTCATCCAGGAAAAATCGTGTCCACAAGTCAAGAAGTTGAAATAGTGGTTTTGGACGTTGATGCATCAAAACGGCGAATTTCGCTTGGATTGAAACAATGCCTCCCTAATCCATGGGATGAATTTTTGGTCAATCATCCTGTTGGATCAGAGATAGAGGGTGAAATCAAAAACATAACAGAGTTTGGTCTATTCATTGGCCTCGCTGGTGAAATAGACGGAATGGCTCACTACTCTGATCTCGACTGGGAACGCGCAGGAGAGGAAGCAATATCGGATTATTCTAAAGGAGATACCGTTCGGGCAAAAGTTTTGGATATAGATCCCGAAAAAGAAAGGATTTCGCTTGGAATTAAGCAACTCACAGAAGATCCATTTGCTACCGGAGCAGCAGCTATCCGTAAAGGAATTATCCTCACAACAACCGTGACGAAACTTTTAGAAACTGGAATAGAAGTTACCGTTGGTGATGGGATGGCTGGTTTTATCAGAAAAGCTGAATTATCCAGAGACAGATCAGAGCAACGATCCGATCGCTTTGCAGTGGGCGAGAAAGTGGACGCAAAAGTTACTCAAATTGACCAAAAGGCTCGTAAGGTTACTTTATCCATTAAGGCCAGAGAAATAGAGGAAGAGAAGAAAGCTATGCAAGAGTACGGCTCCTCTGACAGTGGTGCTAGTTTGGGCGATATTCTTGGCGCCGCTCTCCGTCAACGGGAGGAAGATCAAAACGCAGACGAAAAATAAAGATGGGGGTAAAGAATATTAGTAGCTTAATATAAAGTAGATTCTTCCTAAATGGATGACGTTGTTCCGATATTACGAGTCACTCATTCGCTTGACGGGATGTTGTCGGCCTGCCATCTTGGGTACTTGGTAGTGTGTTACAATTCACAATAAAGGGCGTAGTAAGAGAAATTCTGCGGGGCGTTAGATGACATGACTAAATCTGAATTAATCTTAAAGTTATCAGATGCTAATCCTCATCTATATCAGCGGGATATAGAGACCTTAGTGGCAACGATATTCGAGGAAATTTCCTACGCTTTAGAAAATGGTAATAGAGTTGAACTAAGGGGTTTCGGGGCTTTTGCCACGAAAAAACGAAATGCTAGAACTGGTCGCAACCCACGGACAGGAGACATGGTTTCTGTTGCGCAAAAAAATGTACCCTTTTTTAAAACTGGCAAACAACTTCGTGAAAAGCTTAATCCAACATAAAGACTGTTTGTTGATAAAGTTATAAAATAAATAATTCTGCGTCTGCCTGGTTATTGGGGAGTGCAACGGTTTAACCCTTGTAACACTTGATTAAATTAAAAGGATGAAGAATGCCGTTAGCTTACATCCCAAAACACTTTACTTTTACAAAGTTAAAAAAACAGCACGATTTCATAGACAAATATAACTTTGGCCAATTAATAGTAGTCAAGCAAGATTCGCTTAACATTACCCATCTACCGTTTCTGCTGGATCGAGACTGTAAACCAAAGGGAAAACTGCTGTCTCATGTAGCAGTATCCAATCCTATATGGAAGGATCTTGAAGCCGCGCGTGTAATTGCCGTATTTTCTGGCCCCCATGCATACATCTCTCCGCGATGGTACGAAACAAACGATCAGGTGCCAACATGGAATTATTCTGCGATTTACGTCCAGGGAACGGCACGGATAATCGAACCAGAAACTCTTGATGAGTTATTAACCCGACTTGTTGAGAAAGAGGAAAATCAATTAGTTTCGAGAGATAAATGGTCAACTCAGGATATCTCAGACTCGAAGTATCAAATGATGCGGAAATCTATTGTAGGTATTGAATTAAACATTGAAGAAATCGAAGCTAAGCTAAAGATGTCTCAGAACAGGACCACGGTGGACCAATTGGGGGTTGTAGCAGCACTTAAAGCCTTAGGATCGGATACAGCAGCAGCCGTTGCCTCGGCTATCGAAACCAAGTCTATTGATTAGAAAACTACGCAGGCCACCAAGTCGACTTGACATTCCAATTAATTGCTAAAATAAAACGGGAACCGTAAATGAGCAAAAAAAGAGGAATAATAAAGCTTATAAGATTGCTATTTTTAGTACCATTAACTGTAGGCGCAATTATATTTGCGATCTCAAACAAGCACACTGTATCTTTATTTTTCTGGCCCCTCTCTCCTTCCCTAGAGATGCCAGTGTATATACTAAGTCTTGGCATCTTAATAGTAGGTTTTATTTTAGGAAATGTTTTTTCCTGGTTTGATCACTCTCTTAATTGGATGAAACGACGGAAAAATGAAAAGAAAATCTCCGAACTGGAACAAGAATTAAGTGCGATTAAACAATGTATTAGCAAAAACAAAAAGGTACCTGCGAAGCCTACAGAACTTTCTCCAGCAGGGAACGCTTAGTAAAATGGATATAAAAATTTGCGGTTTGACTGAGAGAGAAGCGATTGCAGCTGCGGTGCGGCATGGCGTTAGTCATTTAGGTTTCATATTCTATCCTCCATCTCCAAGAGCCATAACTCCGGAAACCGCCGCTGAAATTACAGCAGGAATTTCTGAAGATGTTAAAATTGTAGCGGTTTTGGTTGATCCCAGTGACGAAAATATATCTAGAGTAATCACTCACCTTTCTCCCCATATACTTCAGCTTCATGGATCCGAAACACCTGAACGAGTAGTAGATATAAAGAACAAATTTAATACCCGAATTATGAAAGCCATAAAAGTTTCCAACGCTGAAGACATTCAGTTTTCCAAGGAATATGACAAAGCCGTCGACCTGGTGCTTTTTGATGCCCTACCCCCTTCAAATAATATCGATGCACTCCCTGGAGGGAATGGAATCCCATTTAATTGGACACTCCTTAATTCGACTATTCACGCGACGCCCTGGTTTTTATCTGGTGGGATAAACATATCTAATGTGAAAGAAGCCGTCAGAATCACTGGAGCTAAAGCCATAGACATATCCTCAGGAGTCGAAGACAAACCCGGATCAAAAAGCGTCAAGAAAATCGTCAAACTGATGGAAATAATGAAGGGCCTTTGAAAACTTAGAAAAACTTCTTATTAATTCGTCAGATAAATTCTATTAGTATTTTATTTGTAATACTGTTTCGAAATAGGAGTTCCAATGCCTAGTAAAAAAGCGGTAAATACTCTTCGGGGCGGCCCGGATGATAATGGCCATTTCGGTATTTTTGGTGGACGATATGTTGCTGAAACACTAATGCCTCTGATCATCGATGTAGAGAAAGCGTGGAAACAAGCCCGAGACGATGTGAACTTTTGGAATGAATTGAAATATTATAGCGATCATTACATCGGACGGCCCAGTCCCCTTTATTTTGCGCGCCGACTAACCGATTATTTCAACGGCGCCAAATTATACTTTAAAAGGGATGAGTTAAATCACACCGGTGCCCACAAAATAAATAACGTCATGGGTCAAGCCCTGATAGCTCGACGTATGGGAAAGAAAGAAATTATAGCGGAAACTGGTGCTGGTCAACATGGCGTAGCAACAGCTACGGCTTGTGCTTTATTTGACCTTAAATGCGAAGTCTTTATGGGACGAGAAGACGTAAAACGACAGAAGCCAAATGTTGACAGAATGCGTTTACTTGGAGCCAAAGTTCATTCTGTAGATGTAGGATCAGCGACCCTAAAAGATGCGATGAACGAAGCTCTGAGATATTGGGTTTCAAAGGCTGAAACCCATTTTTACATAATAGGAACCGTCGCCGGTCCACATCCTTACCCCGAAATGGTGAGAGATTTTCAAAGTATTATCGGCAAGGAAACGAAAGAACAAATCCACAGCGCTGAGGGTAGATTACCCGATACGCTAGTGGCTTGCATTGGAGGAGGCTCAAATGCTATCGGTCTATTTCATCCTTTTTTGGACGATGATGTTGAAATAGTAGGTGTAGAGGCGGCTGGTCATGGAATCGCAAGCGGCGCTCATGCAGCCTCACTAACGGGCGGACGGCCCGGAATTCTTCACGGAAACAGAACATATTTGCTCCAGAATAAAGATGGTCAAATAACTGAAGCCCACTCAATCTCGGCGGGCCTAGATTATCCGGGAATAGGACCTGAGCATTCTTGGCTTTTTGAAAATGGGCGTGTACGCTATGTCAGCGCTACTGATACCGAAGCGCTGGAGGCGTTTTCCCTATGCTCCCGGCTAGAGGGTATCATCCCTGCGCTAGAGCCAAGCCATGCATTGGCCTACATTGCAACTACAATCAGTAAATTGCCGAAAGAGCATCTAATTGTAATGAATATGTGTGGCCGAGGTGATAAAGATTTGGAAACCGTACTACCATTATTAGAACAAATGGGAAAACTGTGAATAAATATTCAAAAAAACGACTTAAACGGCTTTTCGATAGACTTTCAACTGAAGATGCCGCAGCCTTGGGCGTTTTCGTAACTGCCTGCGACCCTGATTTTGATACCTCATTAAACATTTTACGAGGTCTGCCCTCAGCAGGCGCTGATATGATAGAACTTGGCATGCCTTTTTCGGACCCCATGGCAGACGGACCTTCCATACAAGCATCTAGTCAAAGAGCATTAAAAGCAGGTGGCTCGCTATTTCGAACATTGGAACTGGTCAGACTGTTTAGGGAAACAGACGACACTACCCCGCTGGTTCTCATGGGATATTATAATCCAATATACAGTTTTGGTATCCCAGAATTTCTGTCAGAAGCTATAACGGCAGGGGCAGACGGGCTAATCGTAGTTGATCTCCCGCCCGAAGAAGATAACGAATTATGTCTTCCAGCCACAAGGGTTGATTTTCCATTTATTAGGCTTGCAGCGCCAACAACAAACAAACGGCGGCTCAAAATAATTTTGCAGAATGCGTCAGGCTTTATATACTACGTATCTATAACAGGAATAACGGGGACTAAGGCAGTACCAATAAAGATGGTTAGAAACGCAGTCCAACAAATCCAGGAACAATCCGAGCTTCCCATCGCCGTCGGTTTTGGGATCAAGACAAAAGAACATGTACGTCAAGTTACACAAATAGCTGATGCCGCAATTGTCGGCTCGGCGGTTGTAAACACTATAGCCGATAGTCTCGACGTAAATGGAAATTCAACAAATGAGACAATCAAAAAAACCCTCTATTTAGTTCGCAGTTTAGCGACTGGGGTTAGGGGAACGACGCGCAGTTAAACAAGGACAAAAGTATAGTTAGATGAATTGGATTACTAATTCCGTTTTGCCAAGAATAAAGGCACTCGTCCAACCCAGGGATGTGCCAGAAAATTTTTGGGTCAAATGCACTGGTTGTGGAGAGATGGTGTTTCATCGACAGTTAGAGGAAAACTTACAAGTATGCCCACGATGTGACTATCATATGCCTTTTGATTGCAAATCACGTCTCAGTTCACTGTTCGATAACAACTTCTATACAGAAGTGGGATTGAATCGGCCATCCTCTAATGATCCACTGAAATTTCGCGATAAAAAAAAATATCTCGACCGTCTGAAAGAGGCTAAGACAAAAACAGGAATGGAAGACGCTATTTCTATTGCATATGGAACTTTACACGGGCTCGAAACGGTTGTTGCTGTATTTTCATTCGACTTTATGGGAGGCTCTATGGGAGTGACCGTAGGAAATGCCATTTTACAAGCCGCCGAGTTATCAGTGAAAAAAAATGCTCCATTAGTTATTTTTCCGTCATCTGGTGGTGCCCGAATGCAAGAGGGAATTCTCTCACTGATGCAACTGCCGAGGACTGTCATTGCCACTCAAATGGTTAAGGAATCACGACTCCCGTTCATCGTGGTACTAACCAACCCTACTACTGGAGGTGTAACCGCTTCATTTGCTATGCTTGGTGACATCCATTTAGCGGAGCCAGGTGCTATTATTGGGTTCGCGGGAAAGCGTGTAATAGAGGAAACTATACACGAAAAGTTACCGGATGATTTTCAGCGCTCCGAGTATCTGCACGACCATGGAATGGTCGATATCGTCGTTCGTAGACATGACATACGTGACACCTTATCTAAATTGTTGTCTATGCTTCTTAAAACGCCTACCAGGCCAATACGTCAATAGGTAGTTAAGGTATATGGAGCCAAGTCAAATTCTTCAACGCCTGTCATTGCTCCACCCAAAAATTATCGATCTGTCACTGCACCGCCTGGAAATTCTGCTCAAAACCTTGGGTAACCCAGAACTAAAGCTACCCCCGATTATCCACGTAGCCGGTACGAATGGAAAGGGATCAACCGTAGCTATGTTAGCCGCGATCCAACGAGCAGCTGGTCGCTGTCTCCATATATATACCTCGCCACATCTTGTCGATTTTACTGAGCGGATAGTTGTAGCAAATTCAGAAATAAGCACTAAATCCTTTGAAAACATCCTCTATGAATGCGAAGTGGCCAATCGTGGAAAACAAATCACACTGTTCGAAATCACCACAGCTGCAGCATTTCTAGCATTCTCAAGAAAGACGGCGGATCTTTGTTTATTGGAAGTAGGGCTCGGCGGTCGTTTCGACGCAACCAACGTCGTCAATAATCCAGCCCTCTCAATAATCACTCCAATATCAATGGACCACGAACATTACCTTGGAAATACCTTGGAGAAAATTGCTTTCGAGAAATCTGGTGTTTTAAAGCCTGGCATCCCGGCTGTAATAGGGAAACAATGTCCGGCCGCACTACAAGTCATTAAGGCCCGTGCGGAAGAAATAAACGTTCCACTATCAATCTACGGCGAAAACTGGAATGTATACGAAAGAAAAAACAGTCTACAATTCGAGAGCCAAAAGTCTAAACGCATTGTAGCGCAACCTAATCTGGTAGGTAAACATCAAGCGCAAAATGCGGGGATAGCATTAGCGGCGTTAGATATCCTATCAAACCGTTTTCGAGTAGGTAGCCCAGAATTAAATTTTGGCCTAAAAAATGTATACTGGCCTGGCAGGTTACAGAAATTAAATTCGGGCCCGTTAACCAGGCTACTTCCCCCAAATGTCCAGCTGTGGCTGGACGGGGGACACAATCAGAGTGCTGCTAAAACGATAGTGCAGACGTTGGTAGAGTGGAAGCGCATCAATCCAGAAAGATCTATTCATATCGTGTTTGGTGCCCTTAACAATCGAAATCCTCATGATTTTCTAATATACTTCAAAGGGTTAGTATCTTACGTTCGCACGGTAACTATTCCAGGTGAAGTAAACTCGCTTAGCTCCTCGGACGCATGCAAAGCGGCAAAAGCCAGTGGCTTAGATGCAAAAGCGGCAGAGACCGTTCACGAGGCTATAAAAGAAATCGTCCTTAGTACTGAAGGCAAACGGATAATTCTGATATGCGGATCCTTATATTTGGCTGGCAGTATTCTCCGATGCAACAAATAATAATATCCGAACAAGCTATCCTTCGTTCAAACTACAAAAAAATTAATAGTAAATATTTTAACCACTCAGTGACTCCTCGACCCAGCTAGTAAGCTTATGAGCCGGAAGCGCACCTATCTTAGTTGCCGCGACCTCTCCAGCCTGGAATAGAATTAATGTTGGTATTCCCCTAACTCCATAGTTCGACGGTGTCTCTGGATTATCATCTATATTTAACTTGGCCACGGT
>CAYFGZ010000007.1:0-58766 GCA_964342575.1 uncultured Nisaea sp. | reverse complement strand
AAAACGTTTTTCGTGTCGCTGTACAGGCTGTAGAAAAGGCAGGCCAGTATGCCTATCGTGATCGCAAAGTTCGTAAAAGAACATTCAGAGGGCTCTGGATCCAAAGAATTAATGCGGGTGTGCGTGAGCATGGTCTAACGTATTCTCAATTTATGAATGGATTAAAGAAAGCTGGTATAGAACTGGATCGCAAGGTTCTCTCTGACCTAGCCATCAGCGAACCAGCATCCTTTAAGGGCTTGGTGGAAAAGGCTCAGGCTGCGCTTACGTAAGGGACTTGTGGTCGTTTACGGTTTGTTTTGTGTAACAAGGGGAAGCACAGCTGAAGAAGGGGCCTGACGAATTCGGGTCCCTTATTTTTTTAAATTCGGGACGAACGTTTAAGCTCCATATGAATGGTGGTCGAAATGAAACAGTGGCTAAATCTAAAATCGGATTTAATTGAGTCTATAGAAAATGTAACTGAGCTCAATGCCCTTGAAGATATCAGGATTAGTGCCCTAGGAAAGAAAGGCAGCATAACCGATTTGATGAAAGGTTTGGGTGATCTCGAACCTAATAAAAGAAAAGAGGCGGGACAGCTTTTAAACCGGATAAAAACCGAGGTTAGTTCGGCGATTGACGATCGTAAGTTGGCTATGGAAGAATCGGCAATGGCGTTGCAACTATCAGAAGATCGAGTGGATGTGACACTTCCAGTACGGCCAGAAATGAAAGGCAGTATCCACCCAATAACACAAACCATAGATGAGTTGACGGCAATTTTTTGTGAGATGGGTTTTTCGGTGGCCGAAGGTCCACATATAGAAACTGATTATTATAATTTTTCTGCACTTAATATTCCGCCGGAACACCCCGCTAGACAAGAGCAGGATACATTTTATTTGCCAGCAGATGAAACGGGGACACCCCGAGTTCTTAGAACCCATACATCTCCGGTTCAAATTCGAACTATGGAAAAAATAGCTCCGCCTATTAAAATAATCGTCCCTGGGCGCACATTTCGCTCCGACCATGATGCTACCCATTCTCCTATGTTTCACCAGGTAGAGGGTCTGGTAATCGATAAAACTACTCATATGGGTCACCTAAAGGGTTGTTTGATCGACTTTTGTAGAGCTTTCTTTGGAGTCGATGATCTGCCTGTACGATTTCGTCCCAGTTATTTTCCTTTCACGGAGCCGTCGGCAGAAGTTGATATAGGGTGTACGCGCGCTGGTGGTGAGTTCAGGATTGGAAAAGGGGATGATTGGCTGGAAATTCTAGGTTCCGGGATGGTTCATCCTCGGGTGCTTTCTGGCTGTGGGATTAATCCAGACGAGTATCAGGGGTTTGCGTTTGGGATGGGAATAGAAAGAATAGCGATGCTCAAATATGGCATTCCAGACCTACGTCCATTTTACGATACTGACATTCGTTGGCTCCAGCACTACGGTTTTGTTCCTTTGGATATTCCAACTATCGCTAGAGGAATCAATCCATGAAGTTCACTTTTTCTTGGTTGAAAGAACATCTAAAAACAGAAGCATCGCTGGATGAGATATGTGCCCGGTTACCCATGTTGGGTTTGGAAGTCGAGGACATTCAAGACCGTGCTATAGAACTTTCAGATTTTGTAGTTGGACATGTGGTTCAAGTGAGACAGCATCCCAATGCTGATAGGCTAAAAGTTTGTATGGTCAATACAGGATCAAATACAGTGCAAGTTGTTTGCGGCGCGCCCAATGCTCGAACGGGCATGAAAGGTGTGTTCGCTCCCCCTGGAGCTATTATTCCAGGTACGGGTGACGAATTAAAGAAAGGTGTTATAAGGGGAGAAGAATCCAATGGGATGCTCTGTTCTGATCGGGAAATGGGCATTTCAGATGAGCATGATGGAATAATAGAACTGGATGATAAAGTAGAGCCTGGAGCCAGTTTTGCCTCTGTTTCGGGGTTAGATGATCCGGTTATTGATATAGCCATAACACCTGATCGAGCCGATTGTCTTGGGGTTCGTGGTGTTGCGAGAGATCTAGCTGCGGCGGGTCTGGGTGAGCTAAAGCCGTTAGATTCTACGCCAGTTAAAGCAAGATTTAAAAGTCCCATAGGTTGGCGTGTTGATCTTCCCGATCAAGATCCCCCATTGGCACCATTTGTGATAGGCCGATTTTTTAAAGGGGTGAGAAATGGTCCAAGTCCAAAATGGATGAGAGATAGATTAACCGCTATCGGGCTTCGGCCTATTTCTGCACTGGTTGATATTACCAATTACATTATGATGGATTTGGGCAGACCGCTACATGCGTACGACGCTGATAAAATAGCGGGTGATATTTTCATAAGACTCGCCAAAAAGGGTGAAAAATATCTGGCTTTGGATGGAAAGGAGTATGTTTTTGATGAGGAGATGATCGTGATAGGAGATGATCATGGAGTCGATGATTTAGCAGGTATAATGGGAGGAGAAAGGTCGGGCTGTGGTGATGAGACGGTTAATATGTTCCTGGAGGCTGCTATCTTCGACCCGGTTAGGACAGCTGCAACTGGAAGAAAGTTAAATGTACTGTCGGATGCTCGCTATAGATTTGAGCGGGGTCTCGACCCCACCTCGCCAAGCTGGGGATCTGAAATTGCTGCACGTATGATTATAGAAATTTGTGGTGGTGAAGCCAGTGAGTTGGTAGTTCACGGAGCAGAAGAGAACTGGCAACGAAGCTACAAGTTAAGACATAGTCGTATCAGAGCATTGACTGGTGTAGAAGTTCCGGAAAGCGACGCGGTGAATATCCTTGTAAAGTTGGGTTTTGAAGTGAATGGAAATGGGGAGGAAATCACCTGCTTAGTTCCGCCTTGGCGGGGTGATGTAATTGGAGAAGCAGATCTAGTAGAAGAAATTGTCAGAGTATGGGGGTTTGATAATATACCTACGGTTTCCATGGAAAAGCACCAAATCATTCCATCTCCCGCTTTAAATAGGGGCCAAGTGAACGAAGGATTGGCAAAGCGGGCATTGGCAAGCCGTAGAATGGTTGAAGCAGTGACGTATTCTTTTTTGTCGGGAGAGCAGGCAATATTGTTTGGTGGAGGGTTAGAAGAATTGAGACTCATTAATCCGATAAGTTCGGATTTAGACATGATGCGCCCATCCATTTTACCCAATTTGATTGCGGCGGCCGTTAGGAACGCTAATATGGGCAACTCGGATCTCGCATTATTTGAAGTCGGTCCTCAACATGCAAATGCAACCCCTCAGGGACAGCAAACGGTTGCGTCCGGCATTCGGGCCGGACAAACGGCGGCTAGAAACTGGTCAAAGGTTGCACGTAGTGTTGACGCACTAGATGCAAAGGCCGATGCGTTAGCGCTATTAGAGATTTTAGGGGCACCAGTTTCTAATATCCAGACCTCTACTGATGCTCCCAGTTGGTATCATCCCGGACGATCCGGTGCACTCTGTTTAGGCAAGGGCATTATGGGATATTTTGGAGATATCCATCCATCAATACTCCGAAAAATGGATGCGCAAATGCCTATAGTTGGTTTCGAAGTTTTTTTAAATTCTATTCCACAACCTCGGTCAAAGGGGGGCGGGCGGTCACTATTGAGGCTTGAACCATTACAGCCAGTGAATAGAGATTTTGCATTTACTGTAGACTCCGAGGTCTCAGCAGAAAAATTGATGAGGGCTGTACAGGGAGCCGATCGAAAGCTTATCAGTGCAGTATCGATATTCGACGAATATGTTGGTAAAGGGGTTCCAGATGGGAAAAAATCGTTAGCTATTGCAGTTACGCTGCAGCCAACAGGATCTTCGCTGACAGAAGATGAACTGGATTCTGTTTCAAAAAAAATTGTTGAACAAGTAAAGAAGCATGTATCGGGACAACTTAGGGAATGAACTAGGATTGGTAATTAAATGGCTTCTGCACATCAATTTTTGTAGGCAGACTTTTCACCAACCGGGCTGATGACAAACGAGCGAAATAATGGGTAGATTTAGTCCCGGTGTTCTAATCATCTTGGGGGCATTGGCGGCTTTAGGCGCAGCGGCCATAGACATGTATTTACCCGCTCTGCCTTCTATCGAGAGAGAGTTGGGCGCCCAGTTAGGTAAATCTCAACACACGTTAAGTGCATTTTTTATAGGCCTTGGTATTGGTCAGTTGTTTTATGGTTCTTTATCTGATGCATTTGGCCGGCGAAGGACGTTAATGGCTGGCATAGTAGTCTATTGTGCCGCAAGTTTTCTATGCAGTTTTGCAGATAATATGGTTGAATTGATATGGGCGCGATTTTTGCAAGCTTTAGGTGCGGCATCCGGTGGTGTTATAGCACGCGCCATGGTTAGAGACGTTTTCACTCTTGACAAGGCGGCTCAGGCACAGTCCATAATCAATCTAGCATTCTCGATAACACCCCTTATAGCACCGTCTATTGGAGGGTGGCTATTGATCTGGTTTGGTTGGCGTGCAATCTTTTTTGCACTATCTGGCTTTGGCGTTGTCTGCTTGATCGCCCTTTATCTTAAGGTTCCCGAAACACTGCGGGTAGAAAAGCGGAACCGTTTATCATTCCGCGCTATTTTTCATGGATACTGGATGATTGCGCGTAATAGAAGATCTGTCGGCTGTATCTTGACGGGGGCATTCGCTTTTTCTTGCATGTTCACGTACTTCGCGGCATCGCCTTTTATTTTTATAGAATTATTTGGGATACCTGACGAGTATTACGGGTTATTATTTGGAGTGAATGTTCTAGGGATTATAGGTGCTAATATCGTTAATGCCCGTAATGTTGTCAAACAGGGGCCGATATTAATGCTCCGTATAGGTATTTCTATTTTGAGTTTTGGAAGTATAGCTCTGTTTTTGAGTATTTTTTTTACTCAGGGCGGTATTTTGGGCATTCTTATTCCCTTATTTTTTATAGTGGGTAGCCTGGGTTTTGTAGGTGCAAATGCTATTGCACTTGCTCTTGACCCTTTTCCTGATCTTGCTGGCACCACCGCATCGCTTTTTGGTTTTGTTCAGATGATGTTGGGTGCTGTTGCAGGAGTTGTGGTAGGATTTATGCACGATGGTACGGTATTGCCGATGGGAATAATAGTTTTGGTTTTCAGTCTATTTAGCGCGAGTTCCTTGATTTATTTTGTCCGAGATTAGAGTTGATTGCCCTGATTGATTGTTGCATTAAGTTCAACGATTAAAATGTGGTAAAGGCCGGCGAACTTGCGGGGCTAGAAAGTTTAAAATGAGGGATAGTATTTCAAACACAGATGCGCGCCGCCTGTTCATGCATCTACACCGATTGTCCGACCCCAGGGATAAAACTAAGGGTTGTAATAATTTACCGGACTTAATAAACAGTATTGGCTTTGCTCAAATTGACAGCATAAGAACAGTGGAAAGAGCACACCATCATATTATTTTTTCGCGTTGCCAATCTTATCAGCGAGAGTGGTTAAAGATTCACTTGGAAAAGAAACGGACCTTATTCGAAAACTGGACGCATGACGCATCTATTATTCCCATGGCTTTTTTTCCTTATTGGAAAGTGCGATTTGAGCGAGCACATAGTAAGATTATCTCCAGCCCGTGGTGGTTGAAGCGTATTGGACAGAATGCTGATTCTACTTGTCGTGCAGTTTTGAATTATGTAGCAGAAAATGGTCCAGTAAAAGCTAGAGATATAAAAACAGATTTTAACGGGCGGGGGGTGTCTAAAGGAAATTGGTGGGGTTGGCATCCAGGAAAAGCTGCGCTGGTTTTTCTTTGGCGCACCGGAAAACTAGCAGTGGCTGGGCGTAAGAATTTTGAAAAAATATATGATCTAACCGAAAACGTTATTCCAAAGAAGTTCCTCGATATTTATCCTTCAGAAGAAGAGTATCTGGGTTGGAACTGTTTGACGGCCATGGAGAGGATCGGGTTTGGATCCCATAGTGAGATTGCCAAATACTGGGACGGCATAACAGCGACTGAAGCGGGTGTTTGGTGTAAAGATTCCAAAAATAATTACATTAGAGAAATTAAGATTGAAGATACTATGGGGGACACCTATAGCAGTTGGGCCCATGTCGATATTTTCGAATGGCTAAAGAAAGTGCCTGAACCACCAGGCCATATCAGGTTTATTTCGCCGTTTGATCCGTTGATACGGGATAGAAAAAGAACCAAGCGACTTTTTGGGTTCGACTTTAAGATAGAAATTTTTGTTCCCGAGGAAAAAAGGGAATTTGGATATTATGTGTATCCGATTCTGGAAAAGGATCGCTTTATTGGACGGATCGAATTCAAAGCAAACATAACTACGGGAACTCTTGAAGTTCGGGGGCTCTGGTTGGAAGTGGGAATCGAGTATACGAAAACCCGAAAATCAAAGATAGAAGCGGAATTAAGGAGGTGGAAGAAATTTATAGGCCTAAAATCAATAGAGTGGCCGCAATAATATCGAGAATATATAGGTTGGTTGGATTAAGTATGACGAGAGTGCGAGCATTGAGCCTAAACTTTGTCACAATAGTGAATTAATCTTGCCCAATAAGGTTTGAAAACGCATAAATGTTTTGAGTAAGAAATAAGAGTATATATGATTTAGTTTTTTGCTGGTGCATTGAGTGAGTGAAAATCAAATTCTTCTAGACGATAAGAATAAGAGAACGGGGCGCGTTACTGGGACTCTGCTGGAGTTGTCTGAAATAACCAAGGCCTTCCCCGGGATAATCGCGAATGACTCGATCAATCTAGACGTTCTCCCAGGAGAAATTCACGCGTTAGTGGGAGAAAACGGCGCGGGAAAATCGACTTTGGTTAAGATAATTTATGGTCTTTTGCGGCCTGATAGTGGAGCAATTTATTGGAATGGTTACAATATAGATATTGCGGGACCTGCAAAGGCGCGATCTCTAGGTATAGGGATGGTTTTTCAACATTTTTCTCTATTTGAAAGCCTTACGGTACTGGAGAATACAGCTCTATCCATTGACAAAAAAGGGGATATTTCGAAGTTAAGATCCCGCATTTTGGAAGTATCTAAAGTATACGGTTTGGCTCTGGATCCAGATCGACATATCCATTCGTTGTCTGTGGGGGAACGTCAACGAGTCGAGATAGTACGCTGCTTATTACAATCACCAAAGTTGCTCATATTAGACGAGCCTACATCAGTACTAACTCCTCAGGAATCGGAAAGTTTGTTTGCTACACTAGAGCTGCTGTCGCGAGAAGGCTGCGCTATATTGTACATCAGTCATAAGCTGCGCGAAATCCAAGAGCTGTGCACGTCTGCTACGATTCTTCGTAGGGGTAAAGTGGTTGCCAATTGTGACCCAAGCCGGGAAACCATTGGGAGTATGGCAGAGATGATGATTGGGGAGGGACTCCCAGAAATTAAAAGAAAGTGGGGCGCTGTTAGCCGAGATCCGCGAATAGTTGTAAAAGACTTGAGCTCGCGTTCGGTCGATCCCTTCGGGGTCAATTTGAAAAGTATTTCCTTTACTGTTAAAGGAGGTGAAGTTCTAGGCGTCGCTGGCGTTGCTGGGAATGGCCAAACCGAATTGATGGCGGCATTATCCGGCGAAGACAATCAGCTCGACCCATCATCAATAATCAAATTCGATAATCAACCGGTGATGCAAATGAAACCGGCTGCGCGGCGTGCTTTAGGAGTAGGGTTTATACCGGAGCAGAGACTAGGTCACGCGGCAATTAGTGAAATGACGCTCGCAGAAAACACACTTTTGACTGCATCTAAATCGCAGCGCATGGAAAATAGAGGTTTTATCGACAAAAGCAGGGTTAGGCCTTTTGCAGAGCAAATTTTATCAACTTTTGATGTACGCGCTGGCGGAATTGACGCCGAGGCGGCTAGTTTATCAGGAGGTAATGTTCAAAAGTTTATAGTGGGCAGGGAAATACTTCAAAATCCTGGAATTTTGGTAATCGCACAACCTACATGGGGTGTTGACGTTGGTGCGGCAATGGTGCTTCGGCGCTCTCTTATAAAAATGGCAGCCCGCGGCTGTGCAGTACTAATTATTTCGCAGGACTTGGATGAAATATTTGAAATTTGCAGCCGAATTACAGTAATAGCGCAAGGGAATCTCTCCCAGATTTGGGATATAGACTCGGTGTCTGTCGAGCAGATAGGCCTTTTGATGGGAGGCAAATAATTGGGCTCAAGTCGCGTTGAAAAAGAGCGTTTATAGATGATTAGTCTGGAACGACGGGTAGAAGTTTCAAGAAACTGGATAATTTTGTCGCCACTCATAGCGATAATCCTAACTATAGCTAGTGGAATCGCAATTTTTTCGCTGCTAGGTAAAGATCCGTGGTTGTCGCTTTATACATTTTTTGTTCAACCTCTTACGACTATTTTTGGCCTAAGTGAGTTGCTGGTGAAAGCAACACCGTTAGTCATGATAGGCGTTGGCCTTTCGATCGGTTTTAGAGCGAATGTATGGAATATCGGTGCTGAAGGGCAGTTTACAATGGGGGCGATCTTTGGGGGCGGTGCCGCGTTATTTTTCCACAATTTAGACAGCTTTCTTCTACTTCCATTGGTGCTTATTATGGGGATCTTTGGCGGTGTGTTTTGGGGGATGATCCCAGCTCTTCTAAAAACGAGATTTAATGCAAACGAAATTCTAACCAGTTTAATGCTATCCTATATTGCAATACTGACCTTAAGCTTCTTAGTACACGGACCATGGAGAGATCCTGCTGGGTATAATTTTCCGGAGAGTAGGATTTTTTCTGAATTTGCGATGCTTCCCGTGATCATAGAGGATACCCGATTAAATTTAGGAGCCGTATTTAGCTTAATAGCGGTGGTACTGGGTTGGATTTTCTTTAGCCGAACAATTTGGGGCTTTCAGCTAAGAGTTTTAGGGCTGGCTCCGGCCGCTGCTAAGTTTGCCGGATACAGTCAAGCCAATCTCATTTGGACATCAATGTTATTAAGCGGAGGGTTAGCGGGTTTGGCTGGAATATCAGAGGTTACGGGAACTATTGGACAGTTATTGCCATCTGTATCTCCTGGTTATGGCTTTACAGCTATTATAGTAGCTTTTCTGGGAAGGTTGAATCCTATCGGCGTTTTATTCGCCGGCCTGGTTATGGCATTGTCCTATATAGGTGGTGAGAATGCCCAAATTGAAATTGGCTTGCCTGCTGCTGTTACGGGGCTTTTTCAGGGCATATTATTATTTTTTCTTTTGGCCTGTGATGTGTTGGCGAGATACCGAGTGCGCAAACGATTTTCTATAAAATGCTTTCAGAAGGGTTAGGTTATGGACGTGATAGCAATCACTCTAACAGTAATAACTGCATCTACGCCCTTATTATTGGCTGCAACAGGAGAATTGATAGCTGAAAAAGCAGGGGTTCTGAACCTAGGCGTAGAAGGGATGATGCTAATAGGGGCTATCGCGGCGTTCGCGACCGCATATACTAGTGGCAGCGCTTTGCTGGGTGCTTTAGCAGGTGCTTTGGCTGGTACAATGCTTGCTTCAATTTTTGCCATCTTAACTTTGACATTTTTGGCAAATCAAGTTGCCACGGGATTGGCTTTAACTATTTTCGGTATCGGATTGAGTGCACTGATTGGAGCAAGTTTTGTAGGAATTGCTCTAGAGCCTATAGAAAAACTAGAAATAATAGGCCTCTCTCAAATTCCTATCGTAGGTCAGATTTTCTTTAAGCAAGATCTTCTGGTTTATATATCGATTTTAACGATTATTGCTTCAGGTTATTTTTTATCCAGAACTAGATATGGGCTGATACTTCGTGCTGTGGGCGAATCACACGATTCGGCCCATGCGCTGGGTTATTCCGTTCTGCGTGTTCGATATTTAGCCGTATTATTTGGCGGTTTTATGTGCGGTTTGGCAGGCGCGTATCTTTCGCTGGCTTATACACCCCTTTGGGCCGAGAATATGACAGCAGGCCGAGGGTGGATTGCGGTCGCTCTAGTGGTATTTGGAACATGGCGGGCTAGCCGCATCGTTTTGGGGGCTTATTTGTTTGGCGCAATTACAATTTTACAGCTGCATGTTCAGGGGTGGGGGATCGATATAGCCTCACAGTTCATGTCAATGTTGCCATACATTGCCACGATAGTTGTTCTAGTATTGATCTCAAGAGACGAAACTAAAATCCGCTTGAACGCTCCGCAGAGTATCGGAAAGGTATTCACTCCGACTAGATAAAAGTTCCAATAATAACCAACGTAAGGAATAAAAGATGAAATTTGTAAAACTACTAAGCCTGGCAACTATAGCACTCGTTGTGGTATTTTTAGGCCCATTAGGCTTATCTCAATCAAAAGCAGAGACGAAAGTTGGGTTTGTTTACGTGGGACCAATTGGAGATCATGGTTGGACATACCGTCACGATCAGGGGCGGTTGGCAGTTCAGAAAGCACTTGGTGGCAAAGTTAAGACAACCTATGTAGAGAGTGTTAAAGAGGGTCCCGATGCGGAGCGCGTTATTCGACAGTTAGCGTCTTCTGGACATAAGCTGATTTTCACAACTTCTTTTGGTTTCATGAACCCTACTATTAAGGCAGCGAAGAGATTTCCAAGAGTAAAGTTTGAACATGCCACTGGATACAAACAGGCTGCGAATGTTGGCACGTACAGCGGAAGGTTTTATGAGGGAAGATATATAGCGGGGGTCATAGCTGGTAAACTTTCGAAATCAAATAAAATTGGTTATGTAGCGTCGTTTCCAATCCCTGAAGTTGTGCGTGGAATCAATGCTTTCCTACTTGGCGCTCGTTCTGTAAATCCAGCTATGACTATCAGTGTTGTCTGGGTGAACACATGGTACGATCCAGGTAAAGAGGGCGATGCGGCTAAAGCACTAATTGACCAGGGCGCTGATATTATCACCCAGCACACTGATTCACCGGCACCTCTGCAGGTCGCCGAGAACCGTGGTGTAAAGGGGTTTGGGCAAGCATCAGATATGATTCATTTCGCCCCAAAAGCTCAACTATCCGCAATTATTGACGACTGGGACAACTACTATATTGAGCGAACGAAAGCTGTAATTGACGGTACTTGGAAATCCCAGGATGTGTGGCAAGGTTTGAAAGACGAGATGGTAAAGATGGCCCCTTACACCAATATGCCAGCAGACGTGGCAGCGCTAGCCAAGAAAACTGAGGAAGCTATCAGGAACGGATCGTTACATCCTTTTGCGGGGCCGATCAAAAATCAGTCCGGTAAAATAGTTGTCAAGGCTGGTGAGGTGGCTGAAATAGGAATGTTGCTAGGAATGAATTTTTATGTGGATGGTGTTCAAGGCTCATTACCCAAATAAGGCGTCTGCACCCACCTACATCCATATACTGCTACTGCGCCCTATCGTTTTAATGACGAGAGGGCGTTGTTTCTATCTGAATTAATGAATGCCATGAAGCAAGTAAGTTTCCGGCTTCTCGACTAAGGATCCTTCGAGAGAACAAAATTATCCGTATGGTGTGATTAAGGTCGGTCGACATGTTCCATCTGCTGATCTAGTTTTAATTGGTAGTTAATAAGCTAAACAAGGATGATGGAGCAACAATTCTATGCGCAAAATGACACTTATTGGGTTTTTGCAGGCCCAGAATTGTACAAATTTTGCTGCTTCCTGGCGCCACCCTGAATCTAGAATAGATTCAACATCGCCGGATTTTTATCGGCATATAGGTAAGGTATTGGAGGAGGGGAAATTTCACCTTGGTTTTTTTGATGATAGACTTGCAATGCCGGATATGTTTGGAGGAAACCATGAGCACACGGTTGAGGGTGGAATCCGCTGTGTAAAGATGGACCCAGTTACTGTCCTCATGACGATGGGGATGGCTACCGAACGAATGGGGCTCGGCTCAACATACTCCACAACATATTATGAACCTTTTCATGTGGCGCGCGTTTTTGCAACGCTTGACTTAATGAGTAAGGGCAGGGCTGCTTGGAATATAGTAACATCGCTCAATGATGGTGAGGCGATGAACATGGGGACAGATTCAGTTGTGGAGCATGATCAGCGCTATGATCGAGCTGATGAATTTATGGAAATTGTACTGGGGCATTGGAATTCATGGGAAGACGGGTCAATATTGAATGACAAAATTAATAATAGGTTTGCGGATCCTAAGAAAGTTCATCGTCTAGATTATGAAGGGAGATTTTTCAAATCTAGAGGCCCTTTCACAGTTCCTAGATCGGAGCAGGGGCATCCCGTTCTAATCCAAGCTGGTCAAAGTGGACGTGGTCAACGATTTGCGGCGCGATGGGCAGAACTTGTATTTGTCGCATATCCAAATATTGAAGTGGGTCGCAAGGAGTACTCGGCTTTCAAAGAAAATGTGGCCGCACACGGGCGTGACCCTGAGAAAGTTAAAGTCGCAGTGCTATCGCATTGTGTGAGCGCAGAGACACGCACTGAGGCGGAAGATAAAAGAGCATTAATTGATACCCTTCCGACAGATTTAGACCAGCTATCATTACTTTCGGAAGCCTTAAATTTTGATTTTTCTAGTCGTGGACGGGATGAGCCGTTGACCGCAACAGAACTGGGGGGAATGCAGGGGATTCAAGGTATACGGGATAGAGTTTTGGAGGCTAGTGGAAAAGCCAATCCGTCGCCCAATGAATTTATGAAATACAGCGGACGAGGCCTTCTACATCGACCATGGGTTGGAAGCGGTAAAGATGTAGCCGACATTATGGAGGAGTGGTTTGTGACCAAAGCCTGCGATGGATTTGTGATAGCGGCAACCCATGTCCCGGGCGCGTACGAAGACTTTGTAAAGTTCGTTGTTCCAGAATTACAAAAACGAGGGGTCTTTCACAATGATTATGAAGGCGTTACGCTGCGCGAAAACCTGGGGTTGGACTATCCTTCTCCATCGCACTGGCAAATACCTAAGCCTCGGGGGGGGCATTAATCGTATTGTTATCTAAGCAGATCGAAGACCCACTAAGAGAGGAGTTGCAATGCCAATTATCAGTGTGGACCGCGCAATAGAGATAGCCGAGAGTTTACTCCAAGGAGCCGGAGCACCAGAAAATGAGGCAAAAACGGTGGCTTGGCACGTCATAAATGCAAATTTATCTGGCCACGACAGTCACGGAATTATACAGATTCCAACGTATATAGAGCGTGTATTAAAGGGTGATATCGTTCCGGGTGCTAAATGGGAAATCATCCAGGAGTCTCCAACGACTACCGTGGTTGACGGGCACTGGGGTTTTGGATACGTGGCTAATGAACGGGCGATGAAATATACGATTGAAAAGGCTAAAACACAGAATGTTGCCGCGGCGACAGTTTTTCGTCAAGGGCATATAGGCCGTCTAGCGAGTTACCCATTAATGGCTGCTAGGGAAGGAATGATAGCATTGATTACAGCTGATTCTGGAAGAGGGCCTAAGCATGTTGCCCCGTTCGGTGGGAGGGAGAAGCGCCTTGGGACGAACCCTATTTCTATTGCTATGCCATCAAATTTAGAGGGACCATTCTTTATTGATATGGCTTCTTCGGCCGTCGCCGCTGGAAAAATTAACCTTGCGCTTGCAAGGGATGAGAAAATTCCAGGGGGGTGGATAATAGACAAATGTGGTCAAAACACCACGAGTCCGATTGCATTCAAGGAGGGGGGGGCACTGCTTCCCTTGGGAGGAAGTGAAGGTTACAAGGGTTACGGACTTTCTGCGATGATTGAAATTTTTTCGGGAATATTAACTGGGTTGGGACATGGGGTAGAGCCAACTGGCCGGCACAATGATGGCTGTTTTATGGCAGTTTTTAAGGTAGAGGCCTTCAGGCCGTTGGAAACATTCAAAAGAGAGGTCAGTGAATTTGCGGAATATTTGAAGAATACGATGCCAGCAGAAGGTTTTGATGAAGTTCTTTACCCCGGGGAAATTGAACATAAAAAAGAAGTGGCCCGCCGTCGCGATGGCATAGAAGTAGAAAATTCTACTTGGAATAAACTGATCGCATTGGCAGATGAATATGACATGCGGGATCGATTGGAAATATAACCGGTCAAAGCTCTGAAAACTAAAATTATATTGGGTTAATAACCTATCGAAGCTTCGGTGCAGTATTAAAACGAATTTTTGACCACTCCTCCCAGAGAAGTGCCAAAGAAGCATAATCCATGTCTCCCATCTCTTTTGCTTCAGCTATTTCGTATGGCGTGTGAGCCGCGAGGGTAGCAAAAAGGGGGATCCCAAGCTGCTGTGCAGTCTCAAGAGCTAGCATAGAATCTTTTCGGGCATTGCTTATAGACATTCCTCCATTGTAATTACCTTTTTGCATTCGCTCTTGCACGCGGTGAATGAGAGGCCGTAATAAGCCTTCTTCCCTATTCAATATGTCGATCAAGGTTTGGCTTGGGACCCCTAATTTATTCGAAATACTAAAAGCTTCTATTAAAACAACCATTAAGGCATGCATTATTCCATTGTTGACTACTTTCGTACCCATTCCAGCGCCGACAGGCCCAAGGTCATATATTCCGTCACAAATCATTTCTAGAGTAGGACGAGCCTTTCGTTTATTTTCCTCTGTACCACCTAGAAAAAAAGTTATTTTTCCTGCTGACATGCTGGCTACGCCGCCGGCAATAGCCGCATCCACATATGCTATCCCATTTTTCTCACAGATTAGATGGCAGTTTAAGGCAGTCTGTGGTGTAACCGTACTGGTTTCTATGATGACATCGGGACGCCGGGGGAGTGCAGCAAGTGTTTCAGTCAAAGAGATCGAGATTTCGGGTTTTGGAAGCGATAAAATAATTTGTCTCGCATGCTGAGCGACTTTTTCGCAAGAGTCAAAACATGTTATCCCAGCGCTTTGCGCCAGAGCGCGGCGACTAGAATTGATATCAAATCCTATTACCTTTGTTTTCTTAGCTAGAGCACTTGCAACGGCACTGCCAGCGTTTCCTAATCCTATGATTCCTACCTGTTCTATCATAATATGTTTTCCTTAGTAGTTTTCAAATAGCAGGGTACAATTTAATTATAAAATAGTCTGTATCTCGAGGTTGGCGTGGAGTGCTACAAAATGTCAGAACCGTTACATTATCTTTCTATCTATGAGTTATCAAAATTACTAGAAACGAAGGTAATTTCGCCCGTGGAGGTGACAAGACATTTATTGGATAGAATAGATGCATTAGATGGTGAATTAAAATCGTTTGCAACTGTTATGAGTGAGCAAGCTTTGGACGAGGCACGGCAGGCAGAAATTGAAATCTTAAGCGGAAACTATCGGGGTTTGCTGCATGGTGTGCCAGTTGCTGTCAAAGATTTGTGTTACACTTTAGGCACGCGGACAATGGGCGGTACTGCTGTTTTGGAGAACTTTATCCCCAAGTTTGACGCCACCGTTGTGAAGGCAATCAGAGATGCTGGTGGAATAATGCTCGGAAAACTAAACCTTACTGAGGGCGCTATGGCAGGTTATAATCCAGCCCGCCAAGTGCCACAGAATCCCTGGCGTAAGGATCATTGGCCTGGAGCATCTTCTAGTGGTTCAGGCGTTGCTACCGCTGCCGGACTAGCCTATGCGACCCTAGGAAGTGATACAGGTGGATCTATTCGACATCCTTCTGCCGTATGTGGAACTGTTGGGTTAAAACCGACATGGGGTAGAGTGAGCCGATTTGGAGTGTTGGACCTAGCCCAATCGCTGGATCATGTAGGACCTTTGACCCGTTCAGCTATCGATGCGGGCATAATGATGCAGGTTATTTCGGGCGCCGATGCAAAGGACCCTACCGCATTAATAGATCCCGTACCTAACATGTTGGATGGAATCAATGATGGCGTCAAAGGTCTTCGACTTGGTTGGGATCCAGAATATAGTTCACGGGACTTGGAGACGGATTTTGCCGAGGCAGTAGTTGACGGTTTGCAAGTGATGGAAAAATTGGGTGCTACTGTAATAGAGGTTTCAATGCCGAAAAAATTGCGTGAATACATGGCTGCTTGGCCCACACTATGCAGTTCTGAAGCGGCTGACGCACACCGGGAATATTATCCTGCTCGTAGTGCAGAATACGGATTATGGTTCCAAGAGTGGTTAAGGAGAGGTACACAGTTCTCGGCCGCGGATTACGCCCGGGCTCAAGAGGCTCGACAAGCTTGCAATGGTGAGCTCAGCAAAACAATGTCCAGCATTGATCTACTACTTTGTCCTTCAACTCCAAGGGCAGCTTACCCCTATACAGAAAAAGATGCATATGGGCCCATACCAGAAAACCGGGACCCATGGGATTCCCGTTTCACCGTGCCAATGGATTTTGCCGGGGTACCTACAATTGCAATGCCCTGCGGTTTGAATAACAACGGATTACCATTGTCAATGCAATTTGTTGGTCACCATCTTTCCGAACCTTTACTTGTCCAGGCTGGAGCCGCTTACCAGGCTAACACGGAATGGCACACCTTGAGACCTCCCGGTTGGCAGTAGGCGAGAGTTTGCAACCCAATTTAACAAGATGCAATGACAAGTTTTTTTACTCTATGCAGTTGCAATTAAGGCGACTGCTGGAACTACCATTAGCACTGCAACTACAAGTTTTCCGGTGATTAGCTCACGCCTAAAAATAGTTATACTGAGTAGAAGGGTAAAGATCGGCGATGCAGCGACAATGGGGACCACTTGGATCACCTGGCCAGTATGCAAAGCGGTGTTCAGAGAAATTACCGCTAGGCTAAAACAAACACTGGCTCCCATGAACCATCCAGTTCCGCGGTTTCGGAGATTTGTCGCCTGCGTTTGATGCCTGAGTTTATGTATGCAAAAGGTTATCACCGCTGACACTACGAAACCAATAAGGCCAGCGAGATAGGCATCGGGAACTTGTTCCATACCGATTTTGGTAAGTACATGTGCAAAAGCACGAATCGCAGCCGCCCCAATTGGCAGTACTAGGGCCCAAAGAGGCCAATTCGTTGATATACCTTCATCCTTCTTTGCTAACATCATAATGGCCAAAACGATTACAACAGTTCCAATCGCTATAGGGATAGTTAGAATTTCACCCAGGAAAATAATGCCAAGGCCTACGCCGAATAGTGGGGCAGTTGATGTAAGTGTTGAAGATAGTGTTGGGCCTAGAAATCGCATTCCAGCTAGAGCTAGATTTGCGGATACTGCCGGTCGGAACAATCCTACCGCGACGAATATTAGCGCGGCGGGATGCATCAAATTCTCCAGTTTTAAAAAAAATGGCGAAGCTAGAAGATATAGTATTGCGGATGTAGAAATTGTTATGGCTGCCCCGCTTCGAGAATCCATGTGGGCCAACCCCAAATTCTGAAATTGTGCTCCCAGGGCAAATAAAAATGCCGAAACAAGTGATAGAAAAATTGGTTGTAGTGAGTGTGACACAAAGAAAATCGCAATAACAAATATTGTAACGGTGTGCTGAATTACATAATGCAACGGCTTTGATGTCTTACAGCGCTGTAAACAACACCTTATCTTACTCATTATATCACATATCAATGAAAAGGAATTGTAAAGATAAGTTCTCGCGACAATAGCCTTTGATATGCCACATGCTTAATATTGTTTGTGGACTGGGTAAAGTTCTAGTCGGATTCTACACGATGTTTTACGATTTGGCGTCGGGTTTTGTGAATCTGTTGTTGCTCGTATTCGTGGGATTTTTTTATGAGTTACCAAACTATTTCGGTTTTGCCACTTTCCGGAGCTATGGGTGCTGAAATCACCGGAGTCGATCTAAGTCGAAACCTCAGTAATCGAACACTCAAGGAAATTCAGCGAGCATTTCTGGAGTATTTGGTGATCGTTTTTCATGACCAATTTTTGAATCCCGCGGATTACAAGTTATTTGCACAAAAATTTGGTGAATTGGTGCCGTATCCATTTGTGGAAGGATTGTTAGAGCATCCAGAGATTTTTGAAATCCGGAAGGAGCCAGGTGAAAAGAGAAATTTTGGAGGTAACTGGCATTCCGACATGTCGTTTACGCGAATACCACCATTGGGGACAATGCTCTATGCGTTAGAGGTTCCGTCCAAAGGTGGGGATACGATGTTAACGAACTTGTACTTAGCGTATGAGAACTTATCTGAAGGTATGAAGAGCATATTAAATAGCATGCAGGGAGAATATTCAGCAGCCCTCAAACATGCAGGGGGCAGAGAAGCTGTGATGAACGCAACTAGGTTTGAAATCCAAAATTTAGATAGGGCTGACGAGGCCTCCTTTCATCCTATAGTTCGTATACACCCGGAAACAGGAAAAAGAGCCTTATACGTTAGTTCCGGTCATCTATCTCGATTCAAGGATATGACAGTGGAAGAGAGCAAGCCGATTCTAAATTTCCTTCGGGATCACGCTACGCAACCCGATTTCACCTGCAGGGTAAATTATAGAAAAGGGAGTTTGGTGCTTTGGGATAATCGTTGCACCCAGCATCGAGCTTTAAATGATTACCATGGGGAGAGGCGGGTGATGCATAGACTAACCATCAGTGCCACTCATTTTTAAAAGTCGCGAACCTGGAGTTCCATTGATATAACACATTAAGGGAGAACACAGATGGCAAGAAGGATTTTGGTTATGGGAGCTGGAGCTGTGGGGTCTTACGTTGGCGGTTATATGGCCCGCCTGGGAGAAGATGTAGTTTTTGTCGATCCGTGGCCAGAGCATGTGACTGCTATGAATGATGCCGGATTAACATTGAGTGGTCTAACAGAAGCAGAATGTTTTAACGTATCTACCCGGGCGATAAGTTTAACTGAAATGCAGTCGCTAACGCGCGAAAAACCAATCGATATTGCTTTCATTTGCATGAAATCTTACGATACGGCTTGGGCAACCATGCTCGTGAAAGATTATCTGGCACCAACCGGCTTTTGTGTTTCACTGCAGAACTGCATTAACGAAGAAACAATAGCAGGGATCGTTGGGTGGGGCCGAACGACAGGTTGTATAGCCGCAAAAATAGCCGTTGAATTAATAGGCCCTGGGATTGTGAGAAGGGGCGTTCCTTTAGGCGGTGAAAAGCATACTGTGTTTAGGGCGGGGGAAGTCCATGGGAGAATTACGCCAAGGATTGAGGAAATTGTTAAGTTATTGAGTTCTGTTGACAGTGCCAAGGCCACGACTAACTTGTGGGGAGAGCGATGGTCCAAGTTAGTGGCAAATGCTATGCGAAATGGCGTTTGTGCTGCAACGGGAATGAGTGCAAATGATTGCGATAAAGAAGAAATTACTAGACGCCTAAGCATTCGCTTGGCGGGCGAAGCGGTAAAAATAGGCCAGGCTCTTGGCTACGAGCTAGAGACTATCAATAAGTTTTCTCCCGAAGCTTGGATTGCTGCTATGGACGGAAATACGGAGATGGTTGGAAAAATGGAGAAAACCATGGAGGAAAGTGCCATTGGAAGAAGTGACGACTCGCGTCCGTCAATGGCCCAAGATATAGCTAAGTTTAGAAGAACTGAGATACACGCGATCAATGGATTTGTTGTTCAGAAGGGAAAGGAAATAGGCGTGGATGCGCCGGTAAATGGGGGACTGCTAGAAGCTGTGCAAAAAGTAGAAACGGGAGTCGAAAAGCAAAGTCTGGATTTGGTGCGTTATATATAAATAATATGTCCATATTTTCATGAATTTTGAGAGGTTCTGCCATAGATATCCTCAAAACGTTTAATGTCACTTTCATCTAAATAGTCACCGGTTTGCACCTCAATTATTATGAGCGATATGGTCTGTTTGTTTTCTAAACGATGAAGCAATCCTGCGGGGATATATGTTGACTGATTGCGGTATAGATCAGATGTGTTGAGTTGTCCTCGATTGGGTCCTAATGTGACCCGTGCGACGCCCTCTATGACCACCCAGTGTTCAGAACGTTTCTGGTGGCTTTGTAATGACAACGAGGCTCCTGGATTAACAGTGATGCGTTTGACTAGGTAGTTTGGACCCTCATTTAATACTTCAAAGCTTCCCCAGGGCCGGTGAACTAACTCGTGCTCACGTATCTCGGGACGGCTAGCTTTTCGGAGTGTATCAACGATAGTTTTTACATCTTGGGATCGGTCTTTTTTTACAACCATGACAGCATCAGCCGTTTCAGCAATTACAACATTTTCAACCCCGACAGCAGTTACTAGGCGGGAAGTGGAGTGGATGAGAGTATTCGCGGTATCGGAGGTTACGACATCGCCAATACAAGCATTATTAAAGTCATCTTTATCTAATACTTCCCAAAGGGAAGCCCATGAACCGATATCACTCCAACCGGGATCAACGGGGACCACGGCAGCTAATTTAGTATTTTCCATAACAGCGTAATCAATTGAAATAGAGTCGGCTGTTCCAAAGGCCTCTTCATCTAGTCGAACAAACCCAAGATCGGTACTAGCCTTCGAAAACGCGGTCTTACTGGCAAGCGCAATATTTGGATTAAATCGCTGCAGCTCTTTGATATAGGATTCTGGGCGAAATAAGAAAAGACTACTATTCCACAAAAACTTGCCAGAGGATAAATAGGTTCTAGCTGTCGTTTCGTCGGGTTTTTCTATGAAGCTATCGACGTAATAGCAATTCTTTGAATCTTGAATTGGATTGCCTATTTGAATGTATCCGTAACCAGTTTCAGGCCTGCCAGGTGGTATACCAAACGTGACAAGTTTATTATTTATGGCAACAGCTTTTGCTTCCTGGATTGCATGTCTCAATATTTTAGGTTTTGTTACCAAATGATCTGAGGCCAGCAGCAGCACGAGTCCCTCTTGGTCTAATTCTGATACTTTTAAAGCGGCTATAGCCGCGGCTGCGGCGGTGTTACGCCCCTGGCCTTCTAAAATTATGCTGGTTGGTTCTACTTCAACAGATGAAAGCTGTTCTTTTACTATGAAACGGTGTTCTGCATTACAAATTACTATTGGTTTTGCATACCCGGGCTGATTATGAAATCGAAGTACAGTTTCCTGGAAAAAGCTATTCTCGTTGTTGAAATTGAGAAATTGCTTTGGAAAAAGCGAACGCGAAATAGGCCAGAGGCGAGTGCCTGACCCTCCAGAGAGGATTACGGGGTAGATGTTTGACATTTGTAATTTGTAATATCTAGAGTGGATCATTACAACTTTTAGATGAATGCTGTAACAGGTGTCGGAGTGGGTTAGAAGATTTTTCAATGATAGTAGTTTTTGGATCACTCAACGCGGATTTATTTTTCACTTTAAATACGTTGCCTAAACCAGGTGAAACGGTTCTTTGTTCAGATTATACCCTTCTGCCTGGTGGTAAGGGGGGCAATCAGGCCGTTGCTGCTGCTCGGTTAGGGAGCATGGTTAAAATGGTTGGAAGTATCGGAAACGATGCATTTGGCAAGCCAGTTGTGGAGTCACTGACTGAAGCGGGTGTAGATGTTAGCTGCGTAAAAGCGGTCAATGGCGCTACTGGAACCGCGTTTGTGATGGTAGAAAAAAGTGGCGAGAATCAGATTGTGGTAGCAAGTGGAGCTAATCTGAAAACATCGTCAGATCAAGTAAAGGATGAGGATTTACGGCCGGACACGGTATTGGTTTTGCAGATGGAGGTTACTACACGAGAGATAGAGAAGATAATATTTAGGGCGAGGGAAGCGGGTTGCAGGATAATTCTTAATTATGCTCCAGCAGGTCCGATTGATAGAGCTGTTTTGAAAAACTGCGACTTTCTAATATTTAATGAATTGGAGGTGAAATTACTGTCCGGTGAAGTAAAAACCCCTGAGGCTCATGCAATAGAGTTTTCTAGCCAATTTGATGCAGAATGTATCGTTACGCTGGGCAGCGAAGGAGGAGTTTTGGCTAATAAGGACGGCCTGTACAGAGTGTCTGCATTGAAAGTAGATCCTGTTGATACCGTTGGCGCGGGGGACACCTTCGTAGGTGCGTTCGCGGTAAGTATATTAGATGGAAGCGATAGTAAAACAGCCCTTCACAGAGCTAGTGTGGCGGGTGGACTGGCGTGTACAGTTAGAGGAGCTCAGCCAGATTTCATAACGTCTAATGAACTTGATAGTCAGATGAGCTTAATATTACCGCCGCGCAAGCTACATCAATTTGAAGACAAATAAATACTTGCAATCAGATTCTCAAGGGAAAAAATCATTTTCGGCATGTGGCTTTGTATACCCATGTGTCATTCTGCTTGCGTGCGTATACGTCTATTGATTGGTTCGTTCGAGTGTAGCATGAGAAAAGAGGCAGTGTTAAATAGTTAGTTAATACAAACGAAATCGTATTTCTACCGTATAATTCACCGGTGATGCATATTTTCTTGCTCTCATTACGTGACAACCTAAAAGTTGCACGCTCGCGGGATTTTAGCTGTAGGCGACCAGTTATAGCGAACGGGGCATAATTTCTGATTACTGGGCAAATCTTCCCTCTATATCCGGCTCCTGGTGGCGGCATGATTTCTCTTTTATTGAATGGTTCTGTATAACTTTCCTCACAGCAAACTAGTGTTGTCACAGAGAGAAGGACAGCAAGGAGTCGATAGAATTGCGTCATCAAAAAGCCTTAGTGATTGTCCCATGGCTGCAGGCCCGTTTATTGTAACGTATATCAAATTCAAGTAAGTGGGATATCCAAAACGTGCGTTTTAAATGCTGGGCGTTGTTCCAAACCATTATACCAACTTTCTAGATTACCCATTTGGGGGCGGTTTTGGATCAGTGTAAACCACCGATAAACCATAATACCTAGGGGAATATCACCAATCGTGAAGCGATCGCCGGCTACATAAGGTTTATCAGACAAGTTTTCGTCCAAAATTCTCATGACGTCTATCATCTTTATCCGATTTTCCTCTATAGTCTCCAAGTTCCTCTTCTCTTCAGGGGTTCGGACTAGACCCCAAAAGATTGGAGTAATTATTGGTGCCACCGTTGTTTGTTGCCAATCCATCCAGCGGTCTGCGCTGGCACGAGTTTGAATATCAGAGGGAATTATATCGTCATTACCGTATTTCGAACCTATATATCGAATGATTGCATTTGACTCCCATAAAATAAATCCATTGTCTTCCATCGTAGGTACTCTCGCATTTGGGTTCATAGCAAGATAATGTGGCTCATTCACGAGCCCAAACTGTCCGCCCGCATCTATTCGAGCGTAGGGAAGGTTCATTTCATTGAGTGCCCAAACCACTTTTTGGACGTTTGAAGAATTGTTTCTGCCGTGGATTTTGATCATCAAATTATCCTTTTCTATTCTTCGGTCACCATGGTCATTTAGTTTTTGTAATATTTTTTTCCCAGCCATCTGGGTTCACTAGAAATTCTCGCACGGTTTGTAATTCAGTAGGCGTGTAACTGCGAGTCTTGGCCACTTCCAGTACATCCCACCAAGTACAGAGTCCGTGCAAATGAACCCCCAGTTTTGCTAGATTGGTTTTGCTCTCAGGAAAGTTTCCATAGTGAAAAATAACAAAGCAGTGCCGTACATCTCCACCCGCTTCACGGAGCGCTTCGATGAAATTAATTTTACTACCGCCATCTGTTGCGAGATCTTCGACAAGAAGAATGCGGTTGCCTTCTTGCAAAGTTCCTTCTATCCGGGCATTCCTGCCAAAACCCTTGGGTTGTTTTCTCACATATAACATAGGCAAGTCTAGCAACTCCGCTATCCAAGCGGAAAATGGAATGCCAGCCGTTTCGCCTCCGGCTACGGCGTCGAATGCCTCGGGCCCAACTGCATTATAGAGTAGCTCTACGCTCATGCGCATTAGCATTGATCGGGCTCGAGGAAAAGAAATAATACGTCGACAATCGACGTATACCGGCGAGAGGCGGCCCGAGGTGAAAGTGAACGGTTCGTCGGGACGAATAGTAATTGCCTCGATGTCCAGGAGTACGCGCGCTGCAAGTAGTGCAGGGCTGATACGATAGTCTGGCGTTAAATCCCCAGTCATTGAAAGGCCTTGTTTTTAGAAAGTTAAACTAATCTGTCGCAGTCTATTCATTCGCTTTGTTCAGAAACACCATACTATCAATATTATTTTGGTCAATCTTCATACCGTTAGCCCCGATATACGGGTGCTTCAGAGTCTATAAACTCCAGAAAAATTTGGTTATTCTAGGTCATAGGGTCTCAATATAGAGCTATTTTCTTATCGCGTAGTATCAATCCAGCGTTTTACTCTCTGCTCAGGATTGTCGTTTAGCGTGATGTCGGTAACGACCGATACAATATCTGCTCCGGCATCAAATGCACCGGGCGCCCGTTCGACGGTCATCCCTCCAATGGCTACAAGTGGCAAATGACCAATACGATTTTTCCATTCGGTAACCCGCGGCAAACCTTGTTGACGCCATTTCATTTTCTTTAATATTGTGGGATAAACAGGCCCAAGCGCTACATAGTCTGGTTGATTCTGCAAAGCACGTTCTAACTCATTTTCATCATGTGTGCTAATACCTAGCTTTATGCCAGCGTGTTTAATCGCCTTTAAATCTGCTGAATCCAAATCTTCCTGTCCCAGGTGTACCCACTGGCAACCTAATTCTATGGCTATTTCCCAGTAGTCATTTACGATCATGATCGTATTAAATTTATCACAAAGTGTTTTTGCTGTAATGATTTGGTCCCTGATTTTATCAATGGGATGATCTTTTATCCTAAACTGTACGAGCTTAATTCCTAGCGGAAGTAGTCGACACAGCCAGTGACAATTATCAAAAATTGGATAAAATCGATCCAGTATCATGAGAGAAAGGCCTGACCAATCACAGGTGTTGACGGGCTTGCCATATCTCTCGGTTCCATTGGCTCAGCCTTTAAAGCCATGTGACCCGCGGTGATTGCATGAGATATAGCTAGGGCCATTTTTTCTGGATCACCGGCTTTTGCTACGGCCGTATTCAATAAGATCGCATCAAAACCTAACTCCATAGCCCTAGTCGCGTGGCTCGGCAACCCTATACCTGCATCTATAACCATGGGTATTTCGGGATAGCGGGCACGCAAAGTTTTTAATCCATATTCATTATTAAGTCCCATGCCAGAACCGATTGGAGCACCCCACGGCATAAGAACTTCGCAACCAGCACTTAATAGCTTTTCCGCGGCCACGAGATCCTCTGTACAATAAGGAAAAACTTGAAATCCATCTTCACTGAGGATACGGGCGGCCTCCACGAGGCCGAAAATGTCCGGTTGCAAACTGTCGGTATCACCAATAACCTCCAGTTTTATCCAGTTGGTTTCAAATACTTCGCGCGCCATGTGAGCTGTAGTAATGGCTTCTTTGACAGAGTGGCAGCCGGCTGTATTAGGCAACACGTGCACATTTAGTTCCCGCACAATATCCCAAAAAGGGTTGCCTTTGCCATCATTTGCTTCTCTCCTCAAGGACACAGTAGCAACAGATGCATTTGATGCCAAAAACGCTGACCTT
Source organism: uncultured Nisaea sp. (assembly GCA_964342575.1). GTDB lineage: Bacteria > Pseudomonadota > Alphaproteobacteria > Thalassobaculales > Thalassobaculaceae. Next base: position 33,345 of record CAYFGZ010000007.1, on the reverse strand, counting down.
AGGATCGTCGGTGAAGGATACTGAGATGTCCCAAGCATCAATCTGCTAGACAATTCTCTACCGTAAAACTTAGGCATTTTAGCCTCCTTCCATAGGGGTGACGATTTCTACCCTATCCCCATCGCGGAGCTCTGTTTTATCACGATCATGAGCGGCAACAAAATTTTCATTCAAAGCGGTTGCAACTTTTCCGCTATATTTGAGTTGAAGGAGCAAATCGGCCAAATTACAAGCAGTGACTTTGTGTAGTTTACCGTTAACTGTGATGTTCATCCACAAATTCTCCTGCGATGTTGTTAAGATAGAGGTTGGCCACCTGTTTTGCTACGACTGGTGCGAGAAGGTAGCCATGGCGATATAGCCCATTGGCAAAAATGGCGTTTCCCAATCTTCGAATTTTAGGTAGGTTGTCGCTGAATGCTGGACGCAGGTCAACTCCTGTCTCCAGAATTTCAGCTTCGCCGAAAGCGGGGTTTAAGGCATATGCTGCGCTCAAGAGTTCAAGCATTGATCTCACTGAAACACGTTCACTATCGTGAGATTCTATTGTAGTCGCGCCAACCATATAAACTCCATCTCCTCGAGGTACGATGTAGAGTGGAATCCGTGGGTGTAAAAGTCGGATGGGGCGTGTAAAACATATTTCCTTGGTTCGTATTATGAGCATCTCCCCTTTGACTCCTCGTAGATCGTTCATGCAATCGTTTGCCGCTAGTCCGCGGCAGTCAATATAATTTGAAAGTGAGTCTGGAGGTGGACTCGGAACGAAATCCGCGCCACTCGTATGCAATAGGTTGTATAAGCTTTGCAGTGCCTCTCGAGGATTGATATGGGCTTCGTCCTCAAAAAATAAAGCGCGAACAAAACGGGACTCGAGATCAGGTTCTAATTCAGTGATATCAGAACCAACTAATGTCCTGTGATTTTGGGTGAGTCGAGCGAATCGTTTCAAATCAGCCGTATCCCGGGGTGCTGCAACTACCAATGAACCTCGCTTGTAAACTGGGGTTAAGCACTCCCACCAACTGGCTGCCTCTCTTCCAAGCCGTGATACGGGTTCTTCGGCGCTTTCAGCTTCGCAAAAAGGTGCTAGCATGCCTCCAGCCCACCACGAGCAAGCATGTGGTCCGGGCTTCCCCGCTTTGTCGTAAACGCGGACCTTCAATCCTCGATTCAGAAGTTCTGTTGCAACGCAAAGACCCACAACTCCAGCGCCTACTATCGAAATATCTACCATAACCCTATATCTCACCAACGTTATCTATGAATAGATTTGATAAGTCGGATCTTGGTCGAAAGGTCTTAGAAAATAACTGTTTTTTTTGTTGGTTGAATTTCATTCGCTGTGTTTTATCCTTCAATTAGCAAGACGGTGCCGGGCTTGAGCGAATGATAGTCCCGTTCCCTACGCCAGTATTGCCCGGATCAGGTCCAGTGGGTTAGCATTACAGCTTCTCAGTCCTAAAGAGGACACCCCAACGGTTCAACATATAATGGCTTATATTCTATCCTCAATCAAGCGCGACGTTGGCGAACAATAAATAGAAAAAGACCGATGTAGATGGCCTTTTCCCCGTGCTTATGGATTGGTTGAAATTTAAAGTGATAATTTTTACAATATTAAGTTGTAACGCTTTACGTTGGCCGCTTATGAATAATTTTAGATTATTCGACTGGCGAAATGGCAAAAATATTGCTTCATAAAGTATGAAATCTTGCGGTTAAATAGTCCCTTACATTATTATTGGAGCGGTGCCGGATTGAGCTAATTATGGTATCTGTCTCAAAGACCAAATGTACTGAGCAAAATATCGAATGTGAGATATAAATGTTTCTTGAAAGCTTCATGTACTCAATTACTCCCTGCTCACATTTGGCCCGACGGATGGGGTTTTTGAGGGAAACAATATCAATTATGAGCCGGTATAACCGTTGTAAAAAGGATTGGAGTAATCACTTAATAAATTCGCGGAAAACAATATTAGAAGCTGCCCAGAAATGTCCAGGCGGAACATCCGCTGTTATCTTTGGAGCCGGGTTGGGCTACGACGTACCCTTGGGAGAATTGTTGGATAGGTTCTCGGAAGTTGTTTTGGTGGATCTAGTTCATACTGTTCCAATGCGAATTGCGTCACTCAAAAATAAACGATTAAAATTATTAAGGCATGACGTTACAGAGAGTTTGGATAACTTCTTTAGAGGTGATCTAAGTATCAATGATCCCCACAGGTTTTTGAATGATCGTTCGGCGGATCTCGTCGTTTCATTGAACTTATTGTCTCAATTACCAACATTGCCCCTTCGATATTTAGAGAAAGTTTATTCAGTTTCTGAGGATCAGTTGGAATTGATCGCGCAGCAGTTGATAGAGATACATCTAGACTATCTCAGAAAGTTTTCCGGAACCGTTTGTTTGATTGCGGATTTAGAACGTGAAATTGTAGGCCGGGACTATGGGCTCATTGGCAAGTTTTCGGCCTTATATGACATTAAATTTCCCTGGGTTGGGAAAAACTGGATTTGGAACATTGCTCCGTTTGGAGAAGAAGACCCTTCTTACTTAGTCAGGAATAAAGTAGTTGGTATTCCGGATCTAATGGCTGCGGCTGAGGTTAGGTAGTTACGATTAACGTTTAAGGATAGTTAAATGAAAGTAGAGGAATCGGTCTTAATCGAGTACAAGGGATCTCTCGCCACAGTAGTCATTAACCGACCAGAGAAGTTGAATGCCCTAAACAAGGACGCGTGGGAAAGGATCGGGAGTGCGTTCACTGAGCTTAGCCAAGATGATGAGATTAGGTGTATTGTCTTGCGGGGTGCAGGAAACAAAGCTCTGGGACCTGGAGCCGATATTAAGGAATTTGAAACTGAGCGGGCCGATTCCCGAAAGGCCGCTGAATATGGCTTTCTAATGCATCAGGCAATGATGAGTCTTTTGGACTGCAGGCATCCGATAATAGTTCGTATTCAAGGATTATGCATTGGAGGTGCATTAGAGTTAGCGTCGGTCGGTGACCTAAGGATTGCCAGCGAGAACTCGCAATTTGGAATACCGGTAAATCGTCTTGGGCTGGTGATGTCTCACTATGAATTGTCAGGGCTTATAAATTTAGTAGGTAAATCTGTTGCACTTGAGATACTTTTAGAGGGGCGAATTTTCGATGCAAAGGAAGCAATGGAAAAAGGATTGTTAACTAGAGTTGTGAAAGACAACGAATTGGATAAGGAAGTGGATCAAGTAGCTGCTCGGATCTGCAGCGGGGCGCCTTTGGTTAATCGCTGGCATAAGAAATTCGCTAGCCGAATAGTCGATGGGATACGAGAGGGGAGACCATTGAGCAGTGACGAGCTACGCGAGGGCTATCGGGCTTTTTTAGAAAAAAGGGATCCAATTTTTGAAGGCAAGTAATAGACACATTATTCAAATAATCTAGTGGGCCGAGTTTCTCGTATTTAGTAAGGTAGTGTCGACTAGATGAAAGCAATGACGATAATTTATCAAAAGAAATCAATGGAATAAAGTGAAGGTTGTGGAACGAATGTGGATAATTTGAAGTATTAAAGGAAATGAATACTTTGCATTATTAATGTGGCATTTTTGAAAATATTGAAAAAATTTATTTAAAAATGTATAAATACAAAAAATTCGTTCATATAATTTTCTAAATCATCCAAAAATAATATAATTCGGTCTTTTGAGATCTAATTATCCACAGATGTAACTACAACTTGAGATAGGGTATCTTACTGATTTAGAGTGTTTTTTTACTAAAGATGATAAGAATTTATTTGAAGTTATAAAGTTAAAAAGACTAAGAATAGAAAGTTTGTACGGATAACAAACGAAAGTCAAAATATGATGAATTGTAAACTTATTTTTGTGGACGCAACCGGTTTAAAATGCCCGTTGCCCGTCCTCAAGGCTCGGAAGGCATTACAAAGTTTAGAAACCGGTTCCAGGATTAGGGTAATCTCTACTGACCCAGCGTCACCCCTTGATTTTAAACATTTCTGCGGTTCCAAGGGCCACGTTCTTGTCTCAATTAATGAAGAGAAGGATAAAATTGAATTTGTTATTGAGAAGGGAGAAGATCAAGAAATACCTTCTTGAAGGTTAGTCTATGCGCAATAAAAAAAGTGCAACTGACCATGGAGATAAGGACTAAATATGAAGCTCGTTGAGAGTAATAAAATCGAGGAGTCATGGAAAAGATTGTAAATGTAAATGGCCGAGATTATCGCTGGCCGAGAAAAACATTGATTGTCATCTGTATAGATGGCTCTGAACCGGATTACATAGAAAAGGCTGTACAAGAAGGAGTGATGCCATTCACCGAGAAGATGATTCGAGAAGGCGCAGACCTCCGGGTGAATTGTGTGATTCCAAGTTTTACCAACCCTAATAATATTTCTATCATCACGGGCTGCCCTCCATCTGTTCACGGTATATCTGGAAACTTTTTTTATGATTCTCGAACTGGGACCGAAGTAATGATGAACGACCCCAAGTTTTTGAGGGTTCCCACTATATTGTCTGCTTTCGAAAAAGAAGGTGCCAAGGTTGCCATCGTAACTGCGAAAGACAAGTTGAGGAGACTACTTGGACATGGTTTGAACCATGGAAAGAGTGGTTCAATATGCGTATCAGCTGAAAAAGCCGATGAAGCCAATTTTGAAGAAAATGGTTGTGAAGGGTTGTTAGATCTGACTGGCTTACCATTACCCTCTGTATATAGCGCCGACTTATCGGAATTTGTTTTTGCAACGGGGGTGAAATTGATGCAGGAAAAGAAGCCAGATATCATGTATCTGTCGACTACGGATTATATTCAACATAAGTTTGCGCCAGGTACCAATGGGGCAAATGATTTTTATAAAATGATGGACGACTACTGGGCTACGTTACGGGGTCAGGGCGCCGATTTGATTTTAACTGCAGATCACGGCATGAACGCTAAGCACGATGAGGCTGGTAATCCGGATGTCATTTATCTTCAGGAGTTTTTTGATGAATTTTTGGGAATAAAAAAGGCACGAGTGATCCTTCCTATAACGGATCCTTATACTGTCCATCACGGTGCGCTGGGCTCGTTTGCAACCGTGTATTTATCTTCAAATCAAGATATCAATACCGCCCTAATGGCATTAAAAGCCCTGGATGGTGTCGAGATGGTGCTAACCAGAAAGGAAGCATGCGACATGTTGGAACTGCCAGAAGATCGGATGGGAGATATCATAATTATATCCGATAAGAATAAAGTCCTAGGAATTAATGCTGAGCACCACGATTTGTCAGGCCTGGATGAACCACTTCGTTCGCATGGGGGTATTAGTGAACAAATTGTACCCTTGATTACTAGTTCGCCACTGGTCGAGACATGGAGACGCCAGGAGCTCAGAAATTTTGACGCTTTCCACGTGGGCTTAAATCTCCAACGCGAAATCTGAGAGCTGAAAGGGTCTAGATTATTCCATCGGTTCCAGCTCCGCAGATGATAGAGCAAATGTTAGACTGAGATTTCAAAATGGAGTCATGAGATAGTGCTGCTATTACTGCCGCACTGCTTAATTCGGCTGCTATGCCAAGTTCGAACCATAGCCACTCAGCTGCTTTTTGCATCGAAACATCGTCCACTAAAACTAATTCGTCCACGTACTCTTGAATAAGTTCGAAATTTAGTTGTTCACTTCGCTGGGGTGCTAGAGTACCGGCTCTCGTGTTTACTGTGGATAAGGTGACTACTTTCCCAGCCTTTCGACTTTGAGAATGAGTTGGTGCGCCGGTCGGTTCGACGCCAATAATTCTTATATTGGGATTTATTTTTTTTGCCGCAACTGCTACACCGGAAATTAATCCGCCACCCCCTACAGCAACGACTAACGTATCTATATTTCGATCAGTGTCTAGTATTTCCAAAGCCACTGTTCCTTGACCTTGTATCACTCTAGGGTCGGCAAAGGGGTGAATGTAAGTCATGCGGCTTTTTTGGGCTTCCACAAGGGCAGCATCATTGGCTTTATCCCACACGTCTCCAACCACCCGCGTCGACGCACCCCAGGATTTTAACTTTTGTATTTTCTGGTCTGGGGTAGAGCTAGGAAGATAAATTAATGCAGGGACCCGCGCTATAGCTGCTGCATACGCAACTGCGAGGCCATGATTCCCGCCCGAGGCTGTTATTAAGCCTTTCTCTTTTTCTCTTTCGCCTAGCAACCCCATGGTGTTCATCGCTCCCCGGACTTTGAAAGATCCGGTTGGTTGAAGATTCTCGAGTTTTAATGAGAGAGTTCCCTTAGATATGGGATTGTCGTAAAGGCTCTCTGCTTTGAACAATGGAGTGTATCTAGTTGTGGCGGCGATACGGGATTTTGCCGCCTGGAATCCGTCTAGATCGAAGTATGAATTGGAGGTCATCCCGTAATGCCACCATCGATAATGAAGGATTGCCCGGTAGTGTACGCGCTCTCGTCGGATGCTAAGTACACGGTAATGGCAGCAATTTCTTCTGCAGTTCCAAGGCGGCCCAGAGGTTGTCGCGCTATGAAATCTTCTCTTGCCTTAATAGGATCTTCGAACGCGTTAATTCGTTCATCTAAAGATGGGGATTGGACGGTTCCTGGGCATATACAGTTACAACGTATTCCGTGCCGTAAATAATCAGCCGAAACGGACTTCGTCAGCCCAATTACGGCTGCCTTGCTTGCACCGTAAACAGCTCTACTCACAATACCTTTTACGCTGGAACATACCGATGCCATATTAATTATAGACCCACTTTTAGCAGCGAGCATCGACGGCAAAAATGCCCGAATCATTCTGTATTGGGCTTTTACATTAAGTTCAAAAGAAAAATCCCATGCATCTTCATCACACTCTAAAATAGTTCCGTGATGAACAAAACCAGCACAATTAAATAGGACATCTAATGTTCCAATATCTTTTGCGGCGACCTGTATTTCCCCTGGATCCGTAACGTCCAACACCATGGTTTTAACCATTGGAATATCCGAGAGGTGATTTAGTTTCTCGGCATTTATATCCGTCGCTGTAACAAGCGCCCCTTCATTTTGGAAGGCTTCAACGCAAGCCCTTCCTATTCCTTGCGCTGCTGCGGTTACTAGAATTCTTTTACCCTCAAGTCGTGCGCCCATAATAACACCCCTTAGTTTGTTAGGTTTATTGTTTAGCCCCTGTTTGCCATTTTGAGCAAGCTCGTTTGCTGAAACTATTTGGTAGTCTATAATGATAATATCAGGTAGGGAGAAAAATAATGATAAAGGCTGGGCATAATTCGGGAAATAAGTTGGTTGTGCGACTGCACCCTGCGGACAACGTAGTAACCGCAAGATTGAATATACAAGAAAATACGGGAATTGGAGAGGAAGACATCAACACTATTGGATCTATTCCATCGGGTCATAAAATTGCGACGAGAACAATTCAAGCAGGAGATGAGATCAGAAAATATGATCAAGTAATTGGTTTTGCTTCCAATAACATCAGGATGGGGGAACATGTTCATGTTCACAATGTCGAAATGCGCGAGTTCGATCGAGATTATCAGTTTTGCGAGGGAATTACGCCGACAGATTATGTGGATCTTGCCGAACAAAGAACGTTCCAGGGATATCGCAGATCCAATGGGAAGATAGGGACCCGCAATTATCTGGGGATACTAACTAGTGTCAACTGTTCTGCAACCGCTGCAAAATATATAGCCAATGCCGTTACCCCAGATCTTATGGAGCGATATCCAAATGTGGATGGGGTGGTAGCGTTAACGCACTCCACGGGATGTGGAATGGCAGACTCAGGTGAGGGTTTTATGAATTTGCAACGGGTCTTGTGGGGGTTTGCTCAACATCCCAATTTCGCGGGTATCATGATGGTAGGATTGGGATGCGAGGTAAATCAGATAGACTTTCTTTTGGATGCCTACGGTTTGGAGCGAGGTCCAAAGTTTCAAACCATGACTTTGCAGGATACGGGGGGGACCCGGAAAACGGTTGCACATGGGCTTGGGCTTATAAAGGATATGTTGCCCGAAGCCGCGCGTGCAAAAAGACAAGCCGCTTCGGTTAGTGATTTGACGCTAGCATTGCAGTGTGGAGGCTCCGATGCTTATTCTGGTATGACAGCCAACCCGGCCTTGGGTGCTGCCGCAACATTATTAGTCCGTAATGGTGGAACCGCAGTGCTTGCCGAGACGCCAGAAATATATGGAGCTGAGCACCTTTTAACGCGTCGAGCTGTGACAAGAGAGGTAGGCCAAAAATTAATTGACCGGATAAAATGGTGGGAGGAGTATTGCGAGCGGAACGGGGGAGAAATGAATAACAATCCTTCTCCCGGAAATAAAGCAGGTGGACTTACAACCATTCTGGAAAAATCACTCGGAGCAGCGGCCAAAGGAGGGGTTACTAACCTTTGTGGTGTGTACCATTATGGTGAACGGATAGATACCAAGGGTTTTGTATTTATGGATAGCCCCGGTTATGATCCCTGTTCTATAACGGGCCAAGTTGCTAGTGGCTCCAATATAGTCGCTTTTACCACTGGGCGCGGTTCATGTTACGGCTGCAAACCGGCGCCGTCGCTCAAATTGGCTACAAATTCGACGATGTTTCAACGTATGGAAGAAGATATGGACATAAATTGTGGAGAAATCTTAGACGAAGATTTATCTATAGAGGCGATGGGGGAGCGAATTTTTGACAAAATAGTGAAAACGGCATCTGGAGCACCAACAAAAAGCGAAGAGTTGGGTATTGGCGATAATGAATTTGTCCCGTGGCAGATTGGCGCCACGATGTGACACTCAGTATATGGATCAGTGGGTGACTCCCGATAAGGAAACAATTTCAAATCCAAAGTGCTGGGGCAGAATTGGGGCAAGGGGTGATCAGACTTCACTCTGTGATACTCATGTGCAACTCTTCGGCCCCGGTGACAAATATCCCGGTCAGTCGGGCGAAGAATTTGCTGTTGATGGATTTGGAATTGAAGAATATTGCGGGGTCGCAGGGCAAAATAATATACGGAGAAGTATCCTTGTGCAGCCAGATTGGTATGGAAACGATCACTGTTGTTTAGTCGACTCTATTTCACTACTAAACGATAATGACCAGTTCGGTTGTGTAACTGAGGCTAAGGGGATCGGCAGTATTGGTGTTGATATAGAGGATGCCCAGTTGGAGGATCTACAAAAGGCTGGGTTAGTGGGCACAAAGTTTATAATGGAACCTGGCAAAGAAGCATTTAACTGGGACGCGGCGGACAGACTCGCTTGGCGAATTTATGATTTTGGTTGGGACGTGCAGCTTCAAATGGATGGCTCGGATTTGCACGAGGTCGAACAACGTATTGGATTGTGGCCTGGTAGAGTTGTTTTTAATCACATAGGTATGTTTTTGCGAACGAAAAAAACCCAACAAAGGGGCTTTGCGTCGCTCACTCGTTTAATTGATCGAGACAAGGCCTGGGTAAAATTGTCTGCTCCTTATCTAGTATCAAGTTGTGGAGCCGTTGATGATCCAGAGGTTTCCGAAATGGGAAGAGCTCTGATTGAATGGGCTCCCGAACGCATGGTTTGGGGATCGAATTGGCCTCACTTAGAAAAGTTAGAAGCTCCTCCAGAGACGGAGTCACTTTTGAAAGTTATGAGGGAATGGATTCCCGAAGAGAGCCGTTTTAACCTGATTATGTGGGAAAACCCAGCGGTATTATACGGGTTTACCTGACCTTAAACTCAGTAATAGAAATCTTTCATCAGGAACTATATCTAGAGTAAAGAGGGATCGCGAAGGAAAGTAAAGTCGCAACCTCCATCGGCTTGCAGAACAGTATCGTAATATAATTTTTTATACCCGCGTGCGTGTGGGGCCGAAGCGTCTGTAGCTAGCATAGCCGTACGTTTTTCAAGTTCCGCTTTTTCAACTAACAAATCTATAGATCGATTTTCGACGCTAATTTTTATCTTGTCGCCATTGCGCACAAGTGCTAGAGGCCCGCCGACCGCTGCCTCTGGTGTAACGTGAAGGACAATAGTACCATAAGCTGTGCCGCTCATGCGCGCGTCAGATATTCGTATCATATCTTTAACGCCGGCTTGCGCCAATTTTTTTGGAATGGGAAGATATCCAGCTTCCGGCATAGCTGCGGGACTCCTAGGACCAGCGTTTTGAAGAATCAAAATGTCGTCTTCTTCTACGTCTAAATCTGGGTCATCAATCCTAGCCGCCAGGTCTTCCAAGGAAGAAAAAACTATTGCTCGTCCTTCTTTTTCAAATAATTGTGGGTCTGCGGCAGATCTCTTCAAAATGGCTCCGCCAGGTGCCAATGTTCCGAATAGTGACACTAGCCCACCCATCGGATAAATTGGGGCATCGATGGAGCGTACCACTGTTCGGTCAACGTATGGGGCTTCGTTTTCAAGCCTTTCTCCCAACGTCTGTTCTGCAACTGTAGTGCAATTTAGATCCAGTAATGGTTTCAATTCGCGTAATACAACTCCTAAGCCTCCTGCCTTAAATAAGTCTTCCATATAATGGTCACCTGTGGGTTTAAGATCTATGAGAACCGGAGTTTCATCAGATAATTTATTCAGTTCATCTAAGGGTATTGGTATCCCGAGGCGTCCGGCTATGGCGGTTAGATGAATGATAGCATTTGTGGAACCACCTATTGAAAGCAATACTCGGAGTGCATTGTTTACTGAGCTGGGAGTTATAATCTTATTTGGGATCAATTTATTCGCTTCTTTGGCCAAGGAAAGTCTGACGGCCTGGACACCCGAGGCTTCTGCAGCTCGCAATCGATCCGCATGTACAGCTGGTATTGCAGCGGTTCCCGGTAAAGCCATTCCAAGGGCTTCTGTAATACATGCCATTGTACTCGCCGTTCCCATTACAGCACATGTGCCGGAAGTGGTAACCAGCCTTGATTCAATTTTATCAATACCTTCTTGATCTATTTCAGACGCTCTGAATTTAGCCCAAAATCGCCTGCAATCTGTACAGGCCCCAAGCCGTTCGCCTTCGGAATGTCCAGTTAACTGTGGTCCTGTGATCAATGAAATCACGGGAATTTTAGCATTGGCAGCGCCCATTAGTTGAGCTGGTAGTGTTTTATCGCATCCCCCTATAAGTACGGCTGCATCCATCGGCTGAGCATGGATCATTTCCTCTGTATCCATACTCATTAAATTTCGATACATCATCGAAGTAGGGCTCAAAAATGTTTCGCCCAGAGAAATTGTGGGGAACACTATAGGTAGACCGCCTGCCATCAAGATTCCACGTTTAGTTGCTTCGATCAGTTCCGGAATATGGCGGTGGCAATTATTAAAACCACTGCCAGTATCGCCAACGCCGACTACGGGTTTATCTAGGATATCTTTCCCGTACCCCATAGAAGCGGCGTTTGCACGCCTAAGATAGAGACTAAAGTCCATGTCACCATAGTTTGTTAGTCCTCTGGCTAAACCGCGCTGCTGTTTCGTCATTATTTTTCCCCTTGCATATTTTATTCAAAATATTTCAGCCCCGGGTGAATTTCTAGACTAAAGTGCAAATTGACTGTGTGAGCCACCCGCTATCCTTTTTCTGATTGGTTGCGAATGACAGACGTTTATTGATAGCATTTTTTTGGCTTGCTGTAAGAAAATGGTTTATGACAACAGTTTCATGGCACATCGGTGCGTTTTGGGTGAAGATTCAGGACAAGTTCTTGTAGCTAATGACGTCTATGTCGGCTAGAATAGTGAGTCTTAATCATTTCCGTTGCGAAATAACTTTGCACACGTTTCAGTTACTGTCTGGCGCCTTCCGAATATGGTTGATAGAAAATTTATTTCTTCTTTTTAGTGCTCTGATGAGAATCCCATACGCCATAGTTTTAGGGTCTGAATTAATGTTTTATTGTAAACGCGTTGGCTTCCTTCGAATATAACAATGATAATAATTAGATCGGTCATATTTAATTGCCTTCTAATATCCACCATAATAATTATAGGTATATTAGCGCTTCCGCTACTTGTTGGGCCAAGGAGATGGGTTTGCCGGGTCAGGGACTGTTGGATAAAATTTGTCATATTTCTACTGCGAATTATAGTAGGACTGGATTATCGTGTGGAAGGTTGGGAGGGCCAGTCCGTTAATCGTGTTTTGGTAGCATCTAAGCACCAATCGGCGTGGGAAACACTTGCCTTGCATTTAATTTTTTTTGACCCCGCCATTGTTCTCAAACGTGAGTTGCTGAGATTGCCTATTTTAGGTTGGTTTATAGCTAAAGTTGGCATGGTCCCGATTGATAGGAGTGGGGGAGGTGTCGCGTTAAAGACAATGTTGATGGCTGCCAGAAAGTGGAGTGATGCTGGAAGACCTATAATTATTTTTCCTCAAGGTACGCGTGTTGCTATAGATGAATCGATAAAATATCATTCCGGAGTATTTGCGGTCTATAAAGCCTTAAATATCCCAGTTGTACCGGTTGCCCTGAATTCTGGCAGGTTTTGGCCACGCCAAGCATTTGTCAAACGCCCTGGAGTGATCACGGTAAAACTGCTTGACGTAATTAAACCGGGATTAAATAGACAGGAATTCATGAGCACCTTGGAAAGTTCAATCGAAACAGCTACGAAGGAACTGGAGGGTTAGATAAACTGCCAGGGGGCGTTTATTTGACTGACATTTTTAGGATTTGCACGTTCTCTACGGAAGTCGAATCGTTGACAATTTTATTTACGAGTCTCCACAATTCCTGCCTCAACATCGTCACGCCTTCATAACCATCGAGATCTGAAGGAGACAAGCTGCTCAAGAACACGTTTGCGGCAGAACGAATTCGTGGTTCAAGTAGTTGCACCTTTGATTTTGCTTCCTCGCCTGAAAGAATTAGCACAAACGTTAATAGTAAATAGACTGGTTTTGGGCGTTGCGTTTGGAGGTTAACTACGAAATCATCAATCCAATATTCTAAAGAGAGAACAGATGCTTTTTGATAGACCTCCGGCACAATCCGCCTTTTCTCGGCTTCTTTTTCCGCAATTTCTTCCTCACTTTGTTGATTGCCAGCGGGACCAAGCCCGGGAATTAATCCATAAAAGAAGGCGCCAGCCCCAGCGCCAATCAAAAGCACAAGGGGCAGAATAAAAATAATCAACAGCTTCTTCATATAAAAGACCCTTTTTAAATGGCCTAAACGGTGACTTTTAATGTCATTAGCTATTATATGCCAACTAATGCACTATAAGAAAGTAACCTTTTCTTAATATGGCAGCATCTTCATAATGGCCCAGTGTGTTTGGTTGTGGATGGGGGTGCGGTTTTAACGTCCGGCAGCATAGCCTTGCATCCCTCGAGGGTTGGCCGCAGCTTTCAAAATTCCGTCCTCGAAAGTTGCTCCGGTGAGTCGGCCTTCGGACCAAGCTTCGCCCAGTTCGACTTCATGGCCCCGTTTTCTTAGCTCACTTATCGTCTCGGTCGAAAATCTGTCTTCCATAACTACTTTTTTAGGCTGGCGAGTGCGTGGCCAAAAAGAGCCTGGAAAATGTTCCGTATGAAATGATGGGGCGTCGATTGCTTCTTGCAGGTTCATCTTATGATCAACATGATATAAAAACATTATAGTTGACCACTGATCTTGTTGGTCTCCGCCTGGGGTTCCAAAGACCATATATGGCTTTCCACCTTTAAGTGACAATGAGGGCGAGAGCGTGGTGCGGGGTCGTTTCCCGGGAGCCAATGTCGAGGGTGAGTTTTCCTCCAGCCAGAACATTTGTCCTCTATTTCCCAGGCAAAAGCCAAGTTCGGGGATTATTGGGGAACTTTGCAGCCAGCCACCGCTTGGCGTGCAGGAAATCATATTGCCATGTTTGTCTATTATATCGAGATGCACCGTGTCTCCATTCGTAGCACCACTTTTTGCAACAGTAGGCTCCCCGGTACCCATTGATTGTATAGAGACTAGATGTGATCTATCTTCGGTTGCTTGTTGAATAGAGCCGCTATGGCCGTCTATCTTTCCTGGTTGCAATAGGGGAGATGCAGTACTTGTAATTAAATTGCGCCTAGAATCATTATAGTCCCTACTCAGCAGTGTTGCCATTGGCACCTCTTCAAACGCCGGATCTCCGTAGTAGGCTTCGCGATCGGCAAAGGCTAGCTTTGCGGCTTCCACGACGGAGTGGACAAAATCCGGCCCTAATGGATCCATCGAGCTAATATCCATTCCATCTAATATTGCCAGTTGTTGCAGCAAAACGGGCCCTTGGCTCCAGGGCCCGCATTTGCAAACAGTAAAATCGCCATAGTTATAAGTGATTGGTTTATCGTAATTAGCCCCCCAGGATGCCATATCGTCCGCTGTTAACAGACCATTATGTCGACGACCGGACACGTCCATCACTTTTTCATTTTGGCAGAAATTGTGGATAGTTTCCGCTACCCAACCCCGATACCAAATATCTCTAGCGGCGTCGATTTGTTTTGCTCGATTGCTGCTCGCTGTCTCCGCTTCACGCAGTATCCTCTCGTAGGTGGCAGCCATTATAGAGTTGCTAAAAATCGAGCCTGGAGCAGGGGTTTTCCCTCCAGGAAGATAAATATCTGCGGAGGTTCTCCATTCTGTCAAAAACAATTCTTTTACCGTGTGTATTGTATCCGTCATCTTTGGTACTACGGGATAACCATTACGCGCATATGAAATTGCTGGGGTAAGTATTTCTGATAAAGACATAGTGCCCAAATCTTTAAGAAGTAGCATCCATGCGTCAAAGGCGCCTGGTACAACGGCACAGAGCAAACCACTCCCAGGGATAAGGTCCAACCCAAGTTGAGTAAATCGGTTAATAGACGCGGACATTGGCATCGGACCTTGACCGCATAAAACCTGGGGCTCTGAAGCACCGGCTTCGTGGAAAATGGCTGGCATATCGCCGCCTGGACCGTTTAAATGCGGTTCAACAACTTGCAACACAAAACCGGAAGCTACCGCAGCATCAAATGCATTCCCTCCTTTTTCTAGGATGGCCATGCCGACGGCGGAGCCAATCCAGTGTGTACTTGTAACAACACCAAAAGTGCCAGCTATTTCGGGTCGTGTGGTAAACATCTTTGTCCTCGTTATGCTTTGGTTAAGAACTGTTTTGTGTAAACAGGTAAGTGTTGATAATCGTCACAAACTGTAATAAACTTTTTTCAATAGGTTCAAAAAGAACTGGCCCAGAATTTGCATATCCTGCAAAGCAGGATATCGGGTACTGCAGAAGCAGGAGTGAGTTATATGCCGAATGGTTTGGCAGCGCTAGGAATTTTATCTGGAGGGTCCACCGGGGGGACTCCATCGATATCTGGTTTGTCGCTTTTCAAGCAGATTAACCGGAATGAGGGTAAGCTTCGGCAACAGTATTTTAATCGTGCCGACGTTCAGAAGAATATAGAAACATTTAAGAATAAAATTTCCAAGTTTGAGGATGTCGACGCGCTGGTTAAGGACCGAAAAAGCCTCCAGTTTCTGCTGGCCGCATTTGATCTAGACTCCGAAATCAATAATGCTGGAAAAATAAAAACCATTTTAAAAAGCGATGTTACTGACCCAAACTCTTTCGCCAATAGGCTCAACGATAAGCGATTTGGAGAATTGGCAAAGTTTGTGAATGCTAGTGAAAAGGGGCTTAGCAATTTGCAAACGGCTAGCAGTCAGCAAACTCTTATAGATAAATTCCTACAAAACACGTTTGAAAAAGATGTCGGTGGGAAAAATCCAGAGATAGCTAAAGCCCTATATTTTTTGAGAAATATCAACTCGGTTGATTCAACAGCAAGCCTTCTTGGCACGTTACAATTTCGCCATGTAGTCACAACAACACTTAGATTGCCGCAGGAAATTGCACGGCAATCCATCGACAAACAAATAGCTATGGTTGAAGCCAAGTTTGACGTAAAAAAGGCGGTGACGACCGGCGATGCAAAAAATGTATCCGATATAAGGCAGACGAGATTTACTGACGATATCCAGGCTATGGAATTGGCGGAAGCGCAAGTGACAAGATCAGAGAGCGCATTGAAACTATTAAATAAAAAATTAAAGGTCATCAGAGAACAACTTGATGGGGTGCCAAGTATAACTGACCCCACAGGTATTAATTCAACCCGTATTCCGATCCACAAGACTGCTGTAAAACAGCTTAGCGAAATAAAGGGATCAAATTCGGCTGCCGAAGCGGCACTAAATGAGTTGGACCCAGTCCTGACATATCTTGATAACGAGGCGGTCAAGATAAGAGATGTGACAACCCAGGATGATCTAGATGCGTTCAAAGCAACATTCGCTGCAGAGGCCAGCAAAGTGGCGGATCTTATTTATCACACCGCCAGGTTTAGGGATCCAGACACGGGAAATAATATTAACCTATTCAAACCGGGTGGGGGTACTGTAGATGCGGGTCAACCCAATACCTACGACGCTGACAGAATAAATTATGCTTATCAGGGAGGCGCCCTCGGAGCTAATCCGATAACCACCCTCAGCGGCACGTTGGGATCAAATCCTTTTACTGTTCAAACAGGTACTCTTGGTTCTAATCCTTTTCAAAGTATTGGAGGTTTTCCAGATGGTGAGGTGAGGGTGACCCATCCGAGCCACCCGTTTGAAGTTGGAGATCAAGTAACGATCAGTGGCGCAAGCGATGTAGTAGGCATGGACGTTAATGGTACATTTACAATTACAGCTGCGACAAGCAATACTTATGAATTTGACTGCGGTGTTGATCAGACAGCAAGTGGGAGTGGAGGCGGAGACTCGGTAGTTGTTTCAGCAAGCAACCAAATATTGGTGTCCCATACTGGCCACCCCTTTGATAACGGAGACACAGTAACCTTCAGTAATGGAGACACTGTAGGGGGATTGGATCTGGACGGGAGCTTTACGGTTGCTAACAAAACAGACAATACCTATACGATTACTGCTAGCGCCCAAGCTGCAGCTGGGACGACTGGTGGCGGAAGTACAGTGGGGGTGAATGCAAGTAATCAAGTGCAGGTAGCTCATACCGGCCACGAACATGAGGCCGGAGGTTATGTGACTCTGAGTAATGTGTCATCTGTCGGTGGCCTTACTTTAAATGGAACTTTCCAGATTGCGAGTACATCAACAAACTCCTATGTCATCACGGTGGGCTCGCAAGCCATTGCTGGCCAAACCGGTGGTGGGAGTAGTGTTGGTTATGGCCATACGTTGGGATCTAATCCTTTTACCACCACAAACGGGAGCCCTCTTGTGTCAGTTGCTCATGATGATCACGGGTTGGAAGAGGGTGATGTAGTACTTTTCAGCAATAGTTCGTCGGTTGGGGGTCTAGATTTGGACACCACGTTTCGCGTGACCAGTGTAACAGACGCCGACAATTATGTCGTTACGGCAGTAAGTAATGCAACAAGTGATGCGAATGGGGGTGGAAGTGCCGTAGGATATGAGCTTCCGTACCTAATTTCTGTCGTCGACGAAATTAACTCCAACGTTATCGCGCATCACAAGCACATGGCCACCTTTGTTTCGAAGTTAACTAGTGCAGCTTCAACAATAGCCAGTGCAACGTTATCTAATGCCCATGACAATGCCAATTCGGCCATGGCTGATTTAACGGATGCGAAAAAGGAATTTGCGGATGCAAGTACTGTCGTATTAGCAAATAATGCAACTTTTTCTGCGGAGACTGGAAAAGTCTATTTTGCAGCACGGCTTAACAGTACCGAGTTGGCTAAGGGGCGTGAATCCGTATTGGATGCGATAAGCCGGACTAAACTAATTGAAGATAGTTTGAAGTCGATTGATGCTTTGGCGACCAAGAGTTTTACCAGTGATAACGCTACTCAGTATGCTTCTATTCGAGCTGATATAGTCAATTTATTGAATACACCGGGAACGGTGACAGGCAGCACATCTGGTACCTTGGGGTCGAATCCATTTCAAACACAAGGAGGCAATGCTCAGGTGACCGTCACGCAGGCAAATCACGGGTTTACTGCTGGGGACTCGGTCACTTTTTCGGGAGGTAATGCTGTTGGCGGTCTGGATCTAAATGCCACCTTTGTGATTACAAGTATAACGGATGACGATACTTATGTAGTAACGGCATCTAGCAACGCAACGAGCGGCGCCACTGGGGGTGGGGGATCAATCAGTTTTTCGGGTGCACCCATACAGACGTTGGATAACCTCTTATCGGTTTCAACCAATACCAACTACCGAATTAGGACAGGGGTAAATCAGTATTTAGCGGCTAATCCAGGCCTAAATGATATAGACGGTAGTGGCCCGTATTCGTTAAATAATGGCACACGCCTTGCTACACTATTACCATCCTCACTTACCTCTGGAAATCAGGCAACGGTGCAGACTAATAGTGTTACACTTTTAAAAAATACCGAGACTGTTAGGAAGCAATTGGAGCGAGATCAGCCTGTGTTTGACTTTGTTGGCAATATTGCTGACCCGCTCGGTGCTGTTGACGCTCAAATGCGTGACTTACGGGAAAATATCGACGACTACTTTAAAGCAGGGTCAAAAACGGGAGCTCTCTTAATAGAGCCTTCGGCACAAGATTTAATTATAAGACTAGGTTCTGTGGGGAAAAAGCTCACGGTCGAGGCACAAAATACTCTTAAAGACACGTTAAAGACGCACCTGGATAATTACGTATATAGTGTGTTGAAGGGCGGGAGGTCCGGAAGTCTTGGCTCCAATCCTTATACTACTACCAAAGATAGTTCCACAGTGACTGTCGCCCATTCGGCGCACGGGTTTGATGTAAACGATTTTGTGGAGTTTAACAATGGGTCGGACGTAGGCGGTCTTAATCTCGACACCACTTTTCAAATTTCCAGCGTTCTGGATGCGAATAGATATACTATAACGGCGTCAAGCAATGCAACGAGTTCGGCTACGGGTGGCGGTGGTTTGGTGACGTTCACAACGATACCCTCAGACCGTAATACCTTCATGGTGAATTCACATTTTGACGCAAATAGGGCTTATGGAAAAATGAGGACAGAGCGTTATGCACTTGATATAGAGGCGACTATATTGCGCTCACAATTTAATCAACCAATTGAGACACAAACGCAATTTTTGGAACCATTAAAAAACACTGATTATGCCATAAAATTTATCGAAAAATATTTGCTGATTAAGGATTTGGAAACCACTGGAGTTTCGTTTTCTCCGACTAATAACAATGCTTTGGCTGTCAACTTGATTAAGAGTATTAATCCGAATACAGGAGTCGGTTTGTCTGTCAATTTATTTTCCTAGAGTATAGTGCGTGAGAAAATTGGCACAAAGTGGCGCTAATTTTCAAAGTTAGGTTCCAGAAACTATTGGCGCGGTCAAGCGCCTTAAACTAGCAATAATGCTAAGAGCCGTTATTTTTCCCGTTTTTGGGTTTTCGACTGTTGGGATATTTTCTATTGTCATTGTGAATCGAGCACTATCCGCCTCGACGGTAATCGTATGCATGTTGCGATCGACTTTGGGGTCGGCCCAAATTTCAAGGGCTGTTTTGTCTGGACCGATGCCGGCTAAACTGAGAGCCGCGGCTACATTGACATTTGCTGGAAAACCCTTGGCACCCTCGCGCGCGGAGCCCTCAAAGACCAATTTGGCCTCGTCCAAATTTTCGACTGAAATATTATTGTGGATGAGATACGGGGCGCCAGCTAATCCATTTGGCGGCTTGCGCGTTGTCAACTTTATGGATTCGATAATTCCTTCAGCGGCGGCTCGGACTGCATCCAATCCTATGAGAGCACCAGTAGGAATTATTATTTTGGCGCCTGTTTCTTGCGCTTTTTCCACGAGATCCATTCGTGGTAAAAGCGCTCCGACACTAGCTGGAATAAGTATTTTCCCAAATTTAACCGTTGTGTCACTTATTTCATCAAATATCGAAGCTGGGGCACACTCTATTACTACGTCCGATTTTACTACGACCTCTTCGATGGTGGTAACACAAGGTACCTGGGCAAAGGTGGCGACATTTTCAGCTGCCTTGTTGATATTTTTACTTGATATTGCCACTAATCTTAGGTTGGTGAGTTGCCCCTGATCGATTGCCTTAGCAACCTGTAGTCCTATTGCTCCAAGCCCGATAATTCCGACACTAATTTCAGGTGGCATCGTTTTTCTCCTCAAGTTTTATACTTTGAAAAAGGCTTTTTAACACAATGATGAAGCACCTATGAAGTTAAATGATTGGCTTGGCTCGCTCAAATTCTCGGTATACATTGCGTTACTATGAAACATTGCCTTGTTTTACTTCTGACAATAGTTGTGTTGTTTCTGGGAACAGATGACAGCCTAGCTGTAAAACGGTGTCTCAATATTAAAGTCATCGTTCCTTATGCGGTGGGTACCGGAACTGACCTCGTTTTTAGAGCCTACACGGAAACTATCAATAGGCAGTCGTCAGGGGCGTTGATTAAAGTATTGAATAAAACCCATAAAACGGTCATCGAGGAGAATATGAAGAATCGCCCAGATGGTTGTCAGTTTTTAGCGGTTACCCAGTCCTTGATAGCTGATTTTTTAATGAGTAAAACTTCTTTGGAATGGTCTAGTTTTGCACCGGTTGCCATGTTAACTAGAACACCGTTAGCGGTTGTGGCGCGGGGAGATATGAAAGATGCTAATTTGCCCAATCTTATTGAAAATGCCCTGGGTAAGCCAGCAACGATACGAATTGGAGAAACAGAAAATTCACTTCAACGCGCGTTTAGAATGCAGATTGAGGATGTTTCAGGAGTGTCATTCGATGTTACTACTTTTGAAAATGCCAGACAAACTTTACTGGCGTTACTGGGTAGCAAACTTGATTTGGGAATGGTGTCTGTATCAGCAGCAAAACGGCGTTCGGATTTAAAACAATTGAGAATTTTAGCACTGACGGATATCTTGGAGAACTCTAAACTGGCAGAGATCCCGTCGCTTCAAGAGCAAGGAATCGATTTATCGTTCGGAGTGGATCGGATATTACTTGGCCCACAAAATACCTCTAATGATATAGTGCTAAAGATGTCGGAACGTTTCAAAAAAGCCGCTGAAGACCCAGAGCTTACGGATCGACTCGGAAAGATTAATACAAAACCGCTGTATTTAGATCCGGACGAGTTGACGCGTTATTTCGAAAACCTCACGGCGGATTGGACGGAAATGATGGCCCGATTGGCAAATGAGTCACATAATAAAAAATCGCCTTGAAAATTATTTATTATTGTATGCTTAACGACACTATTTATAGTAGGAGATAGTTTTAATTATCAGTTGTTAGGGGGCTGTTGTGGAGTTCCAAAATCCTTATTTGTTATTTTTAGGTGATGCGCGTGATCAGTTGGCCGCGAAGACGGCAAATGGCGTCAGAGTTTGGCGTCCAGACTGGTGCTTAGGACAATTTCGTTTAAGTGATTGTAGGGCGGATTGCGACGTACCTGATATGACTATAGAAGAGGCGGCTTCTGCCGGCGTTAAGACGGTAATACTCGGAGTTGTAAGCCGAGGCGGCGTAATACCCGAAAGTTGGATAGACCAGCTTGTAATAGCATTAGAATTAGGGATGGACATAGCTAGTGGGCTACATACGCGTATTACGGAAATACCTGCGTTGGTAGAAGCTGCTGCAAAACACAAAAGATCTCTTCATGATGTTCGACATCCAACCAGGGATTTTGATGTAGGCAATGGAATTAAGCGGTCGGGAAAAAGATTATTAACGGTTGGTACAGATGTATCTGTAGGCAAAATGTTTACTGCACTTGCTATCGAATCAGAGATGAAAAAGAGAGGTATGAAAGCTGATTTTAGGGCGACTGGACAAACGGGAATATTCATCGCAGGTAGTGGCGTTTCAATTGATGCCGTGGTAGCCGATTTCATTTCTGGGTCTGTTGAATGGTTATGTCCAGAAAACGACGATGACCACTGGGACCTTGTCGAAGGGCAAGGTTCTTTGTTTAATGTTTCATATGCTGGGGTGACATTGGGACTAATACATGGTTCACAGCCAGATGCTATCGTGGTTTGTCACGAAGCGGGCCGGCCTCATATGCGGAGTATGCCGCATTTCCCGCTGATTGATTTACCCACATGTATAGAGGCAAACTTGCAGGCAGCACGACTAACTAACCCAAATGTTCGCTGTGTAGGCGCCGCAATCAACACAGCAGGATTATCTGAAGAGGAGGGGCGAGTTTTCTGTCAAAAGATTGCTCAAGAAATTGGTCTACCCGCAGTAGACCCACTTCGGGATGGTGTAGCTGCACTAGTTGATCAAATTTAAGCTTGCTGTAGAGTTAATTAATGGAAGCAAAGATAAGCATAAGTCGGGAATCGTGGCCGTTACAGGGCGAATTTCGAATATCGCGGGGTAGTAGGAAGATTTCTGAAATTATCGTTGTTAGCATTTCTATGGCAAGCAGTATCGGCAGAGGAGAGTGCTTCCCCTATGCAAGATATGGAGAGACCATGGAGAGTGTGGAAAATCAAATTGAGTCGGTGATAAGAAAGATTGAAAAAACCCCTTGTCGGCAGAATCTAAGTAAATTACTTCCACCGGGCGCTGCTAGAAATGCTATAGATTGTGCTCTTTGGGATTTAGAAGCCAAAATGGCGCAATGCAGGGTGTGGGAGTTGGCGCGGCTTCCTTTTCCAAGACCTTTGACAACCGTTTTTACCCTTGGAGTTGATAACCCGTCAGAGATGGGTGCCAGAGCATTAGAGAATAAATCGCGCCCGTATTTGAAGCTAAAAATGACCGGTGATGGTTTTGATCTCGAGCGAGTAGAGAAAATTCATGCCAATGCTCCCACAGCCAAGTTAGTTGTGGATGCTAATGAAGGTTGGAGTATTGATCAGTATGTTGAGTACGCACCAAAATTTAGAGATCTAGGAGTAGAAATGATAGAGCAACCGCTGCCCGCTGCAAAGGATGATGATTTGGCGTCTATTGATAGGCCAATTCCTGTTTGCGCGGATGAAAGTTGTCACGATACTGACACCCTAGAGGGCCTCATCGGAAAGTATGACATGATAAATATAAAACTCGATAAGAGCGGCGGATTAACCGAAGCTTTAAGGTTAAAGGAGGCTGCCCTGCATTTGGGTTTTGATATAATGGTAGGGTGTATGATTGGCACGTCGCTCGCTATGGCGCCGGGTTTAATTGTCGGACAGGGCGCTTCGATCGTCGACCTGGATGGCCCATTACTGCTCCAACAAGATAGAGAGTGTGGCCTTGAATTTAATCAAAGTACAGTCAATATACCGGCCGCTGAACTTTGGGGATAGGACAAAAAATTGTTTGGCTGTTCTAACTGATATTTGAGGTTTGGGATCGACATCCAAATAATCAATTTTGTTTGCGCTTATTTATAGGTTTGGATAGAAAATGGCAAAATCTGTATAGCGTCATATTGAAATCAAT
Organism: uncultured Nisaea sp.; assembly: GCA_964342575.1. Classification (GTDB taxonomy): domain Bacteria; phylum Pseudomonadota; class Alphaproteobacteria; order Thalassobaculales; family Thalassobaculaceae. The sequence continues at coordinate 9,871 of CAYFGZ010000007.1, read as the reverse complement.
CAATTTGTGCCGATATATCATATAGTTCGTTTCATCGCCTAGGAAAGGATTGAGGATGACAGGTAAGTCTTCTGAAACAAAAGAGGTTATAGACGAAATCCGCCGATCAGTAGCAGCCCTCTGCGAAAAGTTTCCTGGGGAATATTGGCGAGAAAAAGATAGGGAGAGGGCGTATCCAACCGAATTCGTGCAAGCATTGACGGAAGCAGGGTTTTTAGCTGTACTGGTTCCCGAAGAATACGGGGGCAGTGGCCTCCCAATATCAGCAGCAGCAGCCGTGTTAGAAGAAATTCATAAATCTGGCTGTAATGGTGGTGCCTGTCACGCGCAGATGTATATTATGGGAACCGTTTTGCGTCACGGTAGCCCGGAGCAAAAGAAGAAATTTCTTCCAAAGATAGCATCAGGCGAGCTTAGGTTACAGGCATTCGGCGTATCTGAACCAACCAGCGGTACAGACACACTCTCTTTGAGAACAACTGCCGTAAAAAAAGGGAACGACAAGTACGTAGTGAACGGCCAAAAGATATGGACATCGCGGGCAGAGCATTCTGATCTGATGTTGCTTTTGGCGAGAACGACTCCCAGAGAGGAAGTCCAAAAAAGGACAGATGGATTGTCAGTTTTTATCGTTGATATGCGGGAGAGCATAACAAAAGGAATGGAAATTCGTCCAATAAGAACGATGGTCAATCATTCTACCACTGAAATATTCTTTGACGAATTAGAAATACCTGCAGATAGTTTAGTCGGCGAAGAAGGTAAAGGTTTTAGATATATCCTTGACGGAATGAACGCGGAGAGAATTTTAATTAGTCACGAATCTCTTGGCGATGCCCGTTGGTTTCTAAAAAAAGCTGTTGATTATGCTAATGAGCGAAATGTTTTTGGTCGCCCAATCGGCAAAAATCAGGGTGTTCAGTTTCCAATTGCAAAGGCCTACGCGAATACAGAAGCTGCAGCACTGATGTCAGAACGAGCGGCAGACTTATTTGAGGCCGGCGAGCCCTGTGGCGCCGAATCGAATATGGCAAAAATGCTTGCGGCGGATGCTGCTTGGGAAGCCGGCGATACATGCGTACAAACATTTGGCGGATTTGCTTTCGCTGAGGAGTACGATGTGGAACGCAAATATCGGGAAGCAAGGCTTTACCGAATAGCACCGATCTCTACCAATTTAGTATTGGCATATCTGGCGGAGCATGTGCTCGGTTTGCCGCGTTCATATTGAGGGCTGATTATGACAAAACCTTTAGATGGGATTCTTGTGGTAGCCCTGGAACAGGCGGTGGCAGCCCCGTATTGCACAAGCCGGTTGGCAGATGCGGGTGCTCGGGTTATCAAAATTGAGCGAGAAGAAGGTGATTTTGCCAGGGGATATGATCATCAAGTAATGGGACAGTCCGCGTATTTCGTCTGGCTTAACAGAGGAAAGGAAAGCCTCGTTCTTGATATCAAAAAATCCGACGATGCCCAACTATTGGAAAACATTTTGAGTAAGGCGGATGTCTTTGTTCAAAACTTAGCGCCGGGTGCAGCAGACAGGGCAGGTTTCGGATCGGAAGCCCTCAGAGTGCGTTATCCCGAGTTAATTACTGTAGACATTTCTGGTTATGGTGAGGAGGGCGACTACGCTGAAATGAAGGCGTATGATTTTCTAGTGCAGGGTGAAAGTGGTTTGATTTCCGTTACTGGCTCTCCAGAAGTTATGGGTCGCGTTGGGGCCTCTGTTTGTGATATAGCGGCTGGAATGTACTCAAAAATCGCGGTGTTAGAAGCCATTATAAAAAGATATAAGACGGGGCAGGGGTCCACAATAAAAACGTCGATGTTTGGGGGCATGGTGGAATGGTTGTCACCTTGGCTACTTCATCAGGCTTATGGTGAGCTTAGTGAACAGAGAATCGGCCTACACCACCCTGCTATAGCACCTTATGGTGCCTATGAATGTGCTAATGGGGAGTTAATCCTAATTGCTGTACAGAACCAAAGAGAATGGAGAAGGTTGTGTGATCAGGTATTACAAAACCCCGAGCTTGCCGAAGATAAAAGAGTATCTGACAATGTGGCTAGATTAGCAAATAGAGGATTTCTAGATAATGAAATAAAAGCTGTGTTGTCGAATATATCGAGAGAGAAAGTCAAAGAGCTTCTTAGTTCTGCAAAGATAGCGTTTGGTGCCGTCAATACCATTCGTGATGTGAGTAGCCATCCGGCTTTGCGCTTAATATCAACGGATACTCCGGAAGGCCGGATCAAAGTTATGGCACCTCCCGCACAAGTTAAAGGCGAGTACAGTGATGTTTTAGCTGTTCCTGAAATTGGTCAGCACACCGATTCTATCCGAGCTGAATTTTCTTAAAACTCACAATTTCTTCTTTAGATCAGATTAAACCCGAATAGAAAATTATGCTCAAAAAACAAGAAAACTGAGAAGTTTAGTTGGCTTAGGGCCCCCAAAAAAACAAAAAGTCCTGTAAGATTAGTGTTCATAGGATTGTCATTAGGTCATGGGTAGGTTAACCTTTTTTGCCTGTAGGTAAAATGGAAGTTGCCTGTAGGCATTTGTGCCATATCTGCCTCTAAGGTTTTTGGGTGATTGGCGACGGAAGCGAGAGGTTCGCTTTCGGGAAGGTAACGCTGCCTTGTATTAGCAGGGTGGGAATATAAACAGGGAGGATAGAGTATAATGAGTACGACTCTTCTAAAAACTGCAGCTCTTGCGGTCGTAGCTGGAACGTTGGCTTTCAGTCCGGTGAACGACGCACAAGCTGCAAAAGTAAAGTGGAAGATGCAAGCAGCTTTTGCTAGTACGCTTGCGCATTTGGGTCCTGCGGGACAAAGAATAGCCAACTACGTCACAACAATTTCAGGCGGCAAATTCACGCTTAAGTTCTTTGAGCCGGGCGCATTAATTCCGCCATTAGAGTGCTGGGACGCAGTTTCAAAGGGTTCCGTTGAATCCTGCTATACTACCCCAGGTTATCATACTGGTAAGTATCCTGGTTTAGCTTTTATGACAGCTGTGCCATTTGGCCCCGGGTTAGGTGAGTTTCTCGGTTGGCAATGGTATGGTGGTGGACAGGACATCGCGAACAAAATTTATTCAAAACATAACCTCGTTTCGATCCCTTGTGGAGCGATTGGGCCTGAGACTTCAGGTTGGTTCAAAAAGCCTGTTAAGGATTTGGAAAGTCTTCGGGGTTTGAAGATGCGCTTTTTTGGCCTTGGCGCTAAAGTTATGACCAAGATTGGTGTGTCTACACAGTTGCTCGCTGGGGCTGATATTTATCCAGCGCTTGAGCGTGGTGTCATCGATGCAACTGAATTCTCCATGCCTAACATGGATATTTCCCTCGGTTTTTATCAGATAGCTAAGAATAACTATTATCCTGGATGGCATCAGCAGATTTCAATCGGTGAACTTCTTGCTAACAAGGGAATGCATGATAAGCTAAACGAGGCGAATAAAATGCTCCTTGATGTGGGCTGTAAAGCTAACATGATTAAAGAGTATGCTGAGACCGAAGCGCTCAACCCAGATGCTATGCAAAAGATGAAGTCTAAATACGGTGTTACTAATCGTCGTTGGACAGATGCTCAGCTAGCTGTATTCGAAAAAGCTTGGAATGAAGTTGTTGCAGAAGAATCTGCAAAGGACGCTACTTTCAAGGAGTTTGCGGAGAGTTTCTACAAGTTCCGTAAAAACTATGCGATTTGGGGTGATGCCCAGGCACTTAAATCGACTTATCTAAAATAAGTTCGGTTATAAACTAGTCTATTTATAGACGCAAAAAAGCGGAGATCGGGGGTCGAGTTTGACCCCCGATTTTTTGTTTTTATCTATGTAATGAATAATTTTTATTAAAGACTATTTATTGCCATTGTCGTCGTGGAAAGTTAGTTTCCACGACCATAGAAGAATCTGCGTATGTAGGAATGAGAGTAATGGATAGAGTTGATAATTTAGTTAAGTCTTCAGAACGTAAAGTTGCGGTTCTGATGGGTTGTTTTCTTTCCTTCTTGGTAGCAATCGGAATCATCGCCGTCACTATCGAGTCTGGTTACGTGATGGAGGCCGAAGAAGTTTCGCGTGGGGAGGCAGTCTACTATGTGGCTCAAGAATACATCTCAATCGCAATGTTCTTAACTCTGGCAATTCTTTTGTTCTCGGGATATCCGGTCGCTTTTATTCTTGGAGGCCTCTCCATGCTGTTTGGCATGTTGGGATATTACTTTGAAGTGTTCAAACTAATAGAATTCTTCAATTTTGTTCCCAGGATATGGGGGATGGCGTGTGAAAACTTGGTGTTGGTGGCGGTTCCAGCGTTTGTTTATATGGGGGTGATGCTAGAGCGCAGTGGCATCGCTAACGACCTTCTTTATTGCGTTCAAGTTCTTTTGCGAAGGGTACCAGGAGCACTCGCACTAGCGGTCACTGTTATGGGCACTATTTTGGCGGCAATGACGGGAATTATTGGCGCATCGGTAACCATGATGACTGCTTTGGCTTTGCCTACCATGATGCGCCAAGGCTACAGTCATGCACTTTCCACTGGCGTGATCGCAGCGTCGGGTACCCTTGGTATTCTTATTCCACCAAGCATTATGCTGATTATTATGGCTGACCTAATGGCTATTTCAGTTGGCAATGTGTTCATGGCTGCTGTCGTTCCAGGACTAACGCTCTCGGCTTTTTATTTGATATATGTGGCTACCCTCTCGGCTATAAAACCGAGCCTGGCACCTCCGCTTCCAGCAAATTTGTTAAATATACGGAAGGGGGAAATGACACCCTTGGTAGTAAAGAGCTTCCTGCCTCCCGTTTTTTTAATTTCGCTTATTAAGGGTTCAATACTTTTTGGTTTCGCTACTCCTTCGGAGGCGGGGGCGGTCGGGGCATTTGGAGCAACAATTCTTGCCGCTTTTAACAGACGCCTCTCATGGGATACACTAGTATCGGTTTGCAATACTTCAGCAAGAACTGTCTCGATGATATTTTTTATTGTTATTAGTGCGACTTGTTTTGCCTATGTATACAGATCACTGGGGGGAGATGATGTAGTTGAGCATCTAATTATTGAGAAGGCCGGGTTGGGACCGTGGGGAATGTTGATTTTGGTTATGGTAATCGTCTTTTTCCTAGGGTTTTTTCTCGATTTTCTGGAGATAACGCTCATTGTCCTGCCGGTTTTTACACCGCTGATAATCCAAATGGATTTTGGGGACCATCTGCCGCACGCTGATATAAAATTCTGGTTTATCATTCTGCTCGCAGTAAACTTGCAAACCTCTTTCCTCACACCACCGTTTGGATTCGCGTTGTTTTACATGAAGGGTATTGCTCCCCGCGAAATAAAAATACAGTCAATATATAAGGGAATAATTCCATTTGTTATATTGCAGGCATTAGGAGTGGTGACGGTTATGGCATTTCCCGATGTAGCGTTGTGGTTGATGCATACTGCCTATGATTAGTCATCATCGAGGGTCTGATGCTTAAAAACAGATGTCTACTGTGGATTGACACTCCAGACCGTATTTATAATGTTAAATTGGGTTGCCATGGGACTGGATATTCTCATTTTTTTTTATTTCTTCGTTTGCCGTAAGTACACTGATAGTCTAAAGCAATACAAAGCTTTTTGTTACAAAACGTCAACAAGAGTGTTAAAAAAGAGATATCAGCCCTAAGGTGCAGGGACCTATTGGGTACAGATTTTACAGTACGGGGATTGTTTAATGGATGAGTCAAGCGTAGAGCATCGTTCCGCAGAGAGCAAAATTGCCATTTTAATGTTTGGGCTATTAGCTTTAGTCGTTATATTAGGTAGCGTCGGCGCGTATACTTACTCTGGAATATTGATGGCCGAGGAAGAAATTTCTCGAGGGGAGGCGCTGATCTGGGTAGGGCAAGAATATATTTCCATGGTGATGTTTGTCACGTTGGCCCTGCTGCTTTTCTCTGGATATCCAGTGGCCTTTATTCTTGGCGGCCTAGCCATGCTTTTTGGCGTGTTGGGATGGTTTCTCGAGTCTTTCACGTTGATTGAGTATTTTAACTTTATCCCTAGAATTTGGGGTCAAGCTGCGGAAAACTTGGTTTTAGTTGCGGTGCCGGCGTTTGTTTTTATGGGAGTTATGATGGAGCGCAGTGGCATAGCGAACGACTTGCTGTATTGCGTTCAGGTTCTGCTCAAGAGAGTTCCCGGGGCGTTAGCTCTTGCAGTAACAGTGATGGGAACAATTCTGGCCGCGATGACAGGTATTATCGGCGCTTCTGTCACAATGATGACGGCCTTAGCTTTGCCAACAATGATGCGGCAAGGATATAGTCACGCATTGTCGTGCGGGGTGATCGCCGCGTCGGGGACGTTGGGAATTCTAATCCCCCCAAGCATAATGTTGATCATTATGGCTGATTTAATGGCAATATCGGTGGGAAATGTTTTTATGGCGGCCGTGACACCCGGCTTAACGTTGGCTGCGTTTTATTTGATTTTTGTGGCAACGATTTCAGCCGTTAAGCCAACTTTGGCGCCACCGCTGCCGGCAAATCTTCTCAATGTACCACGCAACGAGATGGGACCTCTGATCGCAAAGAGTTTCCTTCCGCCGGTTTTTCTTATTACCTTGATTAAGGGTTCAATTTTACTTGGTTGGGCGACGCCTTCCGAAGCTGGGGCCGTTGGTGCGTTCGGTGCCACGCTTCTTGCCATCTTCAACGGACGACTAAAGGACGGTACTTTGGTCGAGGTTTGTCATACCTCTGCCAAGACAGTTTCTATGATATTTTTTATTGTGATTAGCGCGACTTGTTTTGCGTACGTATACAGATCGCTCGGCGGTGACGATGTCGTAGAGCACCTTATTGTCGAAAAAGCAGGGTTAGACGCTTGGGGAATGTTAATCCTAATTATGGGCATCGTGTTCTTTCTAGGATTTTTCCTGGATTGGCTTGAAATCACTCTGATAGTACTACCTGTTTTTACGCCATTAGTAGCGGGACTCGATTTTGGAGGGCATTTGCCGCAGGAAGATATTAAGTTCTGGTTTATCATATTGCTGGCGGTGAATTTGCAGACATCGTTTTTGACACCCCCATTTGGATTTGCCTTGTTTTATATGAAAGGGATTGCGCCGCGAGAGATTAGAATTCAATCAATTTATAAGGGGATAATTCCGTTTGTAATCCTTCAAGCTCTTGGTGTTATAACGGTTCTTGCATTCCCTCAGGTTTCATTAGGTTTAATGCACTTCGTGCATGGTTAACGAGGAGGCGGTTATGTCTACAGAGGAAACAGTTTCAGGTGGAGACGCTACGGGTGGCAATTTATTAAGCCAAGAGTTTGCGGACTTGCTGGTTGCCCTTTCAAACAAAATACGAGAATTTGTGGATTGGTGTGGTCGTTGGGCATCGTTGTTATTCGTTCCGATGATCATTGTCACTGTGTATGATGTTTGTCTCAGGAAAACCGGTAAGTTCCAGATAGATCTCAAATATGCGGCGGAAAATATTGGGTTGGGGCCCTTATTCGAATCCACTCTTCTTCAAGAAACTGAGTGGCATCTGCATACGGGCCTGTTTGCACTGGTGCTAGGGTTTGGTGTGATATGGAACACGCAGGTTAGAGTGGATGTTATTCGGGAACATCTCAAATTTAGACGCAAAGCGTGGTTAGAGTTGTTAGGGTCGACTTTTTTTATGATTCCTTATACGGCTATTGTTTGTTATTTTGCGGCGCAGTTCGCTTATGATTCGTGGGAAATCATGGAAATTTCAGCTTCCCAGGTTGGACTGCCGTACAGGTATATAATTAAAACGGTACTAACATTAGGTCTGTTCGTGGCAATAATTGCAGGAATTGGCGTATGGTTGCAATCGTTTGTTGCTCTGTTCGGACCACAAGGAATTAGATTTGAGCTGATGACGATGGAGTGGCCTGAAGACGAAGGAAGTGCCATCGAAGGTAAAGAGCGTATGGATGTTGATCTAGAGGTTACCGTTGAAGAAGATTTGGCTCGTCAGACAGAACAGGTTTTGGGTGGAATAGCTGGACAAGAAGAGAAAAAAGACTAAGAAGTATAATCGTAGTTAATATTTCTTTATCGTAAGCATGACAAGTACACTTAGGGGCGCTCACTGCGTTTTCTGAGCTCCCCGTTCTTTTTTTTGGGGCTAATCATAGATTTGGGAACAAATTTATATGTTCAAGCTGCAAAATTTTTTGAAACGCTATGTTTGGGACGCAGAAACAACCCCGTATTTTACGGATGTATCGAAACTTAGCCGAAGTCAGGCCGATAACGAACTCTTTTTCTTTGCTCTTATGGCTTCGATCCTTTTCGGTATGGGCACCTTCACTTCTATAACGGGTCAGGCCCCCTATGGAGTATCAAAAATAGCAGCTATTTACTGTTTTACGGTGGTTTCAGCGGTGGTGCTGGTGGGAACCGTCAAAACGGTCTACGCAGCAATTTATGCGGCCAGTGCGCCGTTAATTGTCTTAGGAGCAGTCTTTATAGTTGGATTTCCCCCAAAAATGGAACTGATCGATGAACTCGTATTGCTAGCTATTTTGTTATGCTGTGTCCGATATATGTGGCGTGTAATCTTGATCTGCCGTGTTTATTCACTACTGCCTAAACGGGCTCCCGAAAACCCATCTCGCAGAAGGCTATTTTGATTTAATTCGAAGAGATATGATCAATAAATTGTACCACTTTATTCTGCAGAATTTTAGATGCCATCAGGTAGTGTTTTTGTTTGGCATAGGCGGTTTAATGACTGTCGACTTTTTTTTCTGGGAGAAATGGGCAACATTTTGGATCATGGTGGGATGGTCAATGATTTTTGGCATCCATTATCTTGTTTTCAAATCTCAAGCTATAGATGACGAATGGTTAGAGGAAAAAATGCTATTCAACGTATACCGACTCTGGGATTATGGACACATCGGTGAAATTAAGCGAAACCCCTTCGGGAAGTCTGTTTATCGAACTGAAAAGGGTCTTGTAAAAGATTCTGATAAACTGGAGAAGTGCAATGATGAGCTGCCTTCGAAAAAAAATTAGAGTTGGCGAGTGTTTCTGATCTAGTGGTCACCAAGTTGTCATTGCAAGTTGAAGTGTAGATGCCGAGAACTAACAATTCAGACTATTTAATAATTGGTGCAGGGTCAGCAGGCTGCGTCCTCGCCAATCGGCTTTCAGTAGATGGAAACAGAACAGTTGTATTGTTGGAGGCTGGAGGTAGGGATAGGTGGTGGAATTGGAGGATTCATATGCCAGCTGCTTTGGCGTACCCCCTAGCAGATAATAAATATAATTGGGCTTACTTTTCGGAACCAGAGAAATATATGAATGGCCGACAGATGTATTGCCCAAGAGGGCGTATCTTAGGTGGATCAAGTTCAATCAACGGGATGGCATACGTTCGTGGGCACGCTCTCGACTATGATAGATGGTCCCAAGTGAGTGGATGCCAAGGATGGTCATATTATGAATGTTTGCCCTATTTCAAAAAAGCAGAGAGTTTGGACATTGGAGGGGATGACTACCGCGGAGATAGAGGCCCCTTGAAGGTAACTGCTGGTAAGATGAAAAATCCACTATATGGGGCGTGGGTGCGAGCGGGAAAGCAAGCTGGATACCCAGTTACTCAAGATCCGAACGGGTTTCAACAAGAAGGTTTTGGACGCATGGATATGACGGTGGGGAGTGGTCGCCGGAGTAGCGCTGCGAGAGCGTATCTAAAGCCTGCATTATCACGCGGCTTGCTTCAAGTTCTCCCTAATACTTTTGTGAATAGAATTTTGATAGAAAATGGCCGAGCTGTTGGCGTCGAAATTTTGAGGCATGGTGTCGCCGA
>CAYFGZ010000006.1:0-62213 GCA_964342575.1 uncultured Nisaea sp. | reverse complement strand
AATATGGCAATAGAGGCGGGCGCGCGCGCAGGCATGATTGCTCCGGATAATGTCACCTTCGATTATTTAAAAGGCAAGCCGATGGCTCCCAAAGCTGGTGCCTTCGAGCAAGCAGTGTCCTACTGGAAGACACTGCCTTCAGATGAAGGAGCAAAATACGATAAGGAGGTTCTGTTAAAAGGGTCCGAAATTGTTCCCCAGGTAACCTGGGGAACAAATCCAGAAGAGGTTGTCCCGATTACTGGCCGAGTTCCAATCCCAGACGAAATTAGTGACCCAATTCGAAAGGCTAAACTCGAGCGTTCTATCGAATACATGGGATTGGAGGCAGGTATACCGATGTCTGAAGTACGGATAGATAGAGTTTTCATTGGATCGTGCACTAATGGGCGAATAGAAGACCTAAGAGCTGTAGCAGAAGTAGTAAAAGGAAAAAAGGTTGCCCAAGGTGTTCATGCCATGATTGTTGCGGGCTCAGGCTTAGTTAAGGAACAAGCTGAAGAAGAAGGCCTTGGCTCAATATTTGAAGATTCGGGGTTTGATTGGCGAAAAGAGCCTGGATGTTCAATGTGTTTGGCAATGAATGCCGATAAACTTGATCCGGGCCAACGTTGTGCATCGACATCTAATCGAAACTTTGAAGGGCGTCAAGGTTTTGGGGGTCGCACTCATTTAGTGAGCCCAGCAATGGCAGCGGCAGCAGCAATTAAGGGGCATTTGACCGATGTTAGAGATCTCTGAAAGAAGTACTTGAGAGAAGTGGAGTAGTGATGGATAAATTTGACAAATTAAGGGGTGTGGCCGCTCCATTGAATATGATAAATATTGACACCGATAAGTTGATCCCCAAACAATTTCTGAAGACTATTAAACGGACTGGTCTTGGAAAGCATTTATTTAATGAAATGCGCTTTAATGTGGATGGGTCTGAAAAACCTGAGTTTGTTTTAAACCAGGCAGCATATAGGCAGGCGAAGATACTTGTTGCGGGAGATAACTTCGGATGTGGCTCTTCTCGCGAGCATGCGCCCTGGGCTCTACTAGACTTTGGCATAAAATGTGTGATTTCGACGAGCTTTGCAGACATTTTTTTTAATAACTGTTTCAAGAACGGCATCCTTCCCATAGCGGTGACTAAGGAGCAATTAGATCAACTCATGGGGGACGCTCAAAATGGTGCAAATTCTATTTTGGATATAGACCTAGAAAAGCAAGAAATATCTCGTCCCAATGGTGATAAGATATCGTTCGAGATGGATGAGTTTAGAAAACATTGTCTAATAAACGGTCTTGATGACATCGGCCTGACGATGCAAAAAGAAGCGCGCATCGATGAGTTTGAAAAAAAACGCTCAATTGAGCAGCCTTGGATATAGAGCTTGATTGTGACATATTTAATTAGAGTGTGAACAGAAAATAAGGATAGATGTTTTGGCTTCAAATAGAAAACTGCTGGTTCTACCTGGCGATGGTATTGGGCCAGAGGTGGTTGGACAAGTATTAAGGGTTGTAGAGTGGTTGGCCAGAAAAAGATCAGTATCATTTGATCTGCAGGAAGGTTTAGTTGGAGGAGCGTCTTACGAAGTGCACGGGACTCCTCTTACTGATGAAATACTCGCTGATGCTGTGGAGGCCGACGCTGTTCTTTTCGGATCGGTAGGAGGCCCCCAGTATGACGATTTAGATTTTGAGTTAAAGCCGGAACGTGGCTTGCTGCGCCTGAGAAAAGAGATGGATTTATTTGCAAATCTTAGACCTGCAATGGTGTTTGATGCGATGGTAGACGCCTCGACTCTAAAGAAAGAGGTAATTGAAGGACTCGACGTCCTTATTCTGCGGGAACTGACTGGTGGTATTTATTTTGCTGAACCGAGAGGCATAGAAGTATTGCCAGATGGTAATAAGAAGGGTTTTGATACCAACTTATATACGACACCAGAAATAGAGAGAGTGGGCCGCGTGGCTATGGACCTAGCTCGGAAAAGAAGAGGGAAAGTAACGTCCGTTGAGAAGGCAAATGTTATGATGTCGGGTGTGCTCTGGAGAGAAGTCATGACAGCCTTGTTTGCAGCAGAAGGTGGGGACCTTGAGACGGAACATATGTATGCGGATAACTGTGGTATGCAGTTGGTTAGGAACCCTAAACAATTTGACGTTATTGTTACGGATAACCTCTTCGGGGACATGTTATCGGATTGTGCTGCCATGTTGACGGGCTCTTTAGGTATGTTGCCCTCTGCGTCCTTAGGGGCAATTGATCAGGCGACCGATAAGCGTTACGCCCTTTATGAGCCCGTACACGGATCTGCACCCGATATAGCTGGCAAAGGTTTGGCTAATCCGATTGCGGAACTTTTGAGTTTTTCAATGTCGCTGCGGTACTCGTTTGATATGTCTGAGGATGCAGATCTCATTGAACAATCTATCCAAGCCGTATTAGCCGCGGGCATCCGGACTCCTGATATTATGCAGGACGGGATGAAACTAGTATCAACGGAAGTCATGATGGATAACATACTAAGTACGTTGGACCGATCCCTCTAGAGCAACAGCAGAGGTGAACAAGAATTACGGAATGTGAGGTTGCGGCGACTATTTTTTTTACTATGCAGAGTTTAGTAGTATTATCTGGGTAGTTATTAGTTAGGAATTAGTATGAGTATAAAGGTTGCCGTTGTAGGTGCTACTGGCGCGGTAGGCAGAGAAATGTTGCAAACTCTGGAGGAACGTAATTTTCCATCTACGGAAATTATTGCCCTGGCATCCGAAAAATCTATAGGCACGGAGGTTTCTTACGGGGATAAACATACCCTAAAAGTACAAGGCTTGAGTTCTTACGATTTCAAAAATGTTGACATAGCACTATTTTCGGCCGGCGGCTCTATTTCTAGCAAATTTGGTCCTAAAGTGGCATCCAAAGGCGCTGTGGTTATTGACAATAGTTCGCACTGGCGTATGGATCCAGATATTCCATTAATTGTTCCCGAGGTAAACTCGTCGGATTTAGCAAGATATGCTAAGCGAAATATAATTGCTAATCCAAACTGTTCCACAGCCCAACTAGTGATGGCGTTAAAACCTCTTCACGACTCTTTTAATATTAAACGTGTTGTCGTTTCGACATATCAGTCTGTGTCAGGAGCGGGAAATTCTGGTATGGATGAATTATTCAATCAAACTCGCGCGGTATACGTAAACGACCCGGTTGAAAATCGGGAATTCTCAAAACAAATTGCATTCAATTGTATTCCCCATATTGATATTTTTATGGATGACGGCTTTACAAAAGAAGAATGGAAAATGGTTTCGGAAACAAAGAAAATCTTGGACCCAGAAATAGAAGTTGTTGCGCATTGTGTGCGAGTTCCCGTTTTTATTGGCCATGCCGAGGCTGTTTTCGTAGAGACGACCAAGCAGATTGATGAAGCGAAGGCAAGAGAAGCATTAAACTCTTTTCCGGGAGTGATCGTTGTAGATCATCGGGAAAACGGGGGATATGTGACCCAACAGGAATGTGCAGGCGAAGATTCGGTTTATATTAGTAGGCTGCGCCGCGATCCAACGGTTAAAAATGGCCTGGTTTTCTGGTGCGTTTCCGACAATCTGCGTAAGGGAGCGGCTTTAAATGCTGTTCAGATAGCAGAATCCTTGGTGCAGGGGTACTTGACGAAATAAATGGGCACTTATGCCGTTTTTAAATTAAATAATCTTTTTCGCTGGAATAGCCGAACTAATATCAAAAAATTGTGGGAGTACGGGCACTACTACTAATTCCTTAGAATTCTGTTTATGGGTCTCGGAAGTGACAAATTCGCAGGCAATTGTTGCGGTAGATAAAGCTTTGGGTATATCGAAACCTTTTAGAATGAGACCGGTGAATAAGGCAGAAAATAGATCTCCTGTTCCGTTGAAATTTTGTGGAATAAGAGGACATTCGGCCTTCCAAACCCCGCCAAGGGTTATGGCATAGTTGGCGATAGTTTGATTTTCTACTATGCCAGTAGCGATAATGGCATTTGGACCAAACTTGAGAAGTGCGTTAGCTGCCGAAATCAGGGAACTAAAATTTTCAACAGACATTCCAGATAACCAGCTGAGTTCGTATTGGTTAGGCAATAGAAAATCGGCTTGTCCTAGAAGAATGTCGCGGATGGCCTCAAATACCCCGGGTTTAACAAAAACTCGATGTTTATCTCCAATGACTGGGTCTAGCACATAAATGGCTTCGCCATTTTGGTCTTTAACAAACTTGACAGCTTCTGCAACTGTCTTAGCATTTTCGGCTATCCCAAGGTATCCTGATAATACAGCACAACAATTTTTAAAAACTTTAATCTTTTGCAATTCTTTCAATTTATTACTTGTCTGACAATATGTTGCAAATTCGCCGGAAAAATGTCTATAACCTGGGTGATTAGAAAAATGGACGGTATTGATCTGCCACGCGTCGTTTCCTAGGGCCTGAAGAGTTGGCACTGCGACGCTATTACCAACATATCCATAAGAAACACTAGATTGAATGGAAAGGACTGCCATAGGTTTCTATATCAATATCATAGGCGTTAGCGGCGATATTTTTTTAGATGCGTGTTAATTTGATTTCTCATCTCTATGTCAAAAGTCTGCATCAGTTTTTCGACGAGATTGTACCATAGACGGGTCTTTAGATTTGGGGATGCATCTTCACGCAACGTATGAGACCTCGAAGCAGCCGCCTCTACGGTACCCATTCTTTGGCCGCCATCGAAAATTTCTAACCTAGCCTTTACATTTGCAGTAAATCGTTTTGATTGATCGATAGAAAAAACTCCTTTCAGACCAGTCTTGATGTGGAGATCTTCCTGAATTACTGATCCAGAGGTGATCACGAACTGGGCGAAGCCATCAGTACCAATTGGATTTAGTATGTCTGCTGCCCACCGTTCTGCACTCGCTCCCGGTGAAATTGGGACACGGTGCTCAACATTAGGCCCTTTAAAAGGCATCTTATACTCATTAATAACTTTGATCTTAGCCACATTTAGCGCTATGAGGGGCCGATGATTAAAGGTTAATTCTGGGATAGCAGTAGCAGGGCCTGTAGTGTTGCATGCGCTAGTCAAAAAAAATATCAACGGCACCAAAAAGACGAACTTTTTTCGAAAAAAACAAAGTATACCCGGTATTTTTTTTCTAGCAATCATAGTGACTCAATATAAATCCAGTTTTCCAATACCTAAGCATCTTGGTTTGACTTTAAAAGTTTGGCAAGAGCTTGCTCGTCGTAGGAGAGTGTCGTTTTGCAAAACTCACAAGTCACATGGACTTCACCATTTACTTTTAAATCATTTATTTCATTGTTATCTAGTGATAGTAGTATTCTCTCTACCTTTTTAACAGAACATCGACACTGATCTCGAAGGAATTTTTTAGGGTAGATGCGAACACCTGTTTCGTGAAAAAGCTGATAAAGAAGTTGCGTGGGCGTTGTGGTGTTATTCAATAATTCTGTTTTATTGCAACTTGTAAGCATGATGGCCGCGTTACGCCAGGCTTCTTCGTAGCTATCTTTATCAAGGTGTTTTGGTAATTGTCGCCCCCCCGTCAATCCCTCCTTTTGGATTATTATTGCTGAGCCTTTCCAATTTCCAGATGAAGATTTTTCAACTCCTAAGTTTACAACGGTTTCAAGTTGCTCCGAAGTTCGAAAATAATCTAGGATAGACTCGGCCAGGGTGTTTTTCGATAATTCAACTATTCCCTGGTAGCGATCAGCTTTTTTTTTCTGGTCTACAGTGAAAGCCATATACCCCCCACGGGTCAATTGGCAGAGACCATAGTTGTTATCAGCTTTTGAAAGAGAAGTTTCATCAAAGCCAGCGTATGCGCGAAGCGCTCCGTTACTAGTAACGTCGGCCACAAGTGTTTTTATGGGATTTCCCCCGCTGATTTGAAGCGTAAAAACACCGTCATATTTGAGGGTGCTCGAAAGGCACGGGGCTAGGATTAACATTTCAGCCAGAAGCCTTGACACTACGTCTGGGTAATCGTGTCTTTTTAGGATTGTAGTTGCAGCATTTGTAAGTGTTACGAAACGGCCCCTTAAATAGAAGGGTTCTATTTGGAAAGGTAGAATATAGTCTAGGTCTTTGAAAGATTTCTTCAGGATACTGCCTCGGGGCGTTTTGGTAATCACGTCATGCACCACAATAGAATTGCCTTTTGAGTATGAAGGCGGTTTTCGGCTTCATCCCAAACAACAGATTTTGGACCATCGATAACGTCGCTCGTGACTTCCTCTCCTCTATGCGCAGGTAGACAATGCAAGAAAACAGCGTTCGGTGAAGCTTTTTCCATAAGTTCTTTGTTTACCTGAAACGGTGATAACGTATTGTGTGGATTGCTGGAATCCTCTCCCATCGAGACCCAAGTGTCGGTGACTACACAGTCCGCATTCCTAACAGCGGACACAGGTTCGTGAAAAAGACTTATGTTGCCCCCGTTTTCCTTGGCCCACACGATAAGTGAAGGATTGGGGGACCGTTCTTCTGGGCAGGCTATATTCAGTTTGAAATCGAATTTAACACAAGCGTGTATCCATGATGACGCCATATTATTTCCATCACCGCTCCATGCTACGGTTTTTCCTCGTATTGGGCCCCTATGTTCCTCAAACGTCATTATATCTGCCATTAATTGGCAGGGATGCGAGCTATCGGTTAGTCCATTTATGACCGGAACCGTCGAAAACTTGGACATTTCTAGGATTTTATCCCTCTCGAACGTCCTCATCATTATGCAGTCTACGTATTTTGACAATACTCTGGCGGTATCTGCTATGCTCTCGCCTCTAGCAACCTGTAAATCCGAGCTATTTAATACAACGACGTGTCCACCTAATTGCTTCATCCCGACTTCAAATGATACTCGGGTGCGTGTACTAGGTTTCTCAAAAACCATAGCCAAGGATTTATTGGACAGTGGCTGATCCAAGCCAACTTCACCAAGTTTGAGGGCAGAAGCATTGGAAAGCATTAGTCGAAGAGACTCTTTGGAAACGGTATTTAAATCCAAAAAATGTTTTGCGGTTTCCGTCATTGGGCACCCTAATTCACGGGAGTGATGTCTTCTCAATATTGAGAGTTTAATTCGCTTAAAGCAACGTACTGCTTATTTTGTCATTTGTTTGCAAACATTTTCGATAATGCTTGCGGCTTCATTCAACTCAGTCATTTTAACGTTTAGCGGTGGTAATATTCTAAGGACATTTTCTCCGGCAACGACGCTGAGCAATTTATGTTCACGGAACGCACTCATCAATTCCAAGTTCGGACCAACGCATTTGACCCCAAGCATTAAACCGATTCCACGAACAGAATCAAACACGGATGGATAGTTCTTTGCCAAAGATTCGAGTTTACTCTTTAAATGGTTGCCCTTCTCTTTAACAGATTCAAGGAAACTGGGTTCTAGCATTATATCTAAAACTGCATTCGCCGCAGCCATAGCTAAAGGGTTTCCTCCATAAGTTGAACCGTGGGTACCGGGAGTCATTCCACTTGCAGCTTTCTCAGTGGCCAACACTGCTCCTACTGGGAATCCTCCACCAATACCTTTGGCTAAGCCCATTATATCTGGCGCAACATCAGCTATTTGGTAGGCGAAAAGTTTTCCGGATCGGCTCATTCCGCATTGCACTTCGTCAAAAATCAGTAGCGCACCAAATTCGTCGGCAATATCTCTTAGAGATTTTAAATAAGCACTCGAACATGGATTTATACCTCCTTCTCCCTGGATGGGCTCAACTAATATAGCAGCGGTTTTGTGACTCATGGCTGCTCTCATCTCGTTTAGATTATCAAATGATACATGCTGGAAACCCCCAGGTCTGGGTCCAAAGCCTTCTCGGTATTTTTCGCTATCTCCGGCCGAAAGGGTCGTCAGGGTTCGCCCATGAAATGCTCCTGCCGCGCAAACTATTTGGTCTCTCTCCGGTTGGTTGTTTTCGAAGTGATACTTGCGGGCTACTTTAAGACAACCTTCAATAGCCTCTGCTCCAGAGTTGCAGAAAAAAACAGTATCGGCAAAAGAGTTAGCTACAAGGCGATCTGCGAAGCGCTGTTGCTCTGGTATGTTGTAGAGGTTTGACACGTGCCATAATTTTGCTGCCTGCTCTTGCAGTTTAGATACTAAATGTGGATGAGCATGCCCTAGCGAATTAGTGGCGATGCCTGTGGCGAAATCCAGGTACTTTTCTCCTTTAGTGTCATATAAATATGAACCTTCGCCGCGTTCAAACGAGATGTCTATGCGCCCATATGTGGGCATTACAGCTGTAATCACATCAAATCTCCCCTTATGAATGATCGATATTGATATCATATGCCCGAATACTTAAAAAGGGGGGGCGATCAAAGCGAGTGAACGGCGGAATGTCAAGAAAGTTGGCTTTAATTTATAATTAAAAAACGACTGTGATGAAATTACGTTCACTTAGTTTTGTTGTTGTGATCCAGTGAAACTAGTTATTTGTCGAAAAAAGTATAAAAAATTGAAAAATAATCCTCACACTTTGAAATGTTTTGAAAGTTTTAATTGTTGACCCTGGTAATTAGAGCCAATACCACCCGATCCATATATCTTCTCTGGGATTTGCGTCATTTGCTCGTAAACGAGTCGACAAACGGTTTGTCCATCTTCAATAAGGAACGGCACATCGTGGGAGCGAACCTCTAGTACAGCTCGGGTTCCTTTCCCTCCAGCGGTTTCGTGCCCAAAACCGGGATCAAAAAAACCAGCATAATGCACACGAAATTCCCCCACCTTGGTGTCATAAGCTCGCATTTCAGCAGCGTGATCCAATGGAACACTCACAAACTCCTTAGACATTAGAATATAAAACTCGTCCGGATTTAGTATTAATCCGGGTGGGCCGTTAGGTGACCTATAAACTGATTCCCAATAATCACTGATGGAGCAAGCTCCGATTTGATCTATATCTATTAAACTCGTATGTGGTTTGGCCCTATAGCCAATAAGTCCCGTTTTTTGGTCACCAGATAAATCGACGCTGATGGCCACACCATCTTTAATATCAATTGGTGCTCCGTGAGTGTCCACAAGCCCTTCAGTTTCTTGCAGTCGTCGCATCGCGGCGTCGGCAGGGGGCGGCGATCCTCGTCGAAATCGGAGTTGATTTAAACTAGAACCTTCTCGAACAACTATGCTGAACGTTCGTGGACAAATTTCAGCATAAAGTGGGCCTCGATATCCCGACTGGACCGTCTCGAATTCTGATGTGTAGTCAGTTAAAAGACGGGTAAAAACATCTAGACGGCCAGTAGAACTTTTAGGATTTGCGGTTCCTGATACGCCGGTATTCAATTTTAGTGATTCCTGAAGTGGCACAACGTATACACATCCTTTTTCGAGAACTGCTCCATCAGATAGGGAGATTTGATGCATCTCCATTGATTTCAGTTTCTCTTGTACGGTGGCCGAAGGCCCGGGTAGAAAACTAGCTTGTACTCGATAAGCCGTGGTTCCCAATCTAAGATCGAGGCTGGCTGGCTGAACTTGCCGTTCAGTTATAGGGGTAACAGAGATTATTTTCCCAGAGGAGACCATGTCTAAAATGGTTTGACTTGCAACTATTCCGGTCGATCGAATTGCCGGGGTTTTAAAACCTGGGAACAAGGATTGTATTGGCATGATTAATCTTCAATAGAGTTGTTACTTCCAGTTTAGCTAGAGCAAATACTATTATGACATTAACTGAAAGCGAATGTTTTATTTCTAATATATTGAATATTGCTATATTTATCAGCTTGAGTAATGTTGAAAAACCAGACGCGCTACTCATAATGATTTTTCGCAAAAAAATGCCGCATTTTTGCATGAGCTGAGGCAGGATTTGAAAAAAGATACGATAACTAAGGATTCATTGCGACAATCTGGTTTGCGTTATTTAGAGCGTTATACAGCCTCCACCCAATCCTTTAGGCGCGTGCTCATGAAAAAAGCTGCAAGGGTCGGTCTTGGAGCCGAACTGGACAACAATCAGGTCTCTAGCTGGATTGATAGTATAATTACCCGGTTCATTGAAGTTGGATTGCTGAATGATTATCAAGTGGCGCGGAACCATTGCGAGTCGCTGATTAAGCGTGGCACAGCTACTTCCAGGATAATCGCCAAATTACAACGAAAAGGTTTTGAACGTCACACAGTTGATCACGTAATTAAGGAGCTGGAACAAGAAGGAGGGGTGGCAGATATGAAAGCAGCTCTTAACTTGGTTAAACGAAAAAAACTTGGACCATACCGTCCCGAGGAGGAGAGATCCATGTATAGAAAACGTGATCTCGAAGTTATGGGCCGCGCGGGCTTTTCTTATTTACTATCGCAAAAAATTATTGACAGTCCAACTATAGAATTCGCTGATAATTTACTCGCCCTATAATTTATATTTAGAAAAAATAAACGAGAATCAACTACAGTTTTCCAAGAACAAACTCGGCGCTTGATACCTCGAAGGCACCTGGTTCTTCGGCTAACATTTCTATAACCACTCCATCATTTACGATCATGGCGTATCTAGTAGACCGAATGCCCATCCCTGCCTCGGTCCTGTCTAGCTCCTGACCAATCGCCTTTGTGAATGTAGCACTCCCGTCCGCCAGCATCATCACTTTGTCTCCAGCGCTCTGATCGTTTCCCCATGCATCCATAACAAAAGCATCATTAACGGAAATACAAGCTATAGTGTCGACGCCTTTAGCCTTAATTTCTTCGGCTTTTGTGATAAAACCAGGTAAATGCTTAGCGGAACAAGTTGGTGTGAACGCGCCAGGTACGGCAAACAGCACTACCTTTTTATCCGAAAATAGCTCCTCTGTAGTTATATCCTGAATACCATTTTCTGATTTATGTTTGAGTGTAATGGCTGGAATTTTATCGCCCGCTTTTATGCTCATGTATTATTTCCCTCTGCTTCACTGCCTGAGTATTTTTAGTAATGCTAGCAAGAATTAACTAGATTCAATACTTGTTTTACTAAAATAAAGATACTTGTCTTGGAGTCTATAGATATTCTGGGTTAAGGTAGACTAGAATCACGATTGCGCTAATTTTCATGGAAAGCGGTTGTAATTTGCTGCAAGAAGGGCTTTTCGTATGCTGTTCTCGCTGAGCAGTTCCGGGAGAGGGATCCCCTGTGGTGCTGAAGGTCCATAAACTACGTTAAATGGGATTCCATGTCGTCCAAAAGATTGCAAATACGAGGCTATTTGTTTATTCGGTGCAGTCCAATCCGCTCTAAATCCAATTATTCGCTTGGTCGAAAGCGATTTAGAGATAATGCCTCTAGATAGAAAAAGTGCGTCGTTCAACTTACAATTCAAGCACCAGTCAGCTGTGACATCAACAAAGACAGTATTGCCCCTTGCAACCAGTTGCCGGATTAGAACGGGTTCGAAGTTCAACCATCTCCCGTCGATGGGTGCATTGTTGATAGCGAATTCTTTATTCGGTTCCAGAGGATGGTTTAGCAAATATTTAGGGGCCCCACTGAACAGAACAGCAAAAAAGGCGAAAATAACTGCAATAGTTCTAAAAAAAGTTTTCTTGCCAAAATGGGTGCATCCTAGAGCAATGAACCCGCCTATAATAAATAAGCTCACAATACTGGCTTGACCAAGAGATAATTGTTCCAGTAGCACCAGCATTAGCCAAGCAGCGGTTAAAATTAGGAGCCCACCTAGCACAATCTCTAGCTTACGCATCCATGGTCCTGGCTTTGGTAAAACCTTGAGCGCATTGGGATATAGAGCAATAAAAAAATAAGGAGAAGCTAATCCAGCACCCATTATAAGAAAAATACAGATGATTTCAGCAGCTCCTCGCCCAAGTGCAAAAGTTAAAGCTGTCCCGACAAACGGTGCCGAACATGGCGTTGCTAGTACGGTTACAAAAAAACCTGTCATGAACTCATTAAGCCCTGGCTTTTTGGTGTTTGCCGGAAGTCTTGAAGAGAAACGTCGGGACAGTGGATTGATAAAGGTATCGGGTACTTGCAGATATACCCAGCCCCACAGATTAGCTGCAAAAAACAATATAACTATGCTTGAAAGGGTAATAAAGATAGGTTCTTGAAATTGCATCCCCCAAGTAACAAAAACACCAACTGCTTTGAGAGAGATTGCAAATATAGCCAGCAGGCTAAAAGTAGCTAGCACCCCTAGACCAGAATAAAAAAAGCCTACTCGTGCAGAATTCCTTTCAACACCAGAAGCGCGGCTTACTGCTAGCAGTTTTATTGCTAGGACGGGAAGAACACATGGCATAAAATTGAGTATCACACCCCCAAGAAACGCTATGCCTAAAATACTTAACCAAGGAATCTGTTTAGGTGACGACTCAAGGCTTGGGGGTGGTTTGTTGGAAGTGATAGAGATAACCCGTCTAATTTCTTTGAAACGGCCATTGTCTAAAAATGTCATAGTGACTGGTTGATTTTTCAATGGTATGTTTTTGGGCGATGTTAGGGGTATATCTAATCTAGCGCGGTAACCATTTCTGAATAATGTAACCGTTGGTTTTCCAAAATGTAAATTACCGGAACTTTCAATAAAAACATCTGGATTCGAGAACTTGTCTTTAGTTTCAATTGTTAATTGTAATCTAGCCAAGTCATAAGCTATATCGATGATTTTAAAGTTTTTCCAGGTTTCTGCAGTGGGAACCAAGGATTTATAGTGATCTATAATATCTGTATATTTAGTTGCAGAGGGGATCCCCGACGGTATTTTCAACGACACTGTATCCTCGATTGGAACGCATATATCTTTACATACTAAGGCGTTTAGTTTTGATATAATGGATAAGGGTTTTTTGGACTGGGCAACTGTTAGTGTGATTGGAAAAATCACTTCCTTACGATATCCAAAACTCTGTATAGAATTTAAAACAAAGCGTTCTGGTAACGGCCATGCCCAATCCATTTTTTCCAGATTGCTAGAACTTTGAATGGAAAGGCTGGGAGGGAACCCTGCATCGCCTGGGTGCCGCCAATAAATTTTCCATCCGTCCCGCAACTTAAACTGAAGACCAACAGGAATTTTTCGGTCGTTACCGATAGCGCTAACGCCGGATATTAGGCGAAAATCGGCCATTTCGGTTCGCTTCCAACCGCTGTAGTCAAGGGCTTCGGAAGACCAAGGTATGGGCAATAACAAGCAGGTTAGAATCAAACAGAGTTTTTTTAAGGTCATTCGTCTAATACTCTAATCAATGTTCCCAAGTTTATTAACCAATAAAAGATTTTTACTGTTAATTAGAGCGGGCAAAAACCATTATTAGATAAATCCAATATAATGACTTTCCCATTTGCAGAAAGCGTCTTATTCAGTAAAATAGAGATGTGCTTATAGGAAGGAACAAAACAGATAACGAATGAAGACGCCTATCTAACGGGAAAACTGCTTATAGCGATGCCGAGCATGAGTGACCCAAGGTTTGCTCGATCGGTCGTGTATATATGCAACCATAGTGAGGATGGTGCCTTGGGACTTATAATAAATAAAAAGATCAACTCCTTAACATTTGTAAAGATATTGGATCAGCTTGATATCCGAGTTAATGACACGGAAAGTGGGCAACCCAGGGCTATATTTTTTGGCGGGCCGGTTGAAATAGAGCGCGGTTTTATACTTCATAGTCTTGACTATCACACGGACCACACTTTGGTGATAAACGAAGAGTTCGGAATGACAGCTTCAATAGAAATAATAAAAGAGCTAGCTAAGGGCAATGGCCCAAAACAAAGTCTAATAGCTCTGGGGTATTCAGGCTGGGGGACAGGTCAGCTTGATGGTGAACTTCAGAACAATGATTGGCTTAGTGTAGATGCGGATGCCGATTTGATGTTCAACGAAAATTCAGACGATAAGTGGGATAATGCGTTGAATAAAGTGGGAGTCAGCGCGGCTTTATTGTCGACGGAATCCGGGCATGCTTAAAAAATTAGGAAAAGTCATTATAGCTTACCCAGCTACTGTTTAGTGGCAGTTTACTGCTGGTTTTTTCCCAATCTAATATAGAGCGTTTTGTGTTTAGCCCCCATCGATAGCCGGAAAGCTGGCCGCTTGATCCTAGAACACGATGGCATGGTATTATGAGCGAAATAGGGTTTTTCCCGCAGGCACTTCCGACAGCTCTGTATGCCCGTGGAGTTCCAATCTTAGCGGCCAACTCGGAATAAGTTAGCGTCGTTTTGGGTGGTATGTCGATTAGACTTCTCCAAACGGTTTTTTGGAAGGGTGTTCCTTTCAAATCTAGGGGGATTCTTTGTTTTAACGAGCGCTCTGAAAACCCTTCTGTGAGGGGCAGAATGGTTGACTCTAGTTTTTTATCATTCTGCGTTAGTAAAGCTGATGGGAAATTGTTTAAAAGTTCGTTGACAAGAAACCTCTTAACCTTTCCGAGGCCCACAAAACAGATTCCCTGGGGGGTTTCAGCAGCGATAATCCAACCAAAGGGGCTTTTGGTTATACCGAATAAAATATTCATAAATATGGCCTTAGTACTTTAAAAACCTTTGCACTCAATCCTAGAATAATAACCAAGCTCTATAAATATAGTTATAGTTAGTCTGAAAGTAGGGAATCATAGGCGGCTATCGCTGCCGCTTGCACCAGATCATTGACCGTAGCATTCATTTGCACAATTTGAACAGGTTTCTCAAGGCCAAGAAGCATGGGGCCGATTATCGTGCCCCCTCCCACAGCTTGTAGCAATTTGTAACTTATATTGGCGGCGTGAAGACCAGGCATTATAAGGACATTGGCAGGGCCAGATAGACGGCAAAAGGGATAATTCTTGCGTAAGGACATGTCCAAGGCAACATCGACATTCATTTCGCCATCATATTCAAAGTCAACCTTACGACTATCTAGAATTCTTACGGCTTCCTGGACGCGTTCCATATGTTCTCTTTGCGGATATCCAAAGTTGGAAAAAGATAAAAGAGCTACTTTGGGCTCGTAACCAAAGGCTTTTGCTTTTTCAGCAGTTTGGATGGCTATATCAGCTATGGTATCCGGCCCAGGAACCTCATTGATGTTTGTATCGGCTATAAAAAGTGCTGTGGTTCTGGTCACGACTAGACTGCATGTCATCAGGCGCTGGCCAGATTTAGTATTTAGAACCCTCGTAATGTACTCATGATTTACGCCGAAGCTCCGTGTAACCCCTGTAACCATAGCATCTGCATGACCATGAGAAACCATAGAGGCTCCGAAGACGTTACGATCTTGGTTAACCATTCTCTGAACATCGCGGTAAAGATGCCCCTTTCGCTGGAGAGTTTTGTACAGACTCTCTGTGTACTTATCATTATGTTCAGAAAGTCGAGCATTGTGAATTTCTAGGGTGTCTAATCCAGTTAAACCAAGCCGTTTCATACTTTCTTTTACTGTATCCACGCGCCCAATTAGAACAGCCTGACCATACCCTTGAGATTGAAAAGCGACAGCCGCTCTAATAACTCGTTCTTCCTCGCCTTCTGCGAATACGACGCGTTTTGGGGATTGCTGGACACGCGAGTAAATCCCACTGAGACTGTTGGCGGTAGGATTTAACCGTGCCCCCAATTTGTGCTCATATGCTTCAAAATCGACTATTGGTTTCTGTGCTACACCACTTTGCATCGCGGCTTTTGCAACTGCTGAAGATATTTTGACAATTAACCTAGGATCAAATGGTGCCGGAATTATATAATCGCGGCCAAATTGAAGGGTTCGACCATAAGCTGCGCTAACCTCGTCGGGAACGTCTTCTCGAGCGAGCGCAGCAATCGCATTGGCGGCAGCAATCTTCATCGTATCATTGATTTCCGACGCTCTTACATCGAGCGCACCTCTAAAAATATATGGAAACCCAAGCACGTTATTGACTTGATTTGGATAATCGGATCTCCCAGTGGCCATTATTGCATCAGAACGTATCTCGGCGACTTCTTCAGGTGTGATTTCTGGATCAGGATTAGCCATGGCAAAAATAATGGGATTATCCGCCATGGATAATACTAAATCGCTAGAAAAGGCCCCTTTTATTGAAAGGCCCATTAAGACATCGGCTCCCTTAGCGGCTTCTTCAAGAGTGCGCAATTTTGTATTTGTGGCATGAGCAGATTTCCATTGATTCATGCCTTTTCCTCGGCCCTTGAAAACGACGCCGTTGGAATCGCAGATGATCACATTGTCGTTGGGCAAACCTAGGGCTTTGAAGAGCTCTACTCCAGCGATGGAGGCGGCCCCAGCACCGTTTACGACCACCCGGGTTTTTTTTATATCGCGACCTGTTAGATGTAGGGCATTTATAAGTCCAGCCAGAGAAATAATAGCTGTACCATGCTGATCATCATGAAAAACTGGAATATCGAGGCATTCTTTCAACCGTTGCTCTATTATGAAACACTCAGGAGCTTTAATATCTTCAAGGTTTATGCCTCCAAAACTTTTCCCTAAAAACCTGACGCAGTTAACAAATTCATCCACATCTTCGGTATCTACCTCTAAATCTATCCCGTCGATATCGGCGAATTTCTTGAAAAGCACGGCTTTTCCCTCCATAACAGGTTTGGCCGCCATTGCCCCGATATTACCCAGTCCTAGCACAGCCGTGCCATTTGAAATGACTGCAACTAGGTTACCTTTAGATGTATAGTCATATGCTGCGGCAGGTGTTTTTGCTATTTCGAGGCAGGGGACGGCAACACCAGGAGAGTAGGCGAGTGACAAATCTCGCTGAGTGGCGAGGGTTTTGGTAGGCGCTATCTCTATCTTGCCGGGCTTTCCCAGAGCGTGAAAGTCGAGCGCGTCCTGATCGCTAATTTTTGTTGCGCCATCCATGTTGAGTTCCCCCAGGTTGTAATAGTTTCGAACCCCATCAAACTATGGTGCCATGTTAGCTGGTACTTAAAGATAGGGGAAGCTAGCCTACGGATATTTATAAACTCGCGCAATTAGATATGTTAATTAGTTTTAATAAGTATTTGGGCAATCGTGTAAAAAATTAGATAGGATTATGCTAGTATGGCTTCAATAAACAGCTTGTATAGTTAGATAGTGAGATAATGTGATTGAACCAAAAGATAATTATGCAGTTACAGCCGATCCGATGAATGAAAAAAAGAGTAAAAAGATAGCTCCGCTGGGCGTCACTCCCATGTTGGCTCAATATCTTGAAATTAAACGCGAGCACATTGGCTCTTTGCTCTTTTATAGGATGGGAGATTTTTACGAGTTATTTTTTGAGGATGCTATTGAGGCAGCACACGCCCTCGATATTACGTTAACCAAGCGAGGTAAGCATAAAAATCAGGATATACCAATGTGTGGAGTTCCTTTTCACGCGGCCGACACGTATCTGGGAAGATTGATACGTAAAGGCTTTAAGGTGGCCATTTGCGAACAGATAGAGGACCCAGCGGATGCTCGAAAAAGAGGTGGTAAATCAGTAGTAAAGCGTGCCGTTGTTCGAGTAATTACTCCTGGCACAGTTACAGAAGAGACGTTGCTAGAGGCTAGAAGGAATAATTTTTTAGCTAGTGTCGTCGAAATTCAAGAATCAGTCGGAATGGCTTGGGTTGACGTTTCCACAGGGTCATTTCAAACCGAGGCACTGAGTTTAAACCAATTAGGTGGCGCTCTGGCTCGTGTAGCCCCCACAGAAATTTTGGTTCCAGACAGAGTATTAGAAACAAGAAATGGTTGCGGCGACTTCGCGTCACAACTAACGGATTGCCGGGATAGGTTAACTTCTATTCCATCTAGCCGGTTTGATAGCGCAAATAGCGAAAAAAGATTAGCAGAGTTATACGGAGTAAACTCTTTGGATTCCTACGGTTCATTTTCACGAGCCGAATTAGCTGCCGCTGGGGCTCTGGTTGATTATTTAGAGCTTACACAACTGGGCAAAATACCTCGCCTGTTGCCTCCGAAACAATGGAAAAATTCGGAAACTCTTGAAGTGGACAATGCGACGCGGATTAACCTTGAGTTGGTGCGCACGGTGGCCGGAGAGCGGAAAGGTTCGTTGCTGGACATTATGGATAGAACGGTCACCGGCGGGGGCTCCAGACTCCTAGCTACCAGGTTAAATGCGCCGCCGACAGACCCAAATATTATCAAAGAACGTCTAGAAAGCGTGGACTATTTTTTTGAGTCGGAAAGACAGAGGTTATGTATACGCAATACGCTGAAGTCGGTACCGGATATTGAAAGATCATTATCGAGGCTGAGTGTCGATAGGGCTGGCCCACGAGATTTGATTGCTATTAGAAATGCCCTCTTGGCGACCGCATCTATCAGAGCGCAATTGAATAAGTTGGACGGAAAGCTAACGGGACTACCAACTGAGTTGGAAAAAAATGTAACTTTTCTGGGCTGCCACGACGAACTTGTGATGCTCCTGACGCGGGCTTTAATCGACGAACCGCCAATGTTTGCTCGAGAAGGGGGATTTATCAAGTCGGGTTATGATATGGAGCTCGATAGATTGCGGAGTTTAAGAGATGAGAGTAGAAATCTAATAGTTTCTTTACAACAGAGATATGCGGAAGAAACCGGCATAAACTCTATTAAAATAAAACATAATAATGTGCTTGGGTATTTTGTTGAGATGACTTCTATGCATGCCAATAAAATGACGGAGTACCCGACATTCATTCATAGGCAAACCTTGGCGAATGCAACGAGGTTTACAACTCTTGAACTGACAGAGTTAGAGCGGGATTTGGGACAAGCTGCCGCGAAATCCTTAGCCTTAGAACAGGAATGTTTCGCGCATTTAAGTAACGAAGTAATAAACTCATACGAAGCTATTTTCAATGCCGGCACTGCGATTTCGGAAATAGACTTATTTTCGGGTCTAGCAGAGCTGGCGATAGAGCGCCGATATGTAAGACCCACAGTTACGGGAGGACTGGAGTTTGAAATAATAGATGGCAGACACCCAGTTGTTGAAGCACTCTCAACAGATGGAGAACGATTTGTATCAAATAATTGTGAGATGAAAGTTGCAAATAGGCTGTGGTTGCTAACTGGTCCAAACATGGCTGGAAAGAGTACGTTTTTAAGGCAAAATGCACTTATAACATTGATGGCTCAAATGGGGTCGTTTGTGCCGGCAACCAGTGCCCGAATAGGAGTGATAGATAGACTTTTTAGCAGAGTTGGAGCTGCGGATGATTTGGCAAGGGGAAGATCGACATTCATGGTGGAAATGGTTGAAACTGCCGCAATATTGAATCAGGCAACAGCTCGATCGCTAGTAATTCTAGATGAAATTGGTAGGGGCACCGCCACTTTCGACGGCCTTTCAATAGCGTGGGCGGCAATAGAGCATTTGCATGAGATTAATGGATGTCGGACTTTATTTGCTACTCACTATCACGAACTTACCAGTTTGCAGTCTAAACTGGACTCCTTAGTTTGTTATACGATGAAGATAAAAGAATGGCAGGAAGAAATCGTATT
Source organism: uncultured Nisaea sp. (assembly GCA_964342575.1). GTDB lineage: Bacteria > Pseudomonadota > Alphaproteobacteria > Thalassobaculales > Thalassobaculaceae. The sequence goes on along the minus strand of CAYFGZ010000006.1, from coordinate 42,699 downwards.
TATGCATGAGCTAGTTAAAGGCACCGCCGACCGCTCGTACGGTATCCACGTCGCGAAAATAGCTGGATTACCAACAGAAGTAGTAGATAGAGCGAAAATTATTCTGGAAGTTCTCGAGAAAGGAGAAAAGGCAAATTCTTTAAGGAGCCTCGCTGATGACCTGCCGCTATTCAAAGACACGTTGAAGGATTCTAACCAAGGAAAAGAACTAGCTGAAAGTGAAGTTGATAAGCTTTTGGCTCAGATTCAACCAGATGACTTGAGCCCTCGTGAAGCACTCGAGTTGATATACCGCTTAAAGGATATGGTGAAAGAGTTTGGTTTAGGCTAGATTAGTTTCAAGCAATTTTAGCATTCCACATTATCGACCCTAATATATCTCCTGTTACGGTGACGTCCTGGCCGATATAGGGGGCAAAAATGTTTTCACATAATGTGGCCAATATTTCAACCGGCCCGGGCGTATCCGAAGAGGCTGCAATAAGAAGGTACTCGTCGCCCGTATCGGAAAGAATGTGGATGGGTCCACTATCCGGGATAATTCCATCAAACCCAGGTAGCCTCATAATTCTGCCGAAAATTGTCGAATTAGTACCCATAGATACCGCCTTATTTTATAGAACAACACAGCCAGGTGTTTATTATAATTATACATCTTAATCTATTTTAATATGGTTTTAAAAAACGCCGTCATTTGTTCCGCGGTTACGTGGGGCCCGAAATGCGTCAAATAGCGATCTGAAGGCGACATTACATAGGTTATGGCAGAGTGATCAACCAGATAATCTTTAGTTTCTGATGCCTTTCTAAAATACACTTTATATAGTTTTGCCATGGCCGATACTTGTTTGAGAGATCCAGTAAGGTAGCTGAAGCTTGGATGAAAGTGATCGTAGTAGCTGGCGAGCGCTGTGACGTCGTCTCGGGCGGGATCAACGGTTACAAAAATCGGTTTTATTTGTTCAGCTTTTTGGCCGAGCATCTGTAGCGCTTGTGTGATTACACTCAATCCGGTTGGACATATGTCAGGACAATATGTATAGCCGAAGTATATAATTTTTAATTTTCCGGGATAGGAGCGTTCAGTTACTTCGAGGCCATTATGATCGATTAGTGTGAATGGACCACCAACCAGATTGCTACCTGTTAGTGGGTCATCGCTAGATTTCCAATGAGTCCATACTGCCATTCCTATTGTAGCCAATAGCAAGATTGAAAATACAATTATTAGCAGCGTGAAGTAATGTTTGGACAAATTAATGCTTACTCAAAGTTAAACAAATTCAATAGATAAATAACCTGCCTAGGCAATTGGTATGTTGGTTCCCGTTACCTTCCAACCACCTCTAAATCCCGGTTCAGGGTGTAAATAGTTCAAGAGTGTAGTGGAGAGATTATCCGTTGAAAAGCGAATTGCCTGTTCTGGTTTGAGCCGGAGTGCAATTGCGATCGCTGCTCGTATTGACCCACCATGTGCGATACACACAATCTCACGCCCTTTAAACCTTTCGCTAAGTTCTGTTATACAGTCCGCAACTCGATTTATGACATCTAAAAAACTTTCGCCGTTAGGGGGTTTTTCGGTTACCGGTGCTAGCCAAAACCTATCGTACGCTTCACCGTAGATGGATCTTGCCTCATCATAAGTTTTTCCTGTCCAGTCGCCAAAATCTTGCTCCCCTAAGCGTGGGTCGACCAAGGGCTTTTGAACCACTAGCCCCCCCCGAACTAAAGCGTCAAGTGTTTGACGCGATCGTATTAAGTGACTAATTACCGAAACGGCGCCCTTGGGTAATTTATTTGCTAAAGATTCAAAGGCGGCCGAATCACAAGTGTTTGCAGAGAGGTCTGCGGCCCCGTATATTTTTCCATCCGGATTATCGACAGGTGCGTGCCTAATTAGATACCACCGAGTTTCAAACATAATTTAGTCTTCACAATCATTCAGTTGCTGATGCTAGCTAGGTAAACCAATGTTATAGTTTCGGAGATCTGTTGGCCGGCCCCTAAAGTATCTCCGGTATACCCTCCAATACGGCGCCGAACCATTAAAGCAAAAAAATATGTAGTGGTTGCGACGAAACAGGTGACAAATATTGCCTCCGAAAAGGGTAATAATGTAATTAGAATGACGCTAGTTACAAAAAAAGCAACATAAAGTGTCCCCTGTTCTGGCCGCCCGGCGAATTTTGCAACGCCGGTGTGAGATGCGGAGTCAAAAAAATAACACACGGGTAAAAATAAAAAGCGAGATAAAGCGTGCGCTGAGACCAGGGCGGCGATTGAAAGGAAAATCTTCGAATTGTCTGCTAGGGTAGCTATTGAAATAGCTTTTATTCCGCAAAAAATGATAAGTGCTAATGTCCCAAAGGTCCCTATCTGGGGATCGCGCATTATGGTAACTATGGTCTTTTTATTTGTTCCAGCGCCAAATCCGTCAAAGGTATCTGCTAATCCGTCCTCATGCAGCCCACCTGTTAGGAAGGCCAGAGCCCCTATTGTCAAAAAACTGGCTACTAGTGTTGGTACGTTTAATACCAACAAAAGCCACAATAGCAGCCCACCCGCATATCCTATCATTGAGCCGATGATGGGAAAGCACCATCCGGCACTCATCAATAGTCGGTCATGGTTTTCATGGTAAGGTACTGGAATACGAGTGAGAAAGCCCAGTGCCATCAATAAGTCGTTCTTCCATAAATTGATCCTAATTTTGTCAAAAAATTTAGTCATTGGAGGCAAACTATGCTTTTCCCTTGTGAAGTTCGAGCGTATAGATTGAATTAAATATTGCCAACTTACTACCCTAACTAATAGAAAAAGGCGATACGTTTATGGAAGCTCAACAAAGTAGGCAATCGATAGCATCATTAGATGAGGTGCGATCTTTGATTGGGGAACTTCCAGGACCAAATTTGGAATGTAGTAGAGCTGCTAAAGATCATGAAGCAGAGTTAACCAAGCCGGCGGGAGCTTTAGGAAGACTGGAAGAAATGGTTGAGTGGTTGGCAGCATGGCAAGGAACTTACCCACCACGATTAGTGCACCCTCGAACAGCTGTGTTCGCTGGCAACCATGGCATAGTAAGGCATAATGTCTCCGCATTTCCGGGTTCTGTGACTGGTCAGATGGTTCAAAATTTTATAGCGGGCGGGGCTGCGGTTAACCAACTATGTCGGACATTCGATGCAGACTTGCGGGTCTACGAGCTTGGACTTGAAGAACCGACGGGGGATTTTACGCAGACGGTTGCTATGTCTGATGAAGAATGCGTAAGGGCGATGGCATACGGGATGATGTCGGTAGAGCCCGGCTTGGACGTTTTGTGCTTGGGTGAAATGGGGATAGGAAACACGACTTCTGCATCGGCGGTCTCGTTTGCTCTTTTTGGGGGGCGCGCCGAAGAATGGGTTGGTTTAGGGACGGGAATATCGAAGAATACACTGCGCAAAAAGATAGCCGTTGTTGAAAAGGGTTGTGCTCTTCACACAGAGAAAGCTGACGATCCATTAAGCATCTTTGCAGCTCTTGGTGGATTGGAGCTAGCTGCTATAATAGGTGCCATACTGGCGGCTAGACTTGCTCGGGTTCCCGTAATTTTGGATGGTTTTGCCTGTACGACCGCAGCCGCGGTCATCTTTGCAATACAGCCGAAGGCAATAGATCATTGTCTAGTTTCTCATTGTTCTGTTGAGCCGGGTCACCAAAGATTACTTGAGAAATTAGGAAAAAAACCTTTATTGAATTTGGAGATGCGGCTGGGTGAAGGCTCTGGTGCGACACTCGCGCTTGGAATACTTAGGGCAGCTTTAGACTGCCACTTGGGAATGGCGACATTTGGTTCGGCCGGCATACAGGGCCCCGTTACCGGCAAGACAGCTCGTTAGAGCCAGACTACAGCGGTTGGCCTACGGAATTTTCTTCGTCCGGAGTGGGGACTGCTATTCCTACTATAGCAAGTCTAATTTAACTTTATATTTTCTGCAGCGGAACGTCCGTCTCGTCCGTCGACCAGATCATACGATACTGAATCATCTTCTTTTAGAGTTTCGACGCCGGAGGCGTGGAGAGCTGTGATGTGAACAAAAACGTCATTTCCTCCCTCATCAGGTTGGATGAAACCAAACCCTTTTGCGTTATTAAACCACTTTACTTTTCCTGTAGGCATATTTTGTCCAGTCATGTCTATAGTTGCGATAAATTTCCCCTTTAGCTGCTCGATTAGATCTTTTTACAGCGACTAAATACCAAAATCGGCGTATTTAGCATTGCAAACGCAAGGGGATTTCGCAACATTAGTTATTAAAATGCCTAAATTATTATAAACTTAATCTGTTGGGAGGCTCTCTTTTCGACGTATATCCCGGCCCGAATTAGAACTTAATTCAGCTTATGCTGCATCTTTTATGGGTATAAAGGGATTTTGGGAGTTTTATTTGCGGAGACCTTACAAGCGATATATCCGCATGCCATCGTGGGTTTAAAGAATATATAGAGTACCATTATTTTGTAATTTTAATACGATTTTTGGTGATAAATTAATTGCTAGGATAACTATTGTTTATAAGGAGAAGTTTGATGCCATCTCAACTTGGTCCCTTATCAAGATTTCGCGTTCTTGATTTGACAAGAGCTAGAGCCGGACCCACAGCTGTAAGAATGTTGGCAGATTGGGGTATGCAAACGATAAAGATAGAGCAGCCGCCTGCGTTATCTGAAGTGCCGCTAGGAGGGCCACGCGATGGCTTTGATTTTCAGAATCTTCATCGCAATAAACGCTCAATGACACTAAATTTGAAAGACGATGATGGGCGAAAGATTTTTCTGGAGTTGGCTAAAGATGCTGACGTTATCGTGGAAAATTACAGGCCAGATGTTAAGCACCGGCTGGGGATCGATTTTGAAACGGTTAGGGCGATAAATGAAAGGGTTGTTTACGGCAGCATTTCGGGATTTGGACAAACGGGTCCATATTCTAAGAGAGCTGGGTTGGATCAGATAGCTCAAGGGCTAGGGGGATTAATGTCGGTAACAGGTATGCCCGAAAATGGGCCGGTTCGAGTAGGCATACCCATAGCTGACCTGACAGCGGGAATTAATCTAGCGTATGGTATACTGGTTGCACTGTTGGAGCGTGAAATATCCGGACAAGGTCAATGGGTTAATACCTCTCTGTTGGAGGCGCAGATTATGATGATGGATTTGCAAGCAGCTCGCTACACTATAGCAGGCGAAGTTCCCAAGCAGGAGGGGAACAACCACCCTACTAACACTCCCACAGGAGTTTTTCCAACTTCAGACGGGCTAATAAACATTCAGGCGTCGGCGGAACATCTTTTCAAAAGAATGTGCGATACTATGGGGGCTCCCGAAATTTATGAAAATAAAAAATATAATTCCAATGAATCTCGAACAAGGTTGCGAGACCAGATAAATGAAGAAATAGCATCATATACAAAAAAGCAAACCACCAATTATTGGGTTGAGGCATTCGCCGCAGCTGGTGTTCCCTGTGGGCCTATATTTAATATGGATCAGGTTTTTAAAGATCCGCAGGTGCAAACACTCAACATGGACCCAAAGTTGCAACATCCTCGACTTGGAGCGCTGAAGGTTGTCGGTCAAGCGGTTAAGTTACAACGTACCCCGCAGCAGAAGTACAGTTCCACACCCGACTTGGGAGAACATACAACAGATATATTGGGCGAAATTGGCATAGAAGCCGATGAAGTTCAGAGATTAAAGGACCGCGGTGTCGTTTAAAGGCGTAACTCTATAGTTTTTGATAGCAGCTAATATTTGAACAGGCATTTGAGAATAAGTTATTTTTGGAGGAATTCAGTGAAACTTTCTACTGACAAAATTTTAGCAGAAAAAGACGGTGCCGTAGGTCGCATCGTATTGAATAATCCGGAACGCCGAAACGCCATTTCGTTGGAAATGTGGCAGGGGATTTCAGAGGCCTTTGATGAATTCTCCAGTGATTCGAATATACGTTGTGCGGTGATGTCGGGTGCTGGAGACAAGGCCTTTGCCTCTGGTGCAGATATATCGCAGTTCAAAGAGCGAAGGGGAAATGCTAAAGCAGCTGATGAATACGCAAAGATTTCGATGGCGGGTCGAAAAAAAATGTTGAATTTCGAGAAACCATTTATAGCGCAAATAAGGGGCTTTTGCATGGGTGGAGGATTAGGCATAGCTCTAGCCGCAGATATGAGAATAGCGTCTGAAGATTCACAATTTGGCGTACCGGCTGCCCGATTGTCGATAGCATATGATCGTATAAATCTGGGAAATCTCGTTGCATTGGTGGGGCCCTCGAAAGCTAAAGAAATACTCATAACAGCGAAACGCTATTCGGCTATTGATGCCGAGAGGATGGGACTTATTAATGCTTGCGTCTCCGTAGAAGACTTAGAGTCCGCGGTTACTGATTTTACAACTCGAATTTCGGAAAATGCTCCATTGTCTATGAGAGCTTCAAAGCTAACGATAAACGAACTGATGAAAGATGACTCTAGTTTTAATATTGCCTTAGTAGACGAATTAACCCGTAACTGTTTTAACAGCATGGACTACCAGGAAGGACAAGACGCCTTTATGAATAAACGTCGGCCAGTGTTTAAGGGGAAATAGTCCATAATGTCCACCTGGCTTTAGATGTATGAAGGTAAACGTAATTTATTTGGGGTTGCTTTCACTATGATTTATTTGAACAGTGTGGCATGTTTCATGCATGATTTACTTCCGGCAGTAACTCTATCCAGGATAAGGTGTAGGAATGGCTATTAGCCCAAATCAAAATCAGAAAAAAGGACCAAGTCAAGAATACCTATTGCTTGACTATCTACAGCGATTGGGACGCAGCGTTGACGGCCGTATGGCGGTTCATATTCACTTGTCACGGTTGAGACCTCAAAATAGGCAAGACCATCATGTGCGTATAGCTGCTACAACATTTGAAGGTATGACACAAACCTATGATGGACAGGTTTTTATATTAAGTTCGTCCGATCTTTTCTTCGTTTGTAAAGACGCTTCAATAGAGGATATTGATGCCGCAATTTTGAAGGTTCGCCACTTATTTAATGAAGATCCGTTGACGCATGGTGATGAAGAAGAAGATATGGCTCGTTTCTGCACTTATTACAATGTCGAAACACAACATGAGGAAATGTTGGATCTGATCAAACAGATGCACCGTGAAAGAGAGCGGAAAAATAGACTCGCTTTTGGAAAAACAAAGAAGGAAACCGAGACGAAAGAGGGTTTAAAAGAGTTAGATCCAGAGCAGCTTGGAAAACTGGAAGAGTTTTTGGCACGTGCCGATCTCTCTAATTTGATGCGTCGGCAGTCCGTTTGTGCGATAACTCCGGCAAATCCAAATCCCCAGGCGATTTTTCAAGAGTTGTATATTTCTATCGATGAATTGCGGAAATCGGTAGTTCCGGATTTTGATTTACTTTCGAATCTGTGGTTGTTTCGACATCTTACACAAACGCTGGATCTAAGGATGCTCCAGGTTTTGATACACAACGATGATTCTACTATTGATAGCTCCATCAGCATAAACTTGAACGTCAGGACAATACTTTCACCTGAGTTTCTGCATTTTGATAATAGTTTGAAGGCTGCTGCACGTGGCACAGTCGTGATCGAATTGCAGCCAATAGATATTTTTAGCGATATGGGGTCTTACATGTTTGCCCGTGATTTCATGCGCGAACGCGGTTATAGAATAGCGTTAGATGGGTTAAATCACCAAATCCTGCAGTTTATTGATCGGGAGCATTTGGGTTTTGATTTATTGAAGTTGATATGGAGCCCGGAAATGGCAGACGATAATTCGGGCACGCGCTTAGCTGAACTAAAAGAGCACGTGGATCGTTGTGGCAGAGCTAGGCTTATTGTCGCAAGGTGCGATTCTGATGAGGCCGTGCGCTTTGGACAATCTCTTGGCAGTACTGTCTATCAAGGTAGATATATTGACAGACTTCTAGCCAGTAGCGGTGGTGTGAACTAAGAGGGTATTGGTTTTTGGGTTATCTTTACCAAAAGAAAAAGTCTGTAGATATTGAAGTTCGGACTAATAGCTCAAAAATGCTATTACGAGAGTGCTGATACTTAGAGTGGCAAGGATAATCAAAGCCCCGTTTCGGAAAAAGGCATGTCCAAATCGTAAAAAAAACTTGGCCCCAAGCCAAGTCGACCCAACATGAAATGGAAGTAAAATTAAAGTTATTATTAGTACCTCTTCAGTAAAAAGACCGTGATACCAGAGTGGCATCAGGCTAGAAATGTTAAGCGTTGTTACAGCACCTATAACATTAGCACGTTGACGCTCGGTTGTACTGGATCGGGAGAGGGCTATGACCACAGCGGGTGGCCCTCCAACCCCGGCGGCACCCTGTATAACTCCTGCTGTTGCGCCGACGGCTATTAAAGTCGGCAAGTCGGAGAGATTTGGAAGACGCCAGTCTTTATAAAGCACGTAAACCATTGCTAATACAAATCCGGAGATGAAAATTTTCACTATAGTTGGTTCTAGCGTTACTAGTAGCCAAGTCCCGAATGGTGCCGCTATTAATGCAGCTATCCCAAATGGGAGGACAAAGGTCTTTTCCGAATATTTAACGGCGGTGGGTAGAAGTTGGATCATCGGTGGAAGGCCGCTTAGAGCGGCTATAGGTACTGCCAGGAGCGGACCTAGAGCTACACTCACAACCATTACTATGATCAAAGAAGCTCCAAATCCAACAAAACCTCTTACGAATCCCGCCAGCATCATCCCGGCACTAATTAATATAAGGTCATCTATAGATATGGGAGATAATACCGATTCTATATCAGGTAACATTCGCTTAATACCATTATTAGGATAGGCTTAAAATATAAAACGATGATAGAGTTAACTAGGGTGAGAAATTTGCAGTTAATTGAGTTTAGTTTGAAGTTGTGGGGGTTCCTCTTAAACAGGTTCTGTGCATAACCCGGGGATATTTGGCTGCCTCGAAATTAGTATCCGCCCTGTGAAGCAAACACCGGTTATCCCACATTAGCATGTCACCCTCTTTCCACTGGTGTCGAAATGTAAATTGTTCTTGTGTAGAGTGCCTTTCCAGTGCTTCTATTTCAGACCTACTTTCGGATATATCTTGCCCTTCTATGTGCGAAGCATGCATGCCTAAAAATAAACATTTTCTGCCCGTATCCGGGTGTTCTCGGATAAGTGGATGTATCATAGGAGGCGCGTCATCAATTTCTTTTTGACTTAGTTTACGACCAATATTATCGCGCGATAATTCCCAGCTGTGAACTATATTCAAAGGCTCAAGTTCGCTCTTGGTATCCCTGGGCAACGCCTCGTAGGCTGCGTACATGTTGGCGAAACAGGTGTCCCCTCCGTTCGGCGGAAGTATTTTTGCATGCAACAGGGTAGCCATCGATGGAGCTTCTCGGAAAGATTTGTCGGAATGCCATAAAGTGGATTTGACTTTACCAGTAGGCTCCCCACTTTCGTTAAGATTGGTTACTATGTGGACGAATGGAGAGTCAGCTGAGCCTTTATTGGTTAGAGTATGTTTTTCAAGTACCCCAAATTGTCTAGAAAAAACAACTTGTTCTGATTTGGTGAGGGTTTGATTTCGAAAAACAAGCAATTGATAATCTAGGAACGCCGAAAAAATTTTACGTTTTAGGTCCTCGGTTAGGGGAATTTTCAAGTCTAGTCCAATAACTTCAGCTCCCATAAGTTCAGATAATGGTACAATTTTTATGGCAGGGATTGAGGGGGGTATATGTTTTTCCATTTCTCGCCTCTGTATCATCCACAACTCCGTCTTCTTTTATTTTTTTCTAATACTTTTCCAGTTGAACTAATATGATCCACTATTCGGGGTAACGTCAATTGTGGTGTGTGTTATTAAAATAAATTAGCGTCGCAGCAGCAGAAGTTATATACCCAAAAAGTCAGTAATTGAAAGTAGTGATCCAATAAGCGATTAGGTCGTGCAAAAAAGATAATCAACAGACTAGAGTTGCCCAAAGCCGCTTAACTTATGCGGATCGGTGTTATTTTTTTGTAAAGAATACACTTAACTTTATTCACATTATAAATCCGCCTGTGAGTGCAGGTGAACAAGATTGATTAACTTTTTTTGTGTCGATGAAACACTTGTTTAATATCTTCGGGCATTGCTAGTTAAATAAATGCTATCATCTTTTTCTATTTGCCGGGGCCACCCGCAGTAAAAATTCAATAACGGAGTCCGCGAAGATATCATTTCTATCACCTGCGACCATGTGTGCTGCGTTAGATACGTTTACGTATTCGGCGTTTGGATATTGTTCTAAAAAGCTCTGAGCCCCCTCTTCGCTAAGTACATCGGACAAGCCGCCTCTAACAAGTAGTACAGGGAGGTCTAGGTTGTTTGCCGCCGCGTGAAGACGCTGTCTGTAGTCTGGTGCGCCTGGCCGGTTGAAGCGACGAGCGGGATCCCAATGCCAAACATATTTCCCGTTTGGAGCAAGGCGGACATTCTTTGCTAGGCCATCCAAGTTTCTCGGGCGCGTGCGATGGGGCTGGTAGTTTGAGATAGCTTCAGCAACTTCTTCTAGACTATCAAAACCATCCGGTTTCTGGTTCATAAAAGCCTGTATTTTTGCTTGACCAGCAGGTTCTATTTTGGGAGCCATATCGACCATCACTAAAGCGCGGGCCCGAAAATGTTTTTCACCGACAGCAATTAGACTTGTGCCTCCCCCCATGGAGGCCCCAACTAACACGGGATTATTAGAACCGAGCACTGTTGAAACGCAACGTAAATCTTCCACCATTTTATCGGCTCCATAATTCCCTTCCCCAGCCCAGTCGGAATCGCCATGACCACGCGCATCAAATGCTACGGCGTGATATCCAGCGGCGCCCAAGGTCTCGCCAGCTCCCTTCCAGGCATGCCTAGTTTGCCCTCCACCATGCTGCAGAATAACTAACTGATTATCGGGGTTTCCCCAGGCGTCTCCCGCTATTCGTACACCCTCGTGACCTAGCCATATATGCATAGGCACAGGGGTTCCAGGTAATCGTTCGCCGGCGCTCATTTTTAATTCCCTAAAAGAAAAATTTTGATGGTTTTTGACAACCTGGGATAATGGTTCATGTACAAGGACCCATAGCTTTAAGAACGATTAGATTTAAATAAGCATATAAACCTCGTGCTGCAATATGCAAAGACCAGAAAAGTTTAATTTATCGGTTGTTCTTGAAGATAGTCCACTTGAGCTGCATTAAGATATCGAGTTTTTTGGTCTTTGAGTATTAGGAATAGTCGTGCCGTTTCTTCGAGTTCTTCGGTAGCGTATACAGCATCCTTTAAACTCTTACCCGCCACAACGGGCCCATGATTGGCTAGTAGAACGGCATGATGGTTTGATGCCATTTCGCGAACAGCCTTTGCAAGATTTATATCTCCTGGAGGAAAGTAGGGAATTAATGGTAGCGTTCCTATTTTCATTACATAGTAAGCTGTTATAGGTGGCAAAACATTCATTGGATCAATATTAGCTAGACAGCTGACCGCGACGGAATGAGTTGAATGGAGATGAACTACAGCCTTTGTTTCTGGTCTTTGTTCATACATGGCCAGATGTAAAAAACTTTCTTTGGTTGGGGGATCCCCAGAAACTAGAAGGCCGTCCTCATTAAGTTTAGAAATTTTGCGGGGATCTATAGTTCCCATAGAGGCCCCAGTTGGGGTCATTAGCCAGCCGTCGTTAACACGGACACTTATGTTACCCGAACTGCCAAACGTTAAACCTCTATCAAACATAGATTTTGCTAAAGAAGAGATTAAATCGCGGGTTTTGGACTCATTCATGTTCGTTTAGCCTCGGTGCTTTTGAAGAGTTTCCGGCGCGAATACCGTTAAAACTCAAAGGTAATCCATGAAACTTTGCATTACTACCCTCATAGGGCTGATAGAGCATCTCTAAAGCCTTTGTCTGAGATAGTTCTAGTACCTCTGGGACAGTATTCAGTGGTGCGTTAGGTACACCGGCCGCTTCTAGTTTTTTTATCCAATGAGCACGGGGTTTTTTTATCATGACTTCATCTACCATTTGATTAATTTTATCTCGCCGTTGAACACGAAGTTCGTTCGTCAAAAATCGTTTATCATCTATCCAATGTGCTTGATCTAGTTCAACAGCAAATTTTTTCCAGAGACGCTCGTTCCCGGGACATACCATAAGGGGGCCATCGGCGCATTGAAAGGCTTGGTATGGTGCGAGCGAGGGGTGGCCAGACGATAGTCGTTGCGGGATAACACCAGCTGAAGAGAACATAGCGGCATGTGTAGATATCCACATCAACCCTGTTTCAAATAGAGATGTATCTACGACGCATCCCTTATCATTTTGAGCTCGGTTTACTAGTGCTGCTAGGATGCCGATAGCGGTCCACATGCCTGTTGAGAGGTCCACTATAGATACACCAACGCGGGCCGGTGGTGCTGATGGGTCCCCATTTATAGACATCAAACCGGCTACAGCTTGTATAATAGGTTCGTATCCGGGTCGATCTTTCCACGGACCTTTGTGGCCAAAGGCGCCAAGACTTGCATAAATAAGGTGTGGATATTGCTCTGTAAGTATCTCTGCACTGAATCCAAATTGCCCGGGTACGTCTCCGCGGAGATTATGAACGAAAACATCAGCCTCACCAATCATTCTATTGAGGTTATGACAGTCTTCATCATCAGTTAGGTCAATTACAAAGCTATTCTTGTCACGATTTAGGGCTACAAACGCCACGGCAGGCGAGTCCTCAATATCGATAAAAGGAGGGCCCCAACGCCGAGCATCATCTCCTTCTGGGCGCTCTATTTTCGTTACATCTGCACCAAGAAAACTCAGAATTTGGCCACAATATGGGCCAGCAAGGTTTTGTCCGAATTCGATAACTTTAGTGCCGTTAAGAGGCCCTTGTTTCATTGTTTTTGCCTGCCAGTGTTGTGAACATTTGTGGTCGCTACGTAGCGATTAGACGAATAATAGATGTGCAAGTAAAGACTTTCTCGTCATCTGCCGTGACAAAAGCGTCTACGAAAGCAGTACGCTTTGTTTTATGATTTATAGTTGGAAATGCCTGGAGGAGAGTTCCTTCACATGCAGGTTTTAGAAAGTTAGCCGTCAAAGATACCGTTAAAGCCCTTAGACTATTATCACCGCCTACGGCCTCATGACAAACCGCAAGGTCGGCTAATGTCATTAACAATCCACCGTGTGCTACCAGTCCACTATTACACTGTTTACGCCCAACTTTCAGTGCAACAATAGTTTCTCCTTTCCTCCCCGAGTTAACATAGAACGGGCCACTATTCATTTCAAAAGGGTCGTCGGGATATGGAATAGTGTATCCGTTTTCGATAAGGTTAGTGTCGTATATAGGTTTCTCTATCATCTGATGACTCTAAGGTTGTTTTTAAAAATTAAAACAGCTGGCGTTTGTTTGGAAATCAGGTTTATCTTATAACGAACTAATAATGAAGGGATTTATCTGTGAAGGCCTACCAGATTACAAAATGGGGTGAACGTCTTGAAGAACGAGAAGTTCCAATGCCAGAACCCAAAGGGACAGAGGTTGTTATCAAAATTACGTCGTGCGGAATATGTCACTCGGATATTCACATTTGGGATGGTTATTTCGATTTGGGCGGAGGACGCAGAATAACTTTAGAGGAAAGAGGACTAAGTTTACCGTTTACCATGGGACATGAGCCAGTAGGGGAGGTAATATCTTTTGGACTGGACGCCACTGGCGTTTCCATAGGGGACAAGCGTATTGCTTACCCCTGGATCGGTTGTGGAAACTGCGCAGTCTGTAAAAATGATGAAGAGTTACTTTGTAATAACCCAATAACCTTGGGCACGCGGCGGCACGGAGGCTATGCGGAGTACCTACTCGTTCCTGATGCAAAGTATTTGGTTCCTTATGAGGGGGTAGATGAAGCAGTTGCAGCTACAGCAGCATGCTCCGGTATTACAGCTTATAGTGCTCTAAAAAAAATTAAACACATAAGATCAGATCAAACAGCTTTACTTATTGGAGCTGGTGGCGTTGGACTAGCGGGTGTGGGGATGGCCAAGGCCGTGTTGGGAAGTAGGATAATAGTAGCCGACATAGATGCGGCGAAGAGAGAGGCAGCTATAGCGGCAGGGGCGGACGACGTAATAGACAATAGTGCGGTTGGATCGGCGAAAGAGCTTGTGCGCAAGACGAATGGAGGACCTCATGCGGTGGTTGATTTTGTGGGAGCGCCCTCAACTAGCGCTTTTGGTTTTCAGGTTTTGGCAAAGGGAGGAACTATGGTGGTGGTTGGCTTATATGGGGGCGGAATGGAACTGCCGCTGTCGATGCTTCCGCTTAAGGTTGTCAATATAAAGGGCTCTTATGTTGGTACACAGCAGGAATTGGTAGAGTTGCTTGACTTAATTCGAGAAGGAAAAGTTAAACCAGTACCTGTGATAAAACGCCAATTAAGTGAGGCGCCATTGGCTATACAAGACTTGCGGGAGGGTAAAGATGTTGGACGTTATGTTCTCATAAATTATTAGGATTTTGTAAAAAAGTCATCCTATGTCTCGTGAACCAACTTACAGTTAACAGGTTAAATCCCTAATTTTTGGGATAGACTGCTATAATGTTCTACTAGTTCTGATGATGTTCCTGTCCACGCGATGCTCCCTTTTTCTATAATATAGTGTCGGTCGGCAATTTTTGAGAGATCTTCGATATTCTTGTCTACAACCAATATAGATATGCCCTGGGCTTTAAGTTTGCGCAAGCATCCCCATATTTCCTTCCTTATTAATGGCGCGAGTCCCTCTGTTGCTTCGTCTAACATCAGTAATCTGGGGTTAGTCATTAGAGCACGGCCAATTGCAAGCATCTGTTGTTCTCCACCAGATAAGAGATTCGCCATAACATTAAATCTCTCCCCAAGTTGCGGAAACATATCCAATATTTTAGGGACGGACCAGGTTCCTGAATGATCGCCTCTGTTTGTTGCCGTCGCTATAAGATTTTCTCGAACGGTTAAATTAGGAAAGACCTGGCGGCCCTCGGGCACCAAACCAATTCCCACCCTATTTATCCTAAAGCTTTCGTATTTATCGATACGCTTTTTTTCAAAAAAAATTTCGCCAGACGATATTTTAGTTATGCCCATTATGGAGTGTACTGATGTAGTTTTTCCCATTCCGTTTCGGCCCAACAGGGTGACAACTTCGCCTTGTGCTACAGTTATGGATAGGCCAAATAATGCTTGGCTCGCTCCATAGTGAGTTTGAATATCAGAGACCTTTAACATATTGGCGTTTCCTCTGTACCTAAATAAGCCTCTCTCACATCTTTATTATTCCTTATTTCTTCTGGAGAACCGGTAGCAATAACCTGTCCGTAGACCATTACAGTTATCCGATCGGCTAAGGCGAACACTGCATTCATATCATGTTCTATCAATACCATTGTTTTTTGTGACTTTAACTGACGAAGAATATTGATAATATTTTCTCCCTCTAAAGCACCCATGCCGGCCATAGGTTCATCTAATAATATCAATTTGGGTTGTGTTGCTAGAGCTACGGCGATTTCGAGTTGTCTGTGCTCTCCGTGGGATAATTCATTGACCTTGTCAAAGGCTCGCTCTTCGAGACGAACTGTCTTTAAGGCATCCAAAGCCGGCAGGGTAAGGTCCCTATCGTTCCGAGCGTCCGTCCAAAAACGGTATGAGTGACCTTTATGCGATTGTATTGCTAGTGCAACGTTGTCAATCACGTTCATGTCGAGCATTAGACTAGTTATTTGGAAAGACCGTGCTATTCCCAGCAGAGATCTTCTATAGTTAGGGAGGAGAGTGATGTCAGTATTTTCAAAAAAAATTTGCCCTGAATCAGCTATCATCTCTCCCGAAAGTTGAGCTATAAGTGTGGTTTTCCCAGCTCCATTTGGTCCAATTATGGCGTGTAATTCACCCAGTTCTGCGACAAAATCCACATTGTCGGTGGCGACTACACCGCCGAAAGCTTTCGATAGGTTATTAACAATCAGAAGTGGCTTCGCCATCTACCATCTCTCACCCATACCAATATTCCACTAATACCTCCGCGTGCGAATAAAACAACCGATATCAGTATGGCTCCAAAAATAAACTGCCAGTAGGTTGTAAAACCAGAAAGCCACTCTTCCAACACTACGAAGGCAGTAGCCCCGAAAATGGGACCAAGAATTGTTCCTGTTCCACCCAGAAGCACCATGAAAATGAGTTCACCAGAGGCAGCCCAATCCATCATTTCTGGACTAATGAAGTTGGTAAAATTTCCGAGCAAAGCGCCGGCATATCCGCACAAACAACCTGCTAGAACATAGCATGCTAGCTTGTACTGATAGGTATTATAGCCGATCGATTGCATGCGTCTTTCGTTACTCCTTGACCCCTCGATCACCAGTCCGAAGTGAGAACGCATGATTCTGCGCGTTAGCAGAATCGAAATAGCTAATGAACCTAGGATAAAGTAATATAATTCTATGGAATTCTCTAAATTAATAAGGTTGCCGAAATTGCTGCGGGTGTCGATTACGAGTCCATCGTCACCTCCATACTCTTCTATACTAACGATACCAAAAAAAGCCATTTGTGTAAAAGCCATGGTTATCATAATGAAATATACGCCCTTGGTTCGAAGACAAACGGCACCAGTTAATAGGGCAAATAATCCCGAAATGGTAACAGCGATAAAGATTTGGAAGAAGCCGTTGTATATCTCGTAGTAAGCGGGAATACCTACACTGTAAGCTCCGATTCCGAGATAAGCAGCGTGTCCAAAACTTATCATCCCCCCATGCCCGAGTATTAGATTTAGGCTAATCGCAGCGATAGCTAATATCATCAGTCGATTGCCCAGGTCTAAATAAAAACTATTATCAGTATAACTGGCATAAGCTGGCACTATTGCTAATAGCGCCAAGGTTAGAATTGTGGGCCAATATCGTACTGTCTTGGTGTTTGTGTTCGGCATCTATTCATCGGCCTTTAGGTGGAAAAAGCCCCTGCGGGCGGAAAGCTAAGACCGTAGCCATCAAGATGTAAATTAGCATAGCAGATAAAGCGGGCGCAGCGGTTTCGGCGTTTTGTTCCGAGAGAACTAATTTCAGAAGAGTATCGAGAAAAGATCGCCCCATCGTATCTATCAGGCCTACTAGTATCGCAGCCAAAAAGGCCCCTTTTACTGATCCTATTCCACCTATAATGATAACCACGAAAGCAACGATAATAATCTCGTTTCCCATGCCTATACTGGCTTCTGTTATAGGTGCAATCATCATTCCCGCGAATCCTGCCATCGCCGCCCCTGCCGCAAAAACTAAAGTAAACAGAGATTTTATATTTACGCCAAGGGCTGATACCATTTGCCTATTTGATGCGCCAGCTCTAATTAGCATTCCTGTCTTTGTATGAGAAATAACGATATACAGCCCAATAGCCAAAATTAAACCAGTTAAGATGATCATTAATCGGAAGGTTGGGAATATTATATTAGGGAAAATTTCTATCTGACCGTCCAAAAAAGTTGGTAATGGTATGGCTGCTCCTTCAGGTCCCCAAATAAACTGTACGGTGGCATCAAAACATAAAATTAAACCAAATGTAGCTAGAACATGATCTAGATGGTTTCGTGAGTATAGATGACGAATGACGCAAACTTCGAGCAGAATTCCTGCGATAGCGGCGGCTGGAATTGCCAGAACAACTGCTAGTAAAAAAGAGTCTGTTAATTCGGTTAAACTAGCGCAAAAATAAGCGCCAACCATATAAAGTGAGCCGTGCGCCAAGTTTACGAAGTCCATAATACCAAAAACTAGAGTCAGGCCCGATGCTAGCAGAAACAACAGCACGCCCAACTGAAGACCATTCAGCAATTGTGTTATGATAAGTACCCAATCCATGGCTTAATACCGTTTAGCCTCGGTCTGCGACGGTTTAGCTCTTGGTAACATCTGGCGTTCCGTCTAAAAACTAGTGGCGGGACCAGAATCCCGCCACCGGAAACAACTCTAATATTATTGGATCACATTTTGCAATCTTTTGCGTAGGTATCCTGGTGCTTTTCAAGAACAACTTCGCGGACAGATGTTGTCCAGACACCATCCGAGTCTTGAACCACCTGCCTAGAGTAGAAGTTTTGAATGGGAAAGTGGTTGTTTCCGTATGAAAACTTTCCCCTCACGGATGGAAAATCAGCTTTCTTCATTGCTGCACGCATGCCGTCTATGTTTGACAGATCACCATCAACTGCTTCCACAGCGTTCTTTATTAGAAAAATAGTGTCGTAGGATTGGGCGGCATAGAAGGAAGGATAGCGACCATATTTTTTCTTGAAACCGGCTACGAATTTTTTATTTTGCGGTGTATCCAAATCAGGTGCCCAAAATTGAGTCATCACAGACCCCATTACTCCATTCATTTTTGCTTTTTGGAGTTTGGGTAGAGCGATCGAGTCGACAGTAAAAACAGAGTATAGGGGAATCTTGCCCTGCAATCCTGCTTGAGCATATTGCTTTATAAAAGCACCACCGGCTTTTCCTGGATAGAAAACAAAAATACCCTCTGCACCAGAAGCTTTAGCTTTGGCTAACTCGGCTGAGAAGTCCAATTGGGCATCCTTACCCCACTTTGTCATATCTTTACCTACAATTTTTCCTTTGAAGGTTCGAGCGACCCCGGCGACCATATTTTTCCCGGCGGCATAGTTAGGCGCCATAACGTAAAGGGATTTTACATTTTTTAAATTTAGTACTTCGCCCATAGCCATGGGTGTTTGGTCGTTTTGCCAAGATGTTGAGAAGAAGTTTTTGTGACAAAGTTTTCCGGCCATTTGAGATGGGCCAGCGTTAGAACTTATCAAAAACTTTCCAGCACCCAAAGCCGATTTCTGCGAAGCCAATAAAACGTGTGACCAAATGAATCCGGTGACGAATTGCACTTTATCTTGTTTTACCAGTTTATCTGTTTTCTGCTTGCCAATGGCTGGTTTAAATCCATCATCTTCAACGATTAAGTCTACGTTGAGTCCTGCCATTTTCCCACCAATGTCATCCATGGCTAAGTTTATGGCATCGACCATGTCTTTTCCAATAACACCCGCAGGCGTGGTGATAGTGGTTACAAAACCAATTTTTACCTTTTCTGCAGCCGCTACAGGCCCGAAAGCGAGTATTCCAGCAGCTGCAAGAAGTGTTAATTTTCTGTACATTTAGTTATCCTCCCTATTTTCAGACGGCATGATGCCGAAAATTGGCCGAAATTCAATACTATTGCTTAATTTTCTGTAAAATCATTTTATATGACGGGTGTGATAAGAAGGAGTTAAGCCTCCTGATCTTGTCAAGACCGTTGGCAATCACGAATGCACACGGCCAGTTGTGCTGCTTGTATTATGGAGTTACTTAAAGATAAATTTCACGATAGAAAATAAAATAAAGAGCAGTGAATGTTGAAGCGAAAACGTAGACGTAAAATGGGAAATAAACAGGTGGCGGTGGCTACTGCGCGACCTGCGAGGAGAGATGGTTTAAAGAAGAAAAAAATAATAAGTGCTTGGCGCGTCGTGCGACTCGCGAGTTTGGCGACTATTTGGGGGGCTGTGGCTATCGTTCTTGTGGTGGTGTACGAAGCTACTCAATTGCCTGATATTTCACAAATTGACTATAGGGAAAGGAATATTGGCCTGCGTCTAATGACCAAAAATCGGCTTGAGTTTGCGTCTTTTGGCGACTTATACATGGAGCCGGTAGAATTTAAGGAAATACCAGAAGCCCTTATAAGCGCGCTACTAGCTACGGAAGATAGAAGGTTCCACAGTCATTTTGGAATTGACCTTATTTCAATTGCGAGAGCCATTGTTATCAACGTCAAGGATGGAACAATAAAACAGGGAGGCAGCACGCTTACTCAGCAACTAGCCAAAAACCTATTTTTGACTTTTGACCGAAGTTTCGAAAGAAAAGTGCAAGAACTGTTGTTGTCTTTCTGGTTGGAAACGTCTTTTACGAAAGAGCAAATATTGACCCTGTATTTGAACAGAGTTTATTTTGGCGCGGGCACCTATGGAATCCAATCGGCTGCAAATCATTATTTCGGCAAACCAGTTAGTGCGTTGAAACTGTATGATGCAGCTCTCTTAGTTGGTCTTTTGAAGGCTCCATCGAGATATAATCCGATTATCAATCCAGAACTTTCTAAAAAGCGCACTCGCCAAGTCTTGGAAAATATGGTCTCCGCAGGAAAATTGTCGAGCACTGATGCTAAATCAGCATATAGAGACCGTTCTATTATTAGAGTAAAAAAAATAGTCAGCAGAGGTCATAGATATTTTGCTGATTGGGTCAGGGAACGGTCAGTGGCTTATGTTCCTAACTTTCCGGGAGATCGGAAAATCTCAACCACCATAGACATGGTCTTGCAACGAAAAGCGGAAGACGCAATCCAGAATGGCTTGAAATTGGGAAAGTCTAGAAAAGTTGAGCAAGCAGCGATGGTAGTTTTGGATAAAACCGGAGCGGTACTTGCAATGGTGGGTGGTAAGAACCATGCTCATAGTCAATTCAATCGCGCTACCCAAGCTCTGAGGCAGCCCGGTTCCGCATTTAAGCCGATAGTTTTCCTAGCGGCATTGCTATCGGGTTTCGAACCTGGAACAATGATACCCGATAGTCCTTTGAAAATAGGAGATTGGGCACCCAGAAATTTTGATGGAAAATTTAGAAATTTAGTCTCGTTAAAGGAAGCCCTGGCTATGTCCTATAATGTTGCTAGTGTGCGGCTGTCTACGAAAGTTGGAAGAGCCAAAATTATTAAAATAGCGCATCGGATGGGTATTGTTTCAAAATTAGATGATGAGCCAAGCCTAGCTTTAGGGACAAGTGAGGTATCTTTATTACAGATAACGGCCGGTTATGCTGCCATTGCAAATGGAGGACACCCTGTTGAACCATATGGAGTGACGGAGATTACGTCTCGAGGCGAAAAGGTGATCTATAAAAGGCGTTCGCAGTTGGGTCCGCGAATAGCTTCTAATAAAGAAATTGCTGCAATGAATGAAATGATGGAAGAGGTCATACTTGCGGGTACCGGGAAACAAGCGGATATAGGAAGACAGGCGGCCGGAAAAACTGGGACCAGTCAAGGGCATCGCGATGCTTGGTTTATAGGATATGCTGGTGAATTAGTTGCTGGAGTATGGGTTGGACGAGATGATGCAAGTTCAATGATTGGAGTAACAGGCGGAGGCTTGCCGGCAGCGATATGGTCGCAATTTATGCAAGAAGCATTGAAATGATCATAGCGGACGGTCTTTCATTTCTTTGGACATTTCAATTAGACCTGTCTCTAGCGATTTGTAGCTGAACTCTGGGAAAGCTAGTTTAGTCAAGAAAGTATCGAATGCCCTATACCCATTATGTGGCATCGGACCTGCGCGAGGTATTTCATCGATATTCAGGGGCAGTTTGGATAAAGCAATAATTTGCTTCGCAATGTCCCTGAACGACGACGTATCCCCAGTGGCAATATTTAACACTCCCTCGCTTCTACGTAACAGAAGTTTTACTGTTAATTGGGCAACGTCATGGATGCTTACGTGATCCCGTAGTTCTTCGCCCTTTCCAAAAATGCTGATGTTTTTGCCGGTCTGAACCAGTCGAAAAAATTTGTTTGGGCCATAGCCGTTGTGTGGATCGTCTTTTCCGTAAATCAGAGTTGGTCGTATAACAACAAATGGTACTCCAAAACGAATGGAAACTTCATTTTGGAGTATAGTTTCTCGAGTTTTGTGCATTATCCCATGGACAGTAGCCGGATTGGTTTCCGAAAATTCGGACAAAGGATCTGGGCTATCACTATATACGGCATCTGAACTGACATAAACAATATGAGATGGGTGGGCTGATCCAATGGCGTAAATAAGTGGCTTAAGCATGGTAAGGTTTTCTAACATCATCTCAAAAGTTTTGGCAGGTGCCCGGGCAGAAGACATCACTATAGCGTCACCTTCATCAAGCATTTTGGCTAACCGGGTGCCGCTGTCGGGATGCACTAAATCGATATCGTCACGACCAAGCGAAATTACATTAATGCCAGCCTTCAACGATTCAGTTGCAATTGCTTTTCCTATAAAACCCGAACCCCCTAGTACAATTAGTCTCCGGGGTGGGTGGTCATTTTTATTGAGGTGTCGAATCATCCTAGTTTTCCCTTTTTAAGCAAGGAAGATAGATCTTTATCCCAACGGGATAACTTATTTGCATGTCTGATTTTCTAGTTTTGCCGCAGACCCTAATCGGATCCAATGAAATCCGAAAAGGTCGGGTCTTTGTTGCTTCAAAACTGACATTGGGTCTAAAATTAACCGTCCAGTCATTTGTTCAGAAATTTTATCGATAGCAAGATTTCTATATTCCGGCCAGGCAGTAGCTATTATGAGAACATCGGATTTATGGCAGGCCTTCAATGGGGTGGAGACATTTTCAACAAAAGGCAATTTTCCAATCCGTGCTATTGGATCGTGTGCCGCAATTTTGCAACTCCTAATATGAGAAAGGAGGTGAATGGCGGGAGAATTCTTAATACTGTGAGTGTTTTCTTTATATGTTAATCCCAGTAGAGCTATTTTGGGTTCTTCAATTTTTGTGAATACATGCTCTTCTAATTGCCTAATCAACCAATTTTTCTGCCGGATACTGTTTTTTTTCCACGCGTCAATCAAACTGTCTTCCAAATCGTAGGTGGAACTCAAGTGTTGGAGTACGTTTATATCACGTTCTAAATTTCCACCAGATAAGCCAAGCCCTGGTTTTAGGTAAGCGTGGGGGCCAATCCGTTGATCGGTTGCCAGTATCTGTGCTATCTTGGACCAGTCAGCGTCAATTTTTTCGCATACCGAAGATATCAAGTTTGTAGCGCTTATCTGGGAAGTCAAGAACGCGTTTATAGCGATTTTTGCCAATTCTGCGCTCTCATAGCTCATAGTAAATATTGGGCATTTAAAAGTATTTAAAATTGTTCCCAATTCTTTTGCTACTGGGCTATTTTCGTCGTTACAGCCGACTATAAATCGCTCCGGAGTCAAAAAGCGGTCTAATGCAGATCCAAATACCAAAGTTTCCGCTTGATAAAACAACTGTTTTTTCGGGTGTTGTATGTTGCGTGTGAAACCTGGTGGAACTTGGCACATTAAGACGAGCGTTGCTTTAACGTCAATTGCTTCGACCGTCGAAGAAATAATGGAATTTAGAGCAGCCATCTCGATGTGGTCTTGAGTATTTGTGGGTGCATCTGATGTCAGGTATACTATCCGGGGAGTTCGGAGATCCTCAGGATTTTCTGTGAAATGGATTTTATCCTGGTTTTTCGACAATAATTTTGCGAGATTTGGCTCAGATACAATAGGATCTCCCTTTTGAAGCCTTCTACATAGGTTTAAATCGGGATCCCACGCCACCACTGGGAACCCTTTTTCCGCAAGTCCTATAGCGGTAACAATTCCCAAATGAGATAATCCGGATATTCCAATTTTCAACATGCTGATGTTCCTCCATTTGAGGATCTATTAATAGTTTGGAGGATCCATAAATCGGAGGAAAGGTCTGTTTTATGGTTTTTAATGCAAAGAGACTTAAAATGTTGATGTTCTTTTTCCCAGGTTGGATCTTCTTGGGTTAGTGTTTCGATTTCTTCTTTTGGTGGGCCGCCAGGAAACACTCTCCAGTGAACCGTTAGTTTGGCTGGCCCCCATTTACATAATGACCGTATGTGGACGCTCCCATATTCCCCAAATAGATCGCATGTGAAATGATTTTTCCACGAGACTAATGTCATCTCTAATTCTATACGGGGCATATTTGCCTCAGAAAGAAGAATGGCGTGATCGGGAGCTTTATTCTCAAATCGATTACATGATATTAACTTGAATGGGGCTCTAATATCCCCGAACCAAAATCGAACAATGTCTAAAAGATGCGGGCCGAGATCGGACAAGACGCCTTTACCCTTATCCCGCCAAGTTGAATTTCGAACTAACGTTGCAGTTCCATTGCCATAGAAGAGCCGGCAGGAGTAAATATTGCCCAAGCGCCCAGACTCAATAAGGTTAGCAACGGCCTCGATGTGCGGTTCAAATCTATGGTTGTACGCGCTGTATATTGTGACTCCAGCTTTTCGAGATTCTGACTCGATTTCTTTAATCGCGTGGAAATTTGGGCTGAGTAAGGGCTTTTCGACCAAGACATGTTTGCCATATTTTACAGCATAACGAATTAATTCAATCTTTTCTTCTTCGGGCACACATATAAAAACGGTATCGTAACGATCTGTAGGAATGTCATAAATCGACTGGTAATCGGCGTCTGGATTCATAGGATCAACCGTTGCGACGCACTCTATATCAGCTACAATTTTTCGTTTCTTCCCTTGAGTTCCCAGTCCTGCGATCAAAATTCGCATGTGTAATTCCATAATCGCTGTTCACTAAATTCCACGACACTTTACCCGAATCTGATGGCTTCTTCTGCTTGATCTATTTTCGACATTACTTCATTGGGTTTTACAGGAATATTTCCCTCCCTTTCGCACGCTACAGCAGCGGCGAAAGATCCTATAATCGTTGCGATGGTAGGGTTTGCGGTTGCCAGCAATGAAAGAGTACTATAGGCGAGTAGAGCATCCCCAGCACCCACGGGATCCAATGCATTTTCAGAAAAACTGTCGATGAAAATTGCAGCACCAATTGCCAGATGGTTTGGATCGCGACAAGTCAAAACACCCCTTTCACCGAGTGTTAGCATTAGCGTTTTGCAGCCAGCTGTATCATACAAGTTTGAAGCAAGGGCTCTTAAATGCGAGTCTTGATCCGATAAACTGAATCGAGCTTCTCGTTCGTTAGGTGTTATAAGATCAAAGTTTTGGAATTCTATGATGTTTCCCCAGCGACTAGCCACTTGACTATCGGCAACACGAAAAACGCCGGACGGGATATGTTTTACAAGCCGGTTAATGCTCTGTTTGTTGAAAATTCCATGACGAAAATCACTAAAGACGATCGCATCTGCCTCGGTATTTTCGATGTTTAATGCAAGCCCCGAAAGGATTTGCTCGGAAATCGGCGTATTATCTACGGTATCTACCTTTAGCAACCTGTACCCCCCGGCTATTATAATATTTTTGTTAGTTGTGGGCCGATTAGCATCTATATGGGCGTTGACCTTTATATCGGAGAGTTCAAGGGTTTTTACTACGAAGTTTTTAAGCTCATCGTTACCAAGGACTGTCGAAAAAGAAACATTTGCTCCGGTGGCTCGCAAATGTTGTGCGACTATTGCAGCTCCTCCTATATGGTCAATTCTGTTTTCATAACGAACGCTAATAGTTGGTGTTTTTGTTTGACCCCCTACAAGTGAGGTTTGGGTGAAACTGTCTACTATGGTGTCCCCAAGGACGTGGACTTTCCTGCGTCCAAGAGTTTCTAAAGTATCTCTGAGATCTCGTATTTTAACATTCTCTGTTTCGAGGACTATCGCGAGCTTTTCATATTTAAGTGGCGGCGCCGCCGAATTTATGAGCTTGCTAGAGGAGTATATTAGATCGCTCGGTGTAAAAATCATCTCACCCCCGTATGATTCTACCAATGTTTTTTCGGAGAGTGTCTTGGGTTGATTGTCGCTATCGACATATTCGTACCCTTTTGCGAAGAAGTCCGGTTGGATGGAGGTTATATTTTTTAGAGGAGTTTCGTTTTCGTCTATAAGCACGAAGTCGACGGCTTCGAAAGCTGCGACATTTAGTGCGCGTAATTTTTCGGGTACGTGCGGGCGAAATCGACCTTTTTCTATGTGCGCGTCTCGAGTAAGACTGACTAAAAGTAAATCAGCTTTATTTTTGGCATACATTAGGTGCCGCAAATGACCTGGGTGGACAATATCAAAAACGCCATGACACATGATAACCGATTTTACTCGCGGCCTTGGTCCAATAATTTCGCATACTTCGTCGAGTGACTTTAATTTATAACCGTATCGTTCGTTAAGTTCTTCCATTTTAGCTGTGCCCTTAGCCTAGAATCTTAAACCAGCTTCTGGAGGCTTCTTCAATTGATGCTGGATCCCATAGTGGAGCATTTTTCCAATCCGCTATGTTGGATAAGACTTTATTAACACCTATTTCAAAAGATATCTCAGGTTTCCAATTTAAATGACATTGAATTTTACTAATGTCTGCCCAGGTACATCGAGGTTCCCCAGGCCTTTCTGGAATATAAATGCTATGTCCTCCAAGCAAATGAACTAACTTGTTAATTGTTTGAGGTTTTCCAGCTCCTAGATTGTAAACCTCTCGGGTTTTGGAGGTTTCTCCAGCCGCCAAGAAAGCTCGAGTAACGTCTGATACATAGAGAAAGTCTCGGCTCTGTTCGCCATCACCTATTATAGTAAAAGGTTGTCCTTCGAGTTTTTGTTTAAGAAAAACACCGAAAACAGCCCCATAAGCCCCAGCAGTCCTTGATCTTTCACCAAAAGCATTAAAAATACGGATGCTATTCACAGGTAACTTATAGACTTTGCTCCAATGGAGGGCCGCCGATTCCCCCAGGTACTTGCTAAGTGCGTATGGATAGAGGGGATTTATACAATGACTTTCATTCGTTGGTGTTGCTGCCAGTCCATAGCAGGAGGAAGAGGCGGCATATATAAATTTCTTTAATTTGGCTTTTCGGGCTGCTTCCAAAAGAGAAACTGTTCCATTTACATTAACTGACATGTATTCTGCCGGTTCCTCAATAGATGGAACAATATCTCCCTTTCCAGCGAAGTGAAAACAGAAATCTGCTCCTTGAAAAATAGAGAGTTTGAGGGAGATGTTCCGTATGTCTAATTGCTCAAATATGAGATCTGGGTTCTTTATGTGTTTAGACAAATTATTTATATCACCGCAACTTAAATCGTCTATTACGCGAACAACGAAACCCTCATTAATAAGGAGGTCGACCATGTGCGAGCCAATAAAACCAGCCCCGCCTGTCACTATCGCTATAGGGGGCATAGTCAAAAGACATTAAGCGCCTTCATTTGGCGCACGTTAAAGTATTTATCTTTATCAAAGCTATGCGGGAACTCCCCACGGCCGAAAGCGTGACATAGCTCCGCTATTGCATCCTCTATAGTGAACCTCGGCTCAAATCCTAGGACGCATTTTATTTTGTCAGAATTTATATGATAGGATCGCATGTCATTAGTCTCACTTGTCTCTATTTTTATCCGATCCTTGACGTTGGTTTTCTCTTCTACAATATTTTTCACTATTAGGGCGATTTGCATGATGGACATATTTTGATAACCAACATTGAATGTTTGGCCGGCAATCTTAGCACTATCCTCATAAATGAGTTTAATATAAAGGTCACACATGTCTTGAATATGCAGATTAGGTCGTAATTGATCACCACCAAAAACCTTTATTTTTCCTCTATTAACGGCCCAATTAGTCAATATGTTGACGGTTAAATCAAGGCGTTGCCTTGGAGCATATCCACATAATGTTGCAGGTCGAATAGTAACGCATGTAAAATTTCGAGATTGGTGTTTAAAAAGAATGGGTTCGCATAAGCCTTTATATTTATTGTAGAGGGTAAGGGGAACAAGAGGATGATCTTCGGTAACATTATTGGCTGAAGAAACACCATATACGGAACTTGAGGACGCATATATGAATCTCTTTACGCCACCTTTTTTTGATACGATCACCAGTGCTTCGAAGGACTCATAGTTTATAGTCCGACTTAGGGCTTCATTGAGTTCGAAACTCGCATCATTAGATATGCAGCCCAGATGAATAACGACGTCGACGCCTTCGAAATACACAGAAAAAGTGGTTATATCCCGCAGATCTCCTGTGATCACCGTTAGGTTTGGATCGTGGAGGGGTAAAAAGCTGTTCCCATAGTACATGATATCGAAAACAGTCACCTTATTGCCCATCGCCAAAAGTTGGGGCACCAGTCGGCTCCCAACGTAGCCAGCTCCACCGGTTATAAGAATATGCTTCATCAAGTGCTTTCTAGCATGCAATGGCTCAGTGAAAGGTAGTTAATTTTTTAATATCCGCCATTGTTGGGTTGATCGGAAAAATGTGAGAAGTAGTCTACTATCTCCGCATATACGGGTCTTTTAAAGCTTACAATCATCGACGTGATAGAATTTATGTGTGTCCATTTCCAAGCGTTGAATTCGGCGTTCCAATTACCCAAATCGATTTCATCTTCCGTTCCCGTAAAACGCATTGCAAACCACAACTGTTTTTGCCCACGATAATATTTCGAAAACGATCTATTGTTAATATTTTTTGGGTAATCATAAGTCAACCAATTAGGCATTTGATCAATAATCTCAACAGATTTAATTCCAGTTTCTTCTGCTAGTTCACGGAGGGCTGCTTCTTGTTCTCTTTCTCCTGGATTGATTCCGCCTTGAGGTAGTTGCCAGGAGGGAGTTTCAATGTCATTGCGACGGGCAACGAATACCTGACCGACATTGTTAAATAGTACGATTCCGACGCATGGACGGTATGGTAAGGATGAGTCCAGCGTTTCTTCACGATCTAAGATCATCGTTGACTCTGTTTGTCTACGATCGCAGTTATAGGGGCAAGAGAGATTTGTTTAGATTTTAACTGTTGAATCCACCGGCTTATGATCTCGACCGTTATGGGATAAGGTTGGGCAATACCAACGGCAAACTTTCGTTTGAACGCAATCTGTTCAAGTTCTCCTAGCCTCTTTTTTATTGCCTTCATAGACGGGGTGGTGTCGATAAAAACGTTATTGAATGCTCGTGGTAGTTGAATAGATGACGCTAGCTCGGGCCCCAAGCTTCTAGACGTGGACCTACTATCAACATATATCAGCCCTCTTTGCTTAATGCTTTTTAATACAGGTAAAAATGTTTCGGAATGTAACATGAATTTGGTTCCTAATGTTCCCAATAACCCAACATAGCCTCCTCCTTGTTTCATTATGTGCTCCAGCCGGTTAAGGTTTTCCACTTCGTTTGATGACGTCAATAAAGTAGCCCTGCCAGGGTCATTTTCAGGAAAACCATATGGCTCCATGGGCACATCCATGAGAACCTCGTGACCTTTTTGACGAGCTTCCCTAATCCAGGTTTTTAATTTGGGTGAAACGTGTGAAAAAGAAAGAGTTATATCTTCGGGTAACATTTCTAATGCGGCCGATGTATATGTGGATGACAGTCCGAGGTTGCTGATGATGACGGCAATACGAGGCTTTCTGTCTGCTCGTTTGAAGCCCCTGGAGTATTCAACCCAAGGCTGCCTTCCATCAGCAGCAATGATGGGGAGCGGTCCATCCTCTGTCTCTTCTACTATATGGGGGAAAATGATACCGACCATAGCATCCTGGTCAGGTGATTTTGCTACATTTTTAGGTTTTTCGCTGCTGCCGTTACTTTCTCCAGTTCCATCACTAGTGGCGCCCGGCAAATTTTCTTGACGATGACTAGAATTTTTCGGAGCAGTTTCACCATCGGCTAGTACACTTACTGTAATACTGGGACGTAAATCATTTCTGTTTGCTATTGTCTTTTCGGAATTTACTACTACCCAGCCCGTTATTGCGCCGATACCGCCAAGTATTGAAGCGGAAACGAAAGAATATAATATAAGGCGAACGCGTCTTCCTAGAGCGTTCTTGTTACCAGAAATGGTTTCTTCTTCAAGTTCGTTATCGGAATTTTCTGGTGGGTTCGTTAAATCACTGTTCGAAGCTTCGTTAAAATTGGCATCTTCAGTCACATTTTCATCGCCGTTAATTTCAGTATCCTCCTCCGTCGCTTCAGTACGTGGGGTAAGAGGAAGCTTCCCGGTGAGCTTTTTGAGCCCTTTTATTAGAAAGTCGAGTTTCAATTAACTAGACGTTTTTTTATCAAGGTTATGCCGCGCAAAAGATCAACTGCTCGGGCAAGTTGATAATCCCGTTCGGCCAATTCCTTAGCCGTTGGACGGCTAGTAGAGTTAGGCTTTATTTTTTTCTCCTTTTTATTGATTTCGGTATTTTCAAGTGCCCCTGGTAAATCTGACTCTCTCCTTTGTGCTCTGGAATTCTTTTCAATACGCGCTGCGGTGACTTTTATATCGGGCAAAATACCTGTTTGCTGAATGGATTTACCTGATGGCGTATAATAACGAGCCGTAGTTAATCGCATAGCGACATCATTTGATAGTGGAACAATGGTTTGGACGGACCCCTTTCCAAAAGATTGGGTGCCCAGGATTATAGCTCTTTTATGGTCTTGAAGAGCCCCAGCTACAATTTCTGATGCTGATGCGGATCCCGTATTAATTAAAACGACTAATGTCGACCCATCTGTTAAATCCCCGGGTTTTGCATGCACGCGCGAGGTGTTTTTAGGATCCCGACCCCTTGTGGAGACAATCTCTCCATGATCGAGGAAAATATCGCTTACAGAGATCGCTTGGTTCAACAGTCCGCCCGGATTATTTCTAAGGTCGATAATATAACCAGCCAAACCATTTCCAATTTCCTTTTTTAACTCGAAGATAGCGTTCTTTAGTCCCGGTGTAGTTTGCTGATTGAACGTTGTGATACGTATATAACCCACATTGTCTATAGCTTCAAACCTCACGGATCGAATTTTAATGATGGCACGTTTTATCTTTACATTAAAGGGCTTAAAACCTTTCCTGCGTATACCTAGAACAATCTCTTTATCTACTGGACCGCGCATCTTTTCCACTGCTTGCCTAAGAGATAATCCCAGTATGGTTTTACCGTCTAGATGTGTTATGAGGTCACCCGGCTCTAAGCCCGCCCTGGATCCAGGAGTATCGTCAATAGGGGAAACCACTTTCACCAAACCATTCTCCATAGTTACTTCTATTCCGATTCCCCCAAACTCGCCTTTTGTCTGTACTCGCATCTCGCCATAACTTTTCTTGTCTAGGAAGCTCGAGTGTGGGTCTAGCGAGGTTAACATCCCGTTGATTGCCGATTCTATCAGCTTTTTATCGCTAACTTTGTCAACATATTCTGATCGTACCCGCTCGAATACGTCTCCAAAAAGATTTAACTGACGATAGGTATCACTAGGATAGGCTTGGCTGTAGGGTATAATCGCGAAAACCGATAGCAAAAGAAGTTTTGTGATTAAGTTTCTGTTTAGGGACGGGTTCATCAAAGAGTTTGATAGCATAAAAGACGTAAAGTTTAACATAGGATTAGGTCGCATTTCTTTTTGGTGATAACCATTTTAACGGGTCGATTGGTTTTCCATATTGTCTAAGTTCAAAATATAATTTCGGTTTTGACGAGGTGCTCGGTGGAGATGTATTGGCCATTGCTCCCACGGGTTCACCTTCCAAAAGATTTTGGTCGATTTGGACGTCGATTCGATCTAATCCGATCAAAAGAGTATTAAAACCATCTCCATGGTCAATTATTAGAATCAGTCCATAGTCTCGGAAGTCACTGGCGTACAGGACCTTTCCATCAAAAGTAGAAGATACCCGTGCTCCGGGATTTGTGGTGATCGTTATTCCCTTTTTTCTTAGTCCAATTTTATCCACTTCTCCAAATATCTGGGAGATTTTTCCAGCAACAGGTAGTTTTAACTTAAGTTTGTTTGCCATGAAAGAGCTAGCTTGAGGTATGTTGTCCCCTTTATGTGCCCGTCTGGGTTTAGAATGACGTGGTAATAAAAAAGGGAATTCAATGCCGCGGTTGTTTAATGAGTTTAAATCGTATGGTAGTTTTGAAGTTAGACTGGCGATGACTGTAGCTTTTTGAATTCTGTTCTTCTTAAGTTGTTCGAGCAGATCTTTCAGTGTAAGGCTGGAGGCTTTCACGCCATTTTGCTGATGAGGGCGCTTATATGAAGTTGAGTGGCTATTCTTCCATAATCTATTTTTTTGTTCGATGAGATGATTTACTTTTTCGTGCAATGATTTCACTTCTCTTGATGACTCAATTACCTTCCTCAGTTCCCTCGACATCACTTCTTCCAGACCACGGAGTTTAAGCTTTTGTGTCTTCAATAGTAGGGTTTTATCCGAGACTTCTGAGGTTAAGAAGCCTATCAGGTTTATGGACCTTGTTTTTGATAAGGCCGGAGAAGACCGAAACGCTACAAGAGGTGTTGGGCGTCGTGAAACACTCGTCAAAGCCATGGTTAAGATAGAAATTTGAGTTCTTAAAAGACTTATGTCTTCAGAGATTTCAAGAATTTCTTCGTTCATGGAGTCTATTCGTTTTTGAGCAAGTGCAACCAAGGTTTCGTGCTGACCTTCAGATCTTGCAGTATAAATTAACTCCTGTTGAATTTGGTACAACTCTTTCGGCACTTTCTTCACAAAGGTTTCGCTCGCTTTTAGCGGGATTGAAAAAAAGACGATACCAGTCAACATCAAAATACGGAAAATAAATAGGTCTAGCGTTTTCATGGCAATATTATGGATCTTCCATGTCAGATAACATAGAGATACCCGTCATTGAAGGCGGCACGGGCAAGCCCATTAGTTTTAAGAGTGTTGGTGCAACATCGGCCAACCGTCCTCTTTTTAATGATCTAACATTAGCAGGGGCATTCACTAGAATTGTAGGGACCAGGTTTGTGGTGTGCGCTGTATGGGGTCCATTATTGATTCTATCAAACATCATTTCACAGTTTCCATGATCAGAAGTTATGAACATTTTTCCATCCTGTTTTAACAATTCGTGTACGACGCGACCAACGCATTTATCTACAGTTTCGACTGCTTTTATAGCAGCGGCAAGGTTGCCAGTGTGGCCAACCATATCGGGGTTAGCGTAATTTACTACAATAAATTCAAAATTGCTGTTGCAGATCGCATTAATGAGGGAATTGGTTAGTTCTTCTGCCGACATCTCCGGCTTTAAGTCGTAAGTTGTTACCTTTGGCGATGGAATTAAGATGCGATCTTCTCCCGGAAAAGTGACTTCGCGACCGCCGTTGAGAAAGAAAGTTACATGCGGGTACTTCTCCGTCTCCGCGATTCTTAATTGGCATAACCCTGCTTTGGAGATTACTTCGCCTAATGTCTCATTCAAGTCCATAGATGGGAACAATATTTTTAAATGCTTGTTTAAACGTTTCGAATATGACACAAACCCAGCCTTTGCAGCAAATGACGGAGTTAACTTACGTTCAAAATGGTGGAAGGATGGTTCCACCATAGCGGAGAGAATTTCTCGAGCTCTGTCGGCTCTGAAGTTTGCAAAAAGTAAGGTGTCATCATTTCGCATGCCCTCGTACGGACTTGATATCAAAGGTTCGATAAACTCATCGGTTATTCCCTGATCATATTGATTTTTTAACCCGGTAACTAGTTCTGGAACTTTGTGACCTTGTCCATGTACAAAAGCGTTGAAGGCCTTCTCAACTCGCTCCCAACGATTGTCTCTGTCCATAGCGTAGAAGCGTCCTGTGAGGCTAACGACTGAAATATTGAGGTGTGCTCTATCCATAAATCTTTCAATGAATTTTAGTGCACTTTTGGGGGGTGCATCTCGCCCATCCAGAATAGCATGTAATGCTACTTTTATTCCGGCTTTTGCTATAAACTCGGCTATTGATTCTATATGATCTTGGTGGCTATGAACACCACCGTCGGAAATCAAGCCTATAAGATGGCATGTGCCTTTTGTCTTTTTATTTATAGTTATGAATTCTTGTAACCCTGTGTTTTGATGAAGTGTTTGTGTATCAATAATTTTGTTTATTCGCGGCAGATCCTGTTCGATCACGCGACCAGCCCCTAGGTTCATATGTCCAACCTCGGAGTTTCCCATCTGACCTTCCGGTAAGCCGACGTGTTCGCCGGAGGCATGCATAGTGCCGTTTGGCCAGCGCTTAACAAGGTCGTCAAATACGGGAGTGTTTGCCATAGCGACAGCATTAAACTCATCGTTGGGATTTATGCCCCAGCCATCCATTATACAAAGCACAGTTGGTTTCATGTTTTCCTTCAGGGTTTTCCGGTTTGTGTCCGTCAACTAATCCTTATGATATGGGTGTCCAGAGAGGATCTGTTGGGCTCTATATAACTGTTCCGCCATCATACCACGTATAAGTAGATGAGGCCAAGTTGCTCGTCCTAGCGCCATCACCAAGTCTGAAGTTGATATAATCGATTGGTCCAGCCCATTTACCCCGCCTATTATTATGGCTATTTCTGCGTTGCCCTCATTTCTTTTGGAGTCGAGCCAGGACGCCAATTCTCGGCTGGACAAACAGTTCCCTTTTTCATCAAGAGAAATTGTAGAGGCGCCTTTTGGAATTAAAGCTCGCAACCTATTGGTGTCGTCGATCCGTTGGGTTTTGAGGTCACCCCTTTTTCGTGGCTCCACTTCCTTTAGTCGCACATCCCAACTGAACCGATTTATGTAGAATTCATAGAGGTTTTTGAAGATTCCCTGACGAACTTTTCCAACGGTAAGAAAGGTTATGCGCATATAATAAACCTACCTTTCCGTCTCACTATGAGACGAAGTTAGAACAGGAATAGGGTCTTCCATGAAGTCGAACTGCCACATCTTTTCCAGATTATAGAATTCCCGCACTTCCGGTCGAAAAAGATGGACGATTATATCTCCACCGTCGATAAGGACCCAATCCCCTTGATTGAGACCTTCGACATTGACCGGTATCAAGCCATTTTCTTTGAAAACCGTAAGGGTGTTTTCGGCCATCGCACGTATTTGTCGGGATGATGTTCCCGAAGCGATAATCATATGGTCAGCAATACTTGTCTTCCCGGCCAACTCAATTTTGATTAATTCTTGTGCCTTGAATTGGTGTAGAGATTCCGTGACCAAATTTAAAAGGGTTTGTTGGGGGTTCTTTTTCTTAGGAATAGTAGTCTCCCTGCTGCTGGTTAGGTTAGCTTTAGCCAGCTTTAATTACAAGGACTGCATTCTTGCAGACCGTATACGTGTTGCCGAACATTGGTTTAGTAGTGTGTGATGAAAGATCCAAGCAGGAGGCCGTAATCTTCTGAGATGCGAGCTCTGTCGCTCGTATATTCTATATGCCGAGAAGCGGTGCGCCATCTTTCCAGACAAGGCTAGGAGGGAAAAGCCGGGTCTGTCGAAGACAGCGATTCTAACTAATCGCGCTATTTTGTCCCAATCTTTCCACTCTGGAAATTGTATAAAATTATCTGCACCCATAATCCAAACAAAACGTGTTTTTGGATACCGCTTTTTTAAAATGCATAGGATATCGATGGTGTACTGCGTCCCCAGTTGCGACTCGATGGTTGATACAATTATGTTAGGATTTCTGGCTACCTGGCGGGCTAGGTTCGCCCGATCCTTTAACATCGCCATATCTTGGGCCGATTTCAGAGGGTTTTGGGGGGAAACAAGCCACCAAATTTTGTTGAGCCGTAGGCGCTTCAAGGCCAATTCTGCTACCATTTTATGCCCAGAGTGTGCTGGGTTAAAAGAACCACCCATAAGACCGATACACTGCCTCCCGCAATTTCCCATAGAAATAGTAGAGGGAAGCTTTTTTGTGTTTTCAAGATTTATCTGCAACTTTGGTGTCACGGGCGTATTTGTCCATTTCCTCGGACAACGTACTTGAAACAGGTTAGTTGATCAGCTCCCACAGGTCCCCGAGCATGCAATCTACCTGTGGAAATGCCAATTTCTGCCCCCATTCCAAACTCACCCCCATCTGCGTACTGAGTAGACGCGTTGTGAAGTACAATAGCGCTATCAACTTCACCTAGAAAACGCTCGGCTGCGGCTTCATCATTAGTAACGATACTATCTGTGTGATTAGATCCATAAGCGTTGATATGATCTATAGCACCTTGTACCCCATCTACCAACTTCACTGCTAAAATGGTGTCCAGATATTCTGTTGTCCAATCTATTTCCGAGGCTGGTTCCATTTCGGGAATTAGCATTCTAGAATCTTTGTCACCTTTAAGTGTACAACCCGCTGCAAATAGTTGCTCTGCTACCGACGGCAAGATTCGGCTAGCGGCGGCTTTATCTACGAGGAGAGTCTCCATCGCTCCACAAACACCCGGACGTCGCATCTTCGCATTTAAACTGATTTCACAAGCCATTAACAAATCTGCTGAATCATCCAGGTAAACATGGCATATGCCTTCTAAATGAGCGATTGTTGGTATTCTGCTCTCTTTTTGAACGCGTTCAACAAGCGACTTTCCCCCACGAGGGACAATGATATCTACATAATCCGTCATTCTGAGTAGATGCCCCACTGCGTCGCGGTTTCGGGTTGGTATTAGTTGCACAGCTGTTCTTGGTAAATTGCTATGGGCGAGGCCAATTTGGAGGCACTCAACTAATGCTTGCGAAGTATTTATGGATTCTGACCCACCTCGAAGAATCGTAGAATTGCCAGATTTTAGACAAAGACCTCCGGCGTCTGCCGTTACGTTTGGTCGGGATTCATATATAATACCAATAACGCCAAGGGGTACTCTTACTCTACTTATGATAAGACCATTTGGACGTTCCCATTTATTGAGCACGGTTCCAATGGGGTCGGGCAATTCAGCGATAGTTTCAAGGCCTTCAGCAATATTCTCAAGGCGGTTCGTATCCAGCTTGAGCCTATCTAAAAGGGATTCCCGCAATTGTTTGTTGGAGGCGAACTCCAAATCCGCCACGTTGGCTTTGAGAATGTATGCAGAGTTTTTGCGGATTTCCCCAGCTGCTTGTCTAAGCGCCATATTTTTTTGATCCGGCGTAGCTTTCTTCAAATCGTTTGCAGCTGTAGCTGCTTTGGCACCAATTTCCGCCATAGTTTCAGTTAATTTGGAAGCGGTAAGCTCTTCTGCTAGACTTGAAATTGGTTTGGTTAATGCATGCTCTGATGTCATTTGAAATACCCGTTATATTAAAACTAAGTCGTCACGGTGAATAAGCTCATCTCGTCCTCTATAGCCTAAAATATTTTTGATGTCCGCCGATTTATGACCTTTAATCATCTGTGTGTCATGAGAGGAATATGCTGCAAGACCCCGGGCGACTTCTTTTTTATCTTCACCGTGGACCGTTACTAAATCACCCCGATCAAAGTCGCCCAATATGCTAACTATCCCAGCGGGCAAAAGGCTTCTCCCATTTTTAATAGCAGTTATCGCACCTTCGTCTATATAAATAGCTCCACAGGGGTTAATAGCGCTGGCAATCCAACTCTTGCGAGCTCCCCGTGGAGTTGATGATGCTTCAAACCAAGTGCAGCGGGCACCTTTATAAATAGACGATATAGGGTTCAATTTTTTTCCGGCAACAATAGCCATTTGGCAACCCGCGTTTGTAGCTATCCTTGCTGCAGCTAGTTTTGTAACCATACCGCCTGAGGAGTAACCTGTTCGGGCGACTCCAGCCATATCTTCAATAGCGGAGGTGATCTCTTTGACAAATGGAATGTGTTGGGCTTGCTCATCTGTTTGGGGGTCTCTGTCATACAGGCCATCTACATCAGATAGCAGTAAAAGGGTATCAGCACTCACCATCTGTGCAACTCTAGCTCCAAGACGATCGTTATCTCCAAAGCGAATTTCCTTCGTGGTTACCGTATCATTTTCATTAATTATTGGAACGACATTTAGCGAAAGCAGTGTCATAATCGTGGCTCTGGCGTTTAAATGCCGCCTGCGTTGTTCGGTGTCTTCAGGTGACAATAGAATTTGTGCAACAGTTATATTGTGCCGGGCCAGTGCATCTTCGTAAGCATGGGCTAAGCGAATTTGCCCAGTGGCTGCTGCCGCCTGTTTTTCCTCCAGTTTAAGTGAACTTATTTGTATTTCTAGATGGCGACTCCCGAGAGCGATAGCTCCGGATGAAACTATCAAAACCTGTTTTCCCTTCGCTCTGAGAGCTGAAATATCATCAGCAAGGCCGGCCAGCCATTTTCGTCTAAGTTCACCGGTATTCTCATCAACCAAGAGCGCTGAACCTATTTTAATTACTATACGGGTTGAATCGGCAAGGGGGGTTACTACTTTGGTCGATGTTAGATGGGTTTCCATTCTTCACTTTCCTTCAATAAACTCGCCCTACCGAAAGTCTGCGACACTCGTGTTTCATTTATGTTTTGCAGGAGAACCGAAAGAATCTCGTTGAGACCTAGTCGTGTGACTGCTGATATCAGATGTATTGGACTACTAATATTGTCACTCAAGTTTTCCACAAGTTTCAAACTGTCCTCAGCATTTATGCAGTCCGCCTTTGTTATACCCACTATTTCAATCTTATCTTCCAAACCTGCACCATAAGCTACAAGTTCTTTTCTTACAGTATTATAAGCGGTCAATAGGTCTGGTTGTGTCCCGTCGATTAGATGGAGTAGTACGCCACACCGTTCGATATGGCCAAGAAACCTATCACCCAAGCCTGATCCCAAATGCGCCCCCTCTATAAGTCCGGGGATATCTGCCATTACGAATTCGCCATCGTCAAAACCGACTACACCAAGATTGGGGTGGAGAGTGGTAAAGGGGTAATCAGCAATTTTAGGTTTGGCTCTTGTGATGGAGGAAAGAAGCGTAGATTTGCCCGCATTTGGCAGCCCTACTAATCCCACGTCAGCAATTAATTTCAATCTCAGCCATATAGACTTTTCCTCACCCGGCCAGCCAGGTAAAGTTTTTCTCGGAGAACGATTAGTGGATGTTTTGTAGCGTAAATTGCCATATCCACCATCGCCCCCAGATGCAAGGACAATTCTTTGGCCGATCTCAGTTAGATCAGCAATTAGTGTTTTGCGGTCGTCTTCAAGGATCTGCGTTCCAACTGGTAGTTTTAATACGACGTCGTTGCCGGCAGCTCCAGTTTTTTGTCGCCCAGCCCCCGGTGTGCCAGTTCTTGCTTTAAAGTGCTGTTGATAACGGAAATCTATTAACGTATTTAATCCATCAACGCATTCAGCAATAACATGCCCGCCACGCCCGCCGTCGCCGCCGTCTGGTCCACCAAACTCGACAAAAGCCTCTCTCCTAAAACTACAGCAGCCCGCACCTCCATTGCCACTCTTAATGTGAACCTTGGCTTGATCAAGAAACTTCAATTCAGTTGCCTTTTTACATCAACTAAAACAATAAACCGTTACTCTATTCACGGCATAATATCGCAAATTTTCAATCGATCGTAGTTTTATCTATAAAAACCAACTATTCACGCGCGGATTTTAAGAAAACCGAAATACCACTTGTTGGTTTTTTTATATTAACACAGGATCTATTCAGCCGCTTCAGCGTGGGGTTGAATACTAACGTATGTCCGCTTTCCAGTTTTTTGTCGAAACAGCACTTTCCCGTCC
Source organism: uncultured Nisaea sp. (assembly GCA_964342575.1). Taxonomy (GTDB): domain Bacteria; phylum Pseudomonadota; class Alphaproteobacteria; order Thalassobaculales; family Thalassobaculaceae. Next base: position 3,236 of record CAYFGZ010000006.1, on the reverse strand, counting down.
ACTTTGGAATACAGAGTGTGGTCTTTTCCAATGCCAACATTAACCCCAGGGTGAAATTTTGTTCCCCGTTGGCGGACTAATATATTACCTGCTACTACCGCTTCCCCGCCGTACTTCTTTACTCCTAGACGTCTACCAGCTGAGTCGCGACCATTTCGGGAGCTTCCTCCCGCCTTTTTATGTGCCATAAATCCTTACTCCTTGGTATCTGAAGACTTAGAAGTTTTTGGTGACTTTTTTTTCGTTGCTGCTTTTGGGGTCTTTGAAGTCGATTTTTTAGATGCGGTCTTTGTTGTTTTAGCCGGCGCAGTTTTTGAAGTTTTTGTTGTTGTTTCCCGAGCTGTCGTTTTTGAGGTCTTTGATCCAGCTTCCTTCTTTGGCGTTTTTGTTTTGGTCGCTGGTGCTTCCTTAGTAGCTTTTCCCGTTTTCGTTGTCGCTTCTTTAGCAGCCGCTTTTCCGGCCTTCTTTTCTCCAGCTCCTAGTATTTCAGTTATCCGAAGTACGGTAAGCTCCTGACGATGACCAATAGTTCTTCGATAATTTTTTCGCCGCTTTTTCTTGAAAACCGTTATTTTCCTCCCCCGCTTTTGTTCGAGGATCTCTGCTGAGACGCGCGCACCCTCTATTAACGGGGTTCCAAGAGTAGTAGAATCTCCATTGCCTATCAGTAATACCTGATCAAGCTCCACAGACGCACCAGCATCCAGGGCCAACTTCTCAACAGTTATCACATCGTTTTTGGCAACTTTGTACTGTTTGCCACCTGTCTTTAAAACTGCATACATCTAAGAGCACTTCATTATATAAAACAAAAGAGTTTAGGTTTAGTTTTTGTATAGCCGCGGAATATACAGCCGACGGCGGATGTGTCAACTGAGAAAGGTTTGTTGTCACCAAAACAGCGCATAAAAATGGTATTTTTGGGATATATGTAAAGAAAGCTATTGGCGTGGCTGCTTTCAGCTAGTAAATAACAATCCAATCTAGAGCGGTGGGGTGCCGGAGTGGTCGAACGGGGCGGTCTCGAAAACCGTTGTGCGTGAAAGCGTACCGTGGGTTCGAATCCCACCTCCACCGCCAATGAGCCAACAGCGGCTAGAACAGTCGAGTAGCTTTGTGCCAGTTTGATAGTATATTAATTACGAGGCTCGGTAGTAGTTTCTGTACAAAATTAAAGAAGAGGTATTTTGATCCAAGTAGCTAGCACATGAGGATTTGGATCAAGTTGTTTCAGCCAAGGACAGTGTGAATTTGTAAAAATGATTTTAAGAAATTGGCAGCAAAAAATAGTTGATGAATTCCCGGCGATTATTGAACGGCACCGACGGTTTATATTAAAAGCGCCAACCGGCGCTGGAAAAACGATTCTCGCTAGTGAAATAGTTGAACGATTTTATAGAGGAAAAAAAATATTGGTGTTGTGCCATCGGCTGGTTTTGTTGGAGCAGCTTGAGAGGGCACTCAGTCAAAGGCATCAAGTTCGCAAATTATCAGTTTCTGATGATGGTCCCGCGTTTGAAGGATATAACATCCTGCTATCTACAAATATGAGGGCCAAGAACGTTTTGGAGCAAGCTATAAGGCAGGCCGACCTGATTATTGTTGATGAAGCCCATAGGGTTTCTCCGAATGGAACGGGATATAAAAAAATCATAGATGATTTTGAAAATAAGGGAAAAGAAGGGGCGCAATTCATGGGCCTAACCGCATCTCCGGAAAGACGGACCGGCGATCAGCGAGATCAATTAAGCTTGGCTTTTGATGCGATTATAGATTGTGCAGACATAGAAACGTTGATTGATGAAGGGATTCTTGTCCCCCCTATGTACCGACCGCACTTCGTACATGACTTAGATTTGGCAAAGATTGATGTTAGCTCGGGTGATTTTCCAGTATCAAAATTGGCTCCGGCAATAGTCAAATCATCAATGATCGATTACGCTACCTACGTCTATATGGAAGAACGGGAAAATGTTTCTCCTACCCCGATCTCTGCTTGGTTTTGTCCTGATGTGACCGTCGCAGAGGTTACCTTGGATAAAATACGGGACAATGGCATTGAAGCTGCAATTGTGACTGCGGGTACTCCAATCAGCGAACGAATGCAATTGCTGGAGCAGCATGAAGTAGGAAAAATTGAAGCGATGGTATCAGTAGGTGTACTAGCGGAGGGCTGGGATAATCCAGCTTGCAATGTAATTGTACACCTTCGTCCAACTTTATCAAAAGTTGTTTGGGGGCAGACAGTGGGCCGCGGTTTGCGGTCTGCTTTAGGGAAAGAGAAATGCATTGTAATAGATGTTAGTTCCAACTGGAGTACTTTTGGTCCGGTAGAGAAATTGGAGTGGAGTCTCTGGAATCATCGCCGCTCATACGTGCAATATAAAAATAGATTTAACTGGATTGGGCAGCAACTAAAAGTGGATGGTGATGACACTGTTTATTTTCTCTGTGAAAATAAACTGCCCAACGGTTTAAGATGTTCACACATATATCGGAAGGGCCAATACTCTGATGATGGCTGCCCGGCGTGTGGGTCGGTAACGGCCATTGACATATGTAAAGATCAAAAGATTGATAGCACGCTGAACGAAATTGGGCTTAGAAGACTTTTCTACGAAAGAGTTGAAAAAGTGTATAAGGAAATGGATCTATCGGTTTGGAGCACTCTTGGGAATGCCGCTTGGAAAACCGCGGAGCCAAAAGAAATGGTTTTCTTGGCGTTTTGTATGGCTTTTTCAGAGGTTTCAGGCGAACCGACTAATTCGGAATCAGAGTTTTGGGATATAGCTCTCAGTACTGAGGCAAAGATCCGAGGCTATTTGATTGATAGGAAAATACAAATTGTCAAACAAGATGATTTTCAATTGGCATTAATTGCAAATGGAATGCTTGCTGGTAAACAAATTAGAACATTGCAGTCACATTATGGAATCTCTCTTTGCGGAAACATTTTGTCGGATCACACAGACGTTGAGATTGAACGCAAATATTTGAAAGCGCTGAGAATCTCTGAACGCTTGGCTGTAATGGGCTGCTCCAGTCGCGATAATTTGCCATACTTTAGCGCTAGCGATTACCTTAGGTCAAAGGGAGAAACTTATACGAATTAAAGTACGTCCTATCTTCCATAATCATTATGGAAAATGCCTAAAGTTCATTTATTTATATTAGCTTTTGAAAGTGGTGCCCAGGGGCGGATTTGAACCACCGACACGCGGATTTTCAGTCCACTG
>CAYFGZ010000005.1:0-69707 GCA_964342575.1 uncultured Nisaea sp. | reverse complement strand
TGACGTGGAGTGGGTCGATAATATTGACTACGACGTGGACCCGGCACGCGCTGATATTTTTTATGCTGCTGTGCGAAAATACTGGCCAGATCTCCCCGAGGGTTCTCTTCAACCTGGTTATTCCGGTATACGTCCAAAAATTCAAGCACCCGGACAGCCCGCTACTGACTATGTCATTCAGGGCCCCGGAACACACGGGGTTTCCGGGCTGGTAAATCTATTCGCTATCGAGTCTCCGGGTATGACGAGCTCGCTTGCAATAGCTGATTATGTTGGTCAGCTAATAAATAATTAAGTCATACTAGGCAACTATTTCTGGGATACTCAAGTTATGAAAACGATCGAATATTTTATGTCACCTTCCAGCCCATGGACATATTTGGGAGGGAAACTCTTAGCCGAAATTGTTGAACAATCCGGTAGCAGAGTAGTAGTCTTTCCAGTAGATTTCTCTACTATTTTTCCTAATTCAGGCGGGCTGCCTCTTCCAAAACGGGCGCCACAGCGTCAGACTTATCGATTAATGGAATTAAAGCGCTGGAGACGTCGTCGCCATTCGCCCATGCAGATTCAACCCACCAATTTCCCTACAAAAGATTCTATTTCATCTCTCACAATTATCGCAGTGCGGGAGTTGGGATTAGACGCTCTTACATTTTCAAATAATATCCTAGCCGCATTATGGGAAGAAGATAAAAATATCGACGATCCAAAGATTATCGAAAGAATTTGTGCGTCATTAAATTTTGATTCCGAAGCGATAATGAAACTCTCACGTTCCCCAGAGATCTCTAAACTATTTGAACAAAATACCGAACAAGCTATCCAAAAAGGCGTTTTTGGCGCTCCGACTTATTTGATCGACGGAGAATTATTTTGGGGTCAAGATCGACTGGACTTTGTCTCCGAGAAATTGGGTTTACCGATTTAACAAGGAAATTCCTGATTTCCATTCGCTAATTTTTTAAGAGCGGCACCAGCTAATTCAAAATCGATAGCAGCAAACCTTCTACCCCCCAATTTTTGATAGAACTCTAGCGCAATTTCATTGCCTGGTTGGCATTGCCAAGTGACCCAAGTACCGCCACGATTCATGCATTCTTTCGACAAACATGCCATCAAACTGCGAGCTACCCCCATACTTCTATAATTTCTCTTAACAAAAAGGTCGAGCATAAGAAGTCCTGGTGTGCCCGTGCCCACATGGAAGGAATCACAAAAAAGAACATACCCAATCAGGCTTTTTTTAAAGTCTGCAACCAGAGAGAAAAAACGCTGTTCCTTTCCAAATCCAAATCGTTTAAACTGCGAAGTGTCGAATGGTGGGTCTGGCTGGCCCTCGTGCGCGGATAATTCTGCAGCCATAGCGCAGATATCTTTGGCGTCAGATGGACTGGCAGCCCGAATCTTAAACCTATCCATAATCACTGCTCCGAATTTAAAAAAATTCTAGTTTTATTTTTCTTATAGTGGATGTAAATCACATCTGCGCAACATAATAGCAATGGAATAATTGGGAAAACTTGTAATGGCGGATGATAGAAAGAAAAATCCTAACCAGTTCATCAGAAGCACTGTACTTCCTCCATCAAATACCTCTAGCCAAGATGAAGTGGATGCTTTTCTTGCCAGGGGGAAAAAGAGTTCTTCCGATGAAGTAGAGGCTTTTTTGAGCAATCTCAACACATTGAGTAAAACCCATTCTACCACTACAAGGGGAAGATTAATATTTGCGATGGATGCCACTGCTAGCCGAGAACCCAGCTGGGATCGTGCCTGCCATCTTCAAGCAGAAATGTTTCAAGAAGCTATGAGCCTCGGTGGCTTGGAAGTTCAGTTAGCCTATTATCGTGGCTATGGAGAATTTAAAGCAACACCTTGGGTCAGCAATTCACAGGCTCTTCTAGCCGCGATGCTTAAAGTTTATTGCCTGGGAGGACAAACACAAATAGAGAGACTTATTCTGCAAGCCATCAAGGAAACACAAATCAAACGGGTTCAGGCACTGGTTTTCATCGGCGATGCATTTGAGGAAGACATAGACATTGTGTGCCAGGTGGCCGGTCAGCTGGGTGTGTTAGGTGTTCCAGCTTTTTGCTTTCTGGAGGGCAACGACCCTATAGCGACAATTGGATTTCAACAGTTAGCCAAGCTGACAAACGGCGCTTATTGTGCTTTTGATTCAGGAAGTGCCGGTCAATTGAAAGAACTATTGAAAGCGGTTGCAGTATTTGCCGCAGGAGGCTTCAATGAACTAGAAAAATATTCTAAAATAGTTAAAGGTGAAGCCCTTAGACTTTCTCATCAGATAAAAAAATAATTCGCACAGATGTTTAATCTATTAGTGATACTACTGGGATTACTTGCTGCTCTAGGACTGGCTTTATTTCTTTTTATTAATATACCAGCGGCAAAATTAAGACGAATAATCACTTGGATTGCTTGTGTTCTGGCAATCAGCGTCGCTGTTTATCTATTATATCGAGTAAACGGTTCTTTCCTTTGGACCTTATTTTTCTTCCTGATACCTCTCCTGATGCGGTTAAAAAATATTTTTCAGCGTTTACGAACCTTTTCCAAGACGGCCTCTGGGCCCAGTGTCGGACAAACCTCGACGGTTAAAACTGACTTTTTGAAAATGACGCTGGAACACGACACAGGAAGAATGACGGGATTTATTAAAAGAGGGAAATTCGCGGGGCAGCAATTGGACGATCTCAGTCTCGATGATTTATTGGACTTGCTGATTGAAGTGGAAAACGATTCAAAGTCGATACAACTTTTGGAAAACTTCCTGGACCTGACCCAAGGGGAAAATTGGAGAGATGGATATAGAAATCACCGTTCTCATCAAACTAAAAACGATAGTTCCACTCCTAACGAGATGGACCGAAATCAAGCGCTTGAAATTCTTGGTTTAGGTCACGAGGCGACAAAATCACAAATAATTGAATCACATCGCCGATTGATCCTCGCTAATCACCCTGATCGAGGCGGATCTACTTTTTTGGCAGCACAGATTAATAAAGCAAAGGAAGTGCTTTTACAAAACCTCTGATCAGTGTATTAGCAGAGGAGACATTGGAAACCTTGGCTTTTTGAAAACTGCTTTGATGGTAATATTTAAAAAAACATTGAAGCAATGTGGTCAATGGGTACCGAATAATTAATTGGAGAGAATATGCCTGTTTCAATTCGAAAAGCAATTTTTCCAGTTGGTGGCTTGGGAACCAGGTTCTTGCCCGCAACCAAGTCGATGCCTAAAGAGATGCTGCCAGTGGTCGACAAACCATTAATTCAATACGCTGTCGAGGAGGCGGCCGAAGCAGGAATAGAAGAATTTATTTTTGTGACTGGTCGAGGGAAGACTGCCATCGAGGATCATTTTGACCACGCCTATGAACTACAGGCAATGCTTGAAGCCCGCTCTAGGCGGGACTCCTTAAAAGTCGTAAAGGAAACCATACCTCATCCGGGACAAATTGCTTATATACGTCAACAAGAACCGCTCGGCCTGGGCCACGCTATTTGGTGTGCCAGGAATTTCGCGGGAAACGAACCGGTGGCGGTCTTGTTGGCTGATGACCTGATCTTCGCTCAGAAAGGTTGCCTCAAACAAATGCTAGACGCATACAAGCGTGTGGGCGGAAATATGGCAGCCATCATGGAAGTAAATACAGATGAAGTGATGTCATATGGAGTAATAAAACCAGGAAAAAAAACCAACTCACTGGTGGAAATAAGAGGCTTAGTTGAAAAACCACCAAAATCCAAAGCACCCTCAAACTTGGCTATTATCGGAAGGTACATTCTAGAACCAAAAGTTTTCGACGATTTGGGCCGCTTTGAGCTCGGCGCCAAAGGAGAGATACAAGTCACAGATGCAATAGCACGACAAATTGGTTCTCGGCCCGTAAATGGTTTTTTATTTAAGGGGCAACGGTTCGATTGTGGAAGCAAAGTTGGTTTTTTGGAGGCAAATATCGCTTTTGCCCTTGACAGACCCGAACTAAAAGAACCGGTTTTAAACTTCATCAAAAAGTTTTGTTAGGTTAGATAAATGCGGATAGCAATGATAGGTACCGGATACGTTGGCCTAGTGACAGGAGCCTGTTTTTCCGAATTCGGATCCACGGTAACGTGCGTTGACATGGATCAAAAAAAAATTACGGGATTGAAAAATGGTGAAATACCTATATTCGAGCCTGGTCTGGACGCGCTGGTGAAAACAAATGTAAATGCGCAACGCCTAAGTTTTACGTCGAATCTACCGATGGCTGTTGAAAATGCTGACGCTGTTTTCATTGCTGTGGGTACACCGAGCCGAAGGGGTGATGGGCACGCTGATTTAACCTATGTTTTTAAAGCAGCAGAGGAAGTCGCTCATGCTCTATCCGGGTACACCCTAGTCGTAACAAAATCCACTGTGCCCGTCGGCACTGGACGAAAAGTCGAGACCATTATGCGTTCCATTCGGCCTGACGCAAATTTTGATGTCAGTTCAAACCCAGAATTTCTCAGAGAAGGAGCTGCGATAAACGATTTTATGCGCCCGGATAGGATAGTCATCGGCGTCAACAGTGACCGCGCTAAAGAAGTAATGCGTGAACTCTACAGGCCATTGTTTTTATTAGAAACACCGATAGTCTTCACAGACTTAGAAACGAGTGAACTCATTAAATACGCGGCCAATACTTTTTTAGCAACAAAGATTACTTTTATAAATGAGATTGCTGATTTATGCGAAAAACTAGGCGCAGATGTTCATGACGTAGCGAAAGGAATTGGTCTAGACGGAAGGATTGGTTCTAAGTTCCTACATCCCGGACCTGGTTTTGGAGGATCGTGCTTCCCCAAAGACACGCTAGCGCTGATACACACTGCGCAACAGGTCGGCTCGCCTCTCAAAATCATAGAAACAGTAGTGGACGTTAACAATAAGCGCAAAGAATCGATGGTAGAAAGAATACTTGAAGCATGTCAAGGAACGGTCGATGGTAAGACAATTACTATCCTAGGAATTACATTCAAACCAAATACCGACGATATACGAGAAGCCCCTAGCACTGTAATCATTCCAGAACTGCAACGTCGCGGCGCAATAATAAAAGTTTACGATCCCGAAGGTATGACCGAGGCTAAGACCGTTCTGCCCAACGTTGAGTGGTGTACAAATGCCTATCAGGCTATGGAACAATCTGATGCTGTTGCTATATTGACAGAGTGGAATGAGTTTCGAGGCTTAGACCTCAATCGTATAAAGTCGGTTTTGAATGAACCTACAATAATTGATCTAAGAAATATATATGACCCGAGTAAAATGAAGCAAGCAGGATTTAACTATATCTGTATAGGGCGCAAAGCTCTACCTATGGATGATTACTGTGGCTAACGGGCACATTTTTCATCCTACACTACTTCGTGAATATGACATTCGGGGCGTAGTTGGGGATACGCTCAAAAACCTGGATGCTCGAATTATAGGAAAAGTATTTGGATCTCGAATAATAAAATCTGGTGGAAAGAGTGTCGCTATTGGAAGAGATGGCAGACATAGTTCCCCGCTTCTAGAAGAACACCTTGCGGATGGCCTTATTGCCGCTGGACTAACGGTATATCGGATCGGACTTTGTGCAACGCCGCAGCTATATTTCGCCGTGCACCACCTTAAAAGTGATGGGGGGGTTATGGTCACCGGCTCGCACAATCCCCCCGAGTATAACGGTTTTAAGATGATGCTAGGAACGGCCCCTTTTTATGGGCAGGATATCAAAGATATGGCGCTGTTAGCCAGCACAGAAAATTATACGTCGGGAACTGGAGCAGAGGTACAGATTGACGTTCTTGACGACTATTTAAAGCGCCTAATTTATGACTTAGAGATAGATCGAGAACTATCGATAGTTTGGGATTGTGGGAATGGGGTTGCCGGACCAGTAGTAAAAAACTTGTGCCAAACTATCCCGGGAAAACACGAGATATTATTTTCCGATGTAGATGGTGATTTTCCTAACCACCATCCAGATCCGACAATTGATGATAATCTTGAAACTTTGTTGACAACTGTTGGCGAAAAAAATGCAGACTTGGGAATAGCATTTGATGGCGACGGTGATCGAATAGGTGTGGTGGACAATAATAAAAATATAATTTGGGGAGACCAGTTACTAGCAATATTAGCCGAAGACGTCCTGAGGCATGACCCTGGGGCTACCATAATCGCCGATGTTAAAGCTAGCCAGACTCTTTTCGATCGCATTTCACAGCTGGGCGGTATACCACTGATGTGGAAAACGGGACATTCATTGATCAAAAACAAAATGAGAGAAACCCGTGCTCCCCTCGCAGGTGAAATGAGTGGCCATATCTTCTTTAAAGACAAATATTTTGGATTTGACGATGCGATCTACGCAGCTCTCCGGCTCATCGAACTAGTTAGTAAAAGAAGGGAAAAATTATCGGACATTCGTTCCAATTTGCCATATGCTGTAAACACGCCTGAACTTAGATTTCCTTGCGATGAAACTCTAAAGTTTTCCATAATCGATAAAGTAAAGAGTATCGTCGGCAATTGGTCGGACCATAAGGTCTCAGATATAGATGGTGTCAGAGTAACGACTGAAAATGGTTGGTGGCTAATTAGGGCATCAAACACCCAAGCAGTACTTGTTGCACGGTGTGAGGCCAACTCTGAGAAAAACTTAAAACTACTGAAAGATCAGTTGAAAAATGTCCTAAAAAAGGTGAATATCCGTCATTCAGACTTTTAACACTCACAGTTTCTTTGGTTCATCGAGCAGTAGGAGCCCGGGCTAACTCTATATTCATTGGAACCGGTACACAGGGCAGGTGCTTCACAACCAAACTAGCACAGGCTTTCCTAGCCTGTCTTTCCCCCATACCTAATAGTCGCGCACGAAATATTACTCCATGAGTTCTTTCAACCTTTTCCACTCGATTATATATTAGTTTACTATCTATTTTTAAATGTTTGCGCACTAATTGGATCATTAGACGTGCCGGTTTGTCACTTGAGTAAGCCCCAACTTGGATACCCCAATTTGCTCCAATGCTTCTTGACCGTTCAGAAAAGTCACTTCTTGAGAGATAAATTGATTTTCCCAGTGGATTAATCCTAGGTTTAGGGGGAGATAACTTTGCTAATCTATCCAGTTTCCAAAAACTTTTGTCGAGAAGATTAACCATGTGACGGTCTCGGCGAGGTCCCGTCCTCCCGCCAAATACCACCCCTATAAGGTGCTGACCTTTCCGCCTTACCGAAGCAACTAAATTATAGCCAGATGCATTCGTGTAGCCTGTCTTTATCCCATCAGTACCAGAATATCGTCCAAGCAGCATGTTATGGTTTCGGAAAGTTCTACCTCTGTAGCGAAATTTCTTTGTTTTAAAAAAATGGTAAAACTGTGGGAAATCTCTTCTAATGGATATGGCTAATTTGGCCATATCCCTAGCAGTACTCAACTGTCCCCTATTTGGTAAACCAGAAGCATTCCGGAAAGTAGTGGCCCTCATACCAATACTTCTTGCTTTCACAGTCATTTTTCGGGCAAATGCGCGTTCAGATCCAGACATATTTTCAGCCACAACGGTAGCTACATCATTGGCCGACCGAGTGATCAAGGCGAGTATAGCCGTTCGGACGCTTATGGTCCGTCCTCGTTTAACGCCGAGTCTAGTTTGCGGTTGTCTTGATGCCCGACGAGAAACCTTCAAACGAGTTTTAAGATTCCATTTTCGGCGCTCTAATGCGTCAAAAATCATATACAGAGTCATGATCTTAGTGAGCGAGGCAGGAAAATTTTTTGTATCTGCGTTACGAGCATACAATTCTATCCCGGTCTCAGCATCCACAACCAAAGAAGCATATTTTGATTGAGCTGGTGTGGTAAAAATCATCCCCACAACAAACCCACTCAAAACAAAAATGCATGAGCCTTTTAATAAAAAAATAGAACAAAGCTTAATATGACGAAGGACTATATTTAAAGTACCGTGAGTCAATCTTAATCGCCAATTTCGTAATTCATTAAACGCGAATCATATATTAATCTATATCTTAGCTAATGTCTATAACTCGTTGTAAAAACGAAGTATTTTGTTTCCTTTAATGTAGCTATATAACGTTACACAAAAAATATCCTAGTCTTCACCGTATTTACTCCATACCAAGCCACTAAAACTATTTAATATTAAAAGGAACACTTTGTCTGCTAGTTTCCAGTTGACGCAAAATTACCAGCCCCTTAGATTTTTATTGTTATGATGATTAGTCAATACCATTTCTATTGCCTCATATAACAACATCGGCCATTCCTTGATCGGGGAACATGTATGGGTAACAAACGACAGAACCAAGATGGATCAGACGCAGATATTGGGGTAATTGAAAAAGCTAAACCCAAGACTAAGAAACCGTCTATGTACAAGGTCGTCATGCTTAATGATGATTATACTCCGATGGAGTTTGTCGTTCATATACTAGAAAGATTTTTTTCCAAATCACGTGACGAGGCAACAAAAATAATGCTCCACGTGCATCAACGTGGTGTTGGCGTTTGTGGCATATTTTCATACGAGATAGCAGAGACTAAAGTAATGCAGGTGATGGATTGTGCACGACAAAACCAGCACCCTCTGCAATGCACCATTGAAAAGGCGTAGGTCAATGCTTTCAAAAAACCTCGAGAATGCCCTACATAAGGCACTAGATTATGCAACCGAACAGAAGCATGAATTTGCTACACTGGAGCACCTGCTTCTAGCTCTAACAGATGATCAAGATGCGATTGCAGTGTTAGATGCATGCGGCGTAGAAATAGGTAGTTTAGCATCTACACTCAACCATTACATAGTAGATGAATTAAAGTATCTAATTGGAACTGGCGACGAGGAAGCGAAGCCGACTGCAGGTTTCCAACGAGTCGTGCAAAGAGCTATTATTCATGTTCAATCATCAGGCAGAAAAGAGGTTAATGGTGCAAATATCATCGTCGCCCTATTTTCAGAAAGAGAAAGTTATGCTGTTCATTTTCTAAAAGAACAAGAAATGTCACGTTTCGATGCTGTTAATTTTATATCCCATGGCATAGCAAAACGCCCAGGCGAAAAAGATACGAGCAGATCCTCGTCAACAGAAGAAGAAGACACAACCGATGGCAAAAATAAGCGTGGCGGTGAAGCCCTTAACGCCTATTGTATAAATCTCAATGAAAAGTCGAAATCCGGCCACATCGATCCATTAATAGGGCGGGAGTTCGAGGTAGATCGAACAATTCAAATACTTTGTCGTAGGACAAAAAATAATCCGCTTTATGTTGGTGACCCGGGCGTCGGAAAAACCGCTATAGCTGAGGGATTAGCAAAGCGGATCACCGAAAAAAATGTTCCCGATGTTCTTGCTGAAGCCATAGTTTTTTCCCTTGATATGGGTTCTCTTCTTGCTGGCACTCGTTATCGTGGGGATTTCGAAGAACGCCTGAAAGCAGTAATATCTGAAATTGAAAAAAATCCCAATGCAATCCTTTTCATCGATGAAATTCATACTGTAATTGGCGCAGGTGCCACATCCGGAGGAGCAATGGACGCGTCAAACCTGCTGAAGCCAGCGCTCCAAGGCGGCGTTCTCAGATGCATTGGCTCCACAACTTATAAAGAATATCGTGGCCATTTTGAGAAAGATAGAGCTTTGGTCAGACGATTTCAAAAAATTGACGTAAATGAGCCTTCACTCGAAGACAGCGTGAAAATATTGAAGGGATTGAAACCTTATTATGAAGCGCACCACAGGGTCAAATATACTCTCGACTCATTAAAAAGCGCTGTCGACCTATCAGCTAAGTATATAGGTGATAGGAAACTTCCTGATAAAGCCATAGATGTCATCGACGAGGTGGGAGCTGCTCAAATGCTGCTTCCCTCATCACGAAGGAAAAAAACTATAAACGTAAGGGATGTTGAAGAAGTAGTGGCTAAGATCGCACGAATCCCGCCAAAGAGCGTCTCTACAAGTGACAAAACTACATTAATGAATTTGGAGAGGGATCTCCAACGTGTTGTTTTTGGCCAAGATAAAGCCATTCATGCACTGGCCAGTGCGATAAAACTATCCCGAGCGGGCTTGAGGGAACCGGAAAAACCAATCGGAAATTACCTGTTCTCAGGGCCTACTGGGGTCGGGAAAACGGAAGTAGCCCGTCAACTTTCAATAGTACTCGGAGTTGAACTTATTAGGTTCGATATGTCAGAATACATGGAACGACACAGTGTATCTCGTCTAATAGGGGCTCCCCCCGGCTATGTTGGCTTCGATCAAGGAGGATTATTAACAGATTCTGTGGATCAACACCCACATTGCGTCTTATTGCTTGACGAAATAGAAAAAGCGCATCCGGACCTGTTCAATATACTACTCCAGGTAATGGATCACGGTAAAATGACGGATCACAATGGAAAAACCGTCGATTTCCGAAATGTTATTCTCATAATGACTACAAACGCAGGAGCATCAGATTTGGCCAAGGAAGCTATCGGTTTTGGAAGAACCGAGAGAGTTGGAGACGACGCTGAAGCTATTAACCGTATGTTTACCCCTGAGTTCCGTAATCGCTTAGACGCGGTAATTGGCTTTTCGGGACTATCTATGGAAATAATATCAAGGGTAGTAGAAAAATTTATTATGCAGTTGGAAGCGCAGCTAGAAGACCGGAATGTGACTTTTGAGATCGGCGAAGATGCCCGTGACTGGCTAGGAAAAAAAGGCTATGACAAAAACTTTGGCGCTCGCCCGTTAGCTCGGGTCGTACAGGAGCATATAAAAAAGCCCCTAGCAGAAGAATTATTATTTGGGAACCTCACGGAAGGCGGAGTGGTTAAAATAACGCTTCGGAAAGGAGAACTTTTCTTCGAATGCAAGCCAATTCAGAAGCTCGAGAAAAAAACCAACCCGACTCGTGAAAAACCACTTCGGAGGAAAAGAATTCGGCCCAAAGCTCTTGCTAAATAACTAAGCCTATTGCCACAGACGAAGCAGCGACAAAGTTAAGGGGCTAGGCTATGACTCCTGTTTAAACGGAGACATCTTTTCTAGGGCATTTCTCTCCAAAACTATGTGCTCGCGTTCCTTCATCAAGAATTCGGCAACAGCCTCTCGAAATCCAGCATCCACGATGTAATGACTACTATGTGTCAGTTTGGGCAAATATCCTCTCTGAAATTTGTGATTACCTTGCGCCCCCGCTTCTACTCTACGTAACCCCTTTTTAATCGCAAAATCAATTGCCTGATAATAACAAGCCTCGAAGTGCAAAAATTTAAAATCACTAGTGCAGCCCCAATTCCGGCCGTATAAAGTATCTTTTCCTATAAAATTTAGGGCCCCGCCAACAGGCACACCATCATATTCCGCCATTATCAACAAAACTTTGTCCGCCATTTTTTTACCAAGTAATCTAAAAAACTGCTTATTTAAATAGGCACCACCCCATTTTCTATCCGACGTATCTATATAGAAACTATAAAAAGCGTCCCAATGACGCTCCTCAATTTCCTCTGCAGTCAACGCGGAAATAGTCACACCATGGGCAGCAGCAGCTCGACGTTCCTTTCTAATATTTTTTCTCTTCCGCGAATTTAAATGGGACAAAAACTCGTCGAACGACGCGTAGTTGGCATTACACCAGTGATATTGGAGACCATTTCTCGTTAGGAATTTTGTTCGCCCAAGCAGTTCACTTTCGTTCGGTAATAGGAAGTTTACATGCAAAGAAGAAACCTTTAGCTGTTCCGTCGCCGATACCAGCCCAGCAATCAATATCTGGTTTAATTTGCTTCTATTTTCACCGGGCCTGGTCAACAACTTAGAACACGTTACAGGAGTAAATGGCACGGCTGACAAGAGTTTTGGGAAATATTGATGGCCAGCGCGCTCGAAAGCATCTGCCCAACCCCAATCGAAAACATATTCTCCATAAGAGTGACCTTTAAGGTATAGCGGCACTGCCCCAAGCAAAGTGCCATTCCTATCCTCATAAACTAAGTGCTGCGGTAACCAACCAGTCTTCGCGCAAACAGACCCTGAGTCTTCAAGTATAGATAAAAAATCATGCGATAAGAACGGGTTTTCCTCTCCAGCGCAACTATCCCATTGGTCTTTTGAGACCTCGTTTATCGAGCCAATCAATCTCAACCTTTGCGGATGATCATTCCTGGTAACTTTTGTGGCCATGAGGTAAGCCTATTTTACTGGACATGGATTTTAACCACGAAACTAATCAAATGCAAAGACACCATCAACTTCTACTGCAACCCCCCTAGGAAGTGAGTTAACCCCGACAGCAAAGCGGGCATGTCGGCCGCTTTCTCCGAATACATCCACCATCAAATCAGATGCGCCATTTACAACCTCTGGGTGCTCTGCGAAGTCGTCAACGCAGTTAACAAAACCACCGAGCCTAACTACTCTAGAAATCCTATCCAAATCTCCATCGCAAGCGGCACGAGCCTGGGCTAGCAAATTCAAACCGCAAATCCTAGCTATTCTTGATCCATCATCCGTTGACATATTAAGACCTAATTTCCCTATTCCCTTCAGTTCTCCATTCCAGAAAGGAACCTGTCCTGCAATAAAAATTTGGCTTCCCGAAACCACATAAGGAACATAATTGGCTGCAGGAGCCGCAGCAGCCGGTAATTCAATCTCCAGCTCAATCAATCTCTTCTCGATTCCATTTGCCATAAATGAACTCCCAAAATTACTAGCATATACGAAAATTTATATAATTTCTCCACCAAAGGCTAGTTGGCTACCACATTTTTAATCGGAAAAAAAAGGGGCGCTAGTTAAAAACGCTGCGCCCCTTAAAGAATGAGCGATTAACTTTCATCGCCCTATATTGCTTCACAGGGTTCGGGAACGGATATGGGAGGATACCGGTCCCGACAAGGCCTTAAGTTCCCAACACATCGAGGGAAGAATTTCGGCGGCCTTATACCAAAATCCTCTATATTGTAGCATAAATAACTGTTGGCCACAATATATATTAATACAGCCTAAATTTAGTGGGTGTGTAGTTAGTTTACGCCAAAATATGCAGCAAATGAAACACAGCTCTAATACATAAAATCAAGCTATTCAAAGAAGTCTCGCTTCTTTAAATAGCTTGTTTATGCGACTCCATCGCTTGCCCTTTTGTTGGAAGTTCGGCTACGAGGATTGTTCCTGTTTCTGACTCTGTAATAAATAATAATCTATTATCTGCCCCCCCAAAGACCATATTTGTCGTCATTAGTCCTTCACATGAACGAATACGATGCAGCGGCTGTCCCAGACTATCGAAATGCCAGACGCTACCAAGGCCCGCGTGACATATCAGCAGCCCTCCATTTTCATCCATAGCCAAGCCATCAGGCCCTCCATGTCCCCCCGACAATTGAATATATATACTGACCTTACTTGTAAAACCATCTGAGAGTAAGGGAACACGCCACGCTGCGTTACCACGAGTCATCCCCACATATAACACTGTCTCATCGGGATTCAGCACAAGCCCATTTGGGCTGGGTCCATTTCCAACTAATAGTTGGAGTACTCCTTTTTTGGTATAGCGATATACCCGGCCAGTTTGGTCATGCATTCCCGTCTGTCCTTGGTCAGTGAAATAAATATCACCATTGGACGCAAGATGAAGATCATTACATCCGCGAAAACCTTCCGACCATCGATGATCAACAATTGTTTCAACTTCACCAGTTTCCGGGTCGACTCTAAGAATACCTCGCTTGTAATCAGCGACAATTAAGTTCCCATTTTGATCAACCTTTAACCCGTTTGGCCAACCGTCATATTGAGCAACTACATCGAATTCGCCTCCCGGCTTCATCCGGAATATCTCGCCATAAGGAATATTAACGACATATAGATTTCCCGCCCGATCAAAACTCGGCCCTTCAAGAAAACAGTCGATATCATGTCCAGGACGATTAGCCTCCCCCCAACTAGGGCGACCTCCAGGTCTTCTCAATCTTTCTGGAACTCGTGCAAACACTTCTGTACTAATATCCGTCGGTGGTGAATATAAAGACATGTAAAACTCCGTTATTAACAACAAGTCTCTCAAACACTAAAGACAACTAATATCGAAATGTAACACTAGCTAAATTATGGCAATAGGTTAAGGCTACCGTAGAACACATATCTAGGATTTTGAATCTTCTAAAATCATTTCAGACGCCTTTTCAGCTATCATAAGGGTCGGGGAGTTGGTGTTTCCAGATGTTATTGTCGGCATAATGGAAGCATCCACCACCCTAATGCCGTCTAAGCCGTGTACTTTTAACCTATCATTCACAACGGAAGCGCCATCAGCCTGTGGTCCCATTTTGCACGTTCCAACAGGATGGAATATTGTGGTTCCTATATTTCCGGCTTCACGAGCTAATTCCTCGTCCGAAGAATATTGTTCTCCAGGTTTAAATTCTTCAGGCTCAAATTTTTGCATAGCTGGAGCGGCTACAATTCTTCGAGTTAGTTTAATAGCATCTGCGGCTACTTTTCGATCTTCTGGCTCCTTTAAATAGTCCGGTTGAATTATAGGTGCTATCCGAGCATCCAATGATTGAATCCGAACGTGACCTCTGCTTTGTGGTCGTAGGTTACACACTGAAGCAGTAAACGCTTCGAACGGATGCAAAGGGTCTCCAAGTTTTTCGGTTGATAATGGTTGAATATGGTATTGCAGATCAGCAGTATCCTTTTGCGCATCCGATTTTGCGAATCCACCAAGTTGACTTGGCGCCATGGTCATAGGTCCTCGCTTAAAGAAAAAGTACTCCATCCCCATTCCTATTCGACCGAATATACTATTTGCCCTTAAGTTTAACGTTTTGGTATTCTTCACCCTAAATACAAGACGCATTTGCAGGTGATCCTGAAGATTTTCCCCTACCCCTGAAAGGCCTTTTACAACCGGTATTCCAAAAGTCTGCAAGATGCTTCCCGGTCCAACACCAGATAATTGAAGTATTTGAGGAGAACCAATAGCTCCAGAGGACAAAATCACTTCCTTTCCAATTGACGCTAAACTCTTCATACCATTTAGTAAAAATTCTATTGCAGTTACTTTAGCGCCATCAAAGCGCAGTTTTTCAACGTGAGCACCCGTCAGAATTTTTAAATTTGGGCGCGACTTAATCGGATTTAAAAAAGCGTCAGCTGCACTCCAACGAACTCCCCTATTTTGGTTAACTTCAAAGTAGCCACAACCTTCATTATTTCCGCGGTTAAAGTCATCTATTTTTGGGATGCCAGTTTGGGCAGCAGCCTCTTGAAAGGCGTCCAATATTTCCCATGAAAGTCGCTGTTCTTCTACCCGCCACTCTCCTTCCGTACCATGAAATTCATCTCCACCTAGAATACGTCCCTCGGACTTTTTAAAATATTTAAGAGTATCTTCCCACCCCCAGCCAGCATTTCCTAATTGACGCCAATGATCATAATCCGCCGCCTGGCCCCGCATATATATCATACCGTTGATAGATGAGCATCCTCCGAGAACCTTTCCCCGTGGATAGTTAAGAGCCCTGCCATTAAGCCCTTCTGAAGGTGAGGTCATCATGCACCAATCGGTTTTTGGATTATTCATGGTAAATAGATAGCCAACTGGAACCTTAATCCAGAAATAGTCATCCTTTCCACCCGCCTCCAAAAGTAAAACTTTGTTTTTGGAATTTTTAGACAATCTATTTGCCAATAAACACCCAGCCGTCCCGGCTCCAACCACGATATAGTCAAATAAACCGAACTCTGTTGGTTGCGTCTGGATCATAATTTCTCTCTTACTTAAACATGTAACTTACGATGCAATATAGAGTTAAAATACTAATTAGATAATTTGTAAACAAGAAGAGAACTCTGATCTCCACTATACCATGCAACCACTACCGCCTAGAATACAGAACGAAATTCCAGATATGTGACACACCCAGCCAACTTAATTGTGTATTAAATAAAGGGTTACATTTATAGATCGTTTCAACCCATACATTAGAGTTTATTCGCTCTAAGTCGTTATTTCGGAGAACTAGAATGTCCGTTGTACCTGCTTCTTCTGTAACATCTATTCACTTGCCCGTCCGAAATGAATGGTTAGATCAGTTGGAAGAAGAAATTCTCGAGCCGGCACTGCAAATCATAGACCCCCATCACCATATTTGGGATAGACCTGATTGGCGTTACATGATCGATGATCTGGCAACCGATTTGGCTTCAGGACATAACATAATAGGAACTGTTTTTGTTCAATGCCGCTCTATGCACAGAATCGACGGTCCAGAAGAAATGGCTCCCATAGGGGAAACCGAGTTCGTGAATGGGGTAGCAGCTATCGGCGCCAGTGGTCTTTATGGAACCCAACGAATATGTGCTGGAATCGTCGGCCATGCAGATTTGACTCTTGGTCAAAAAGTGAAACCCGTTCTAGACGCCCATATACTAGCTGGGGGAGGGCGTTTTCGTGGAATTCGCCATATAAGCGCATGGCACGAGGACCCAGAGCTTACAAACCCCAGTTATCCAGTTGAAGAAAAACTATTACTAGATAGCGCATTTCGACAAGGTTTTGCTGAACTGGAAAAACTAAATCTATCCTTCGATGCCTGGCTATATCATCCCCAGATAAGTGAATTAATAGATCTAGCTCAAACGTTTCCTGAAACTAGCATTATCCTTGACCATTGCGGGGGCCCTCTGGGAGTGGGAAAATTTGGAATAAATCGCAAAGAGACTTTTGTTGAGTGGAAAACCTCCATCAGAGAGCTAGCACGGTGTCCAAACGTAACTGTCAAAATCGGAGGTCTCGGAATGCGTATAAACGGGTATACTTTTCATGAAGGCCAGATGCCACCTGGTTCCGACGAATTGTCTGCTGCCTGGGCCCCGTATATCGAAACATGTATCGAATATTTCGGTTCTAATCGTTGTATGTTCGAGAGCAACTTTCCCGTCGACAAAGGTTCATACAGCTACCCTATCTACTGGAATGCGTGCAAAAAAATTACAAGCGGTGCTAGTATAGAAGAAAAAGCAAACCTATATAGAAATACCGCAGCAAAAGTATATAAATTGGACCTACCAAACTATACTGCATAACTAATCTTTTTTACTACTCTAATTTATCAATAGGAGGATACAAATGTCTGTAACACGAATCGATAAAACAACGGGAAACGGGCCCAAAATGAGCCGCTGTGTCGTTAGAGGAGATATGGTATATGTGGCTGGTTTAACTGCTTCTGATAGGTCTGCAGATATAAAAGGGCAGACCCAACAAATATTAGATAGCATTGACCACTACCTAGAACAGGGCGGCACAGACAAATCAAAACTATTACAAGCTAACTTATGGATTACCGACATGAGTAATTTTGCTGCCATGAATGAAGTCTGGAACGCCTGGGTCGACCCCGAAAACCCACCAGTTCGAGCCTGCGTAAAGGTCGACTTAGCCGTCCCCGAATTACTGGTTGAGATAATGGTTACGGCCTACAAATAAATCTCTGTTCAAGTAATACATTCGCAGCCAGATTAGATTAGCACCATTGTTTTTGGTGCTAATTCGGAAGTTCACGTTTGTTCAGCTAAGTTTGGGTCAACAAAAGCCGAGCAAATGGCGTTTACTTTGCGCGCCTTACCTTCGTCAGCGTGATCTCTTTAATCAGCGGGCGAAGAAGGCTAAATAGTCGATCCGTTGCAAGAAGTTTGTTCACATAGCGACTGATGCTCCTTAATTCACTCTTCTCGTACCTTAATTGTATATTGCACTTGACCGGGGAATATCCCCTGAGTCTATTTCATTATTGGTCAACCTCCAACCAGCTTTAAAGATCACAATAGTGAGTCGGCCCCTGGGAGATCTAATTCTCAGAAATAAATAGTTTTGCGTTACTATCGGTTTTGCGGGGCTAGAGCTGGTAATAGAGAATGAACTTAGTTTTAACGAATTGGACGAGCCTTCCATTTCATACGCCATAAAGGGTGTTTGTTATATTCCAATAAGCGCTATCTATCGCCATAATTTCTGTTATAAAATGAAGTTTTAAAAAGATCCTGTTACTATATGGAAAAGGCTTTATTAATGATTGTCTGAATTCAGCAAAAAATGACTATCGACCTTGCAGATCAGATGTTAAATACTTCGACAGAAGCATTTTATTTAGCATAAACTCTTCACAACATAGCAATAGAAGTATTTAATATTTGAGCAAGAAAGCATTAATTGTGACTTTTGCAACTCTATTATCAGATTACGCAGGAGAAGTGTTGTGTCGCAGAGCTATAATATATTGTTGTTAGGGGCATCATACGGCTCTCTATTAGCTACCAAACTTGCTTTAGCCGGCCATAACGCCAGGCTCATATGCCTTCCAGCTGAAGTAGAGTTAATAAATAATGAAGGTACTCTAGTCCGGATGCCAGTGAAAGGCCGTGAAGGACTGCACGATATCAGCTCAAAACAATTGCTGGGCGAAGTTAGTGCTTCAGCACCAGAAAACGTCGATCCTACAGACTATGATCTGGCGGTGCTGGCTATGCAAGAACCCCAGTATAGATCAAGTGGAGTGAGAGAAGTCTTACTGGGGCTAGCTGATGCTCAAATTCCATGCATGTCAATTATGAACATGCCCCCTTTAACATATTTAAAGCGCATTGAAGGACTGGATACGAGCAAGTATAGAGAAAGCTACGCTGATGCATCGGTCTGGGATATGCTTGACCCTGATCTTATTACTCTATGCAGCCCTGATCCTCAAGCATTTCGTCCACCCGATGAACCAATCAATGTTCTCCAAGTTAGACTACCAACAAATTTTAAATCAGCCAGATTTAAATCAGACGAACACACAGCAATTCTGCGAAAAATAGAAACAGACATAGAGGCCGCCCGATTCGATACAGGCAACGGTTTAGTTGAACTTCCTGTAAAACTTCGAGTTCACGAATCAATATTTGTTCCAATGGCGAAATGGTGCATGCTTTTGGCTGGAAACTATAGGTGTGTTCAAATCGACGAGATGAGAACTATACGCGATGCTGTACACACTGATCTGGTTGAAACACGTGGCGTTTATGATTGGGTGTCAGATCTTTGTATATCGCTCGGGGCATCTAAGTCGGATATGGTCCCATTCGAAAAGTATGCTAATGCAGCAGAATCGCTGATAAGCCCCTCTTCTGCCGCTCGTGCTTTAGCCGCGGGAGCTCCCAACATAGAGAGAGTTGATAAACTAGTACAGGCCATAGCGGCCGGTAAAGGCAAGCAGCTGGATATCGTGGATCAGACTGTCGACCTAGTAGATAGTTGGCTTTTAAAAAACCGATCAAATTAGGTTTGACTGGGCACCTTCCCAAGGCATTCATTGGCCAAAGATTAATGATGGATACAACAAAGCCGTGAAATTTGGTATAACCACATCAAAAATTGACGAAATTGGACTTATAACCCGAGCTGAAAATCTAGGTTACGATTTCTGTTGGGTTTCCGACACGCAGATGATTCGCTCTAATCCATGGGCCGTCTTAGCATTGGCGGCACACCAAACTAGGAGTATCCGAATAGGGACCGGCGTAGCAGTAACGGGATTACGGTTAGCACCAGTCACAGCTAACGGTATAGCTACTATAAATCGACTGGCCCCCGGCCGAACGTTTCTTGGAATAGGAACCGGTAACACAGCAATGCGCGCCATGGGACAACGTCCTATGGGTGTGAAAGCATTTGGCGAATATATACGAGTGGTTAAAGCCCTACTCCGAGGAGACGAGGTCGATTATACGTTGAATGGAGTGACTCACCCAATACAATTTCAAAATCAAGACTTTAAGTATATAGACTTGGAAAATCATATCCCAATACATGTTGGTGGATTTGGACCACGAGCTCAGGCACTGGCGGGAGAAATTGGTGACGGGCTTATTACAGGAATACCACGTGGAGGTACAATTCCTCAAGCGATGGCTAATGTACAAAAAGGAGCTCAGAAAGTAGGACGTTCTCTCGATCAGTTTGAAACATTTGCATTAGTTAACATTCTGATGCTTAAACCGGGAGAAAAGCTAACCGACGAAAGTGTTGTGCGACAATGTGGTTCAGCCGTAATGGCCAATGTTCACTTTATTGTCGACTGGGTCAGAGAGAGCGGAAACCCACCGCCAGACTATATTT
The DNA here is from genome assembly GCA_964342575.1 of uncultured Nisaea sp. Classification (GTDB taxonomy): domain Bacteria; phylum Pseudomonadota; class Alphaproteobacteria; order Thalassobaculales; family Thalassobaculaceae. The sequence continues at coordinate 49,470 of CAYFGZ010000005.1, read as the reverse complement.
TGCCATTTTGGGACGAATATATGGATTTTCATCGAAAACGAGAAGCCAGGCGAGCCCATATGGAATTGCACCAGAGCCACTACAGTTACCTAGACCCTGACGAAGCCAAGTTTATAACACCCGAAATGATCAAAGCCTTCACAATAGCGGGCCAACCCGAGGAAATGGTGGAGCAGCTACTCGAACTAGAAAGCCAGGGGCTGGATGCGGTTAACTTTATAGCGCCCTTACAACAACAATATAGATTAATCGAGGACTTTGCTTATAACGTTATGTCAAAATTTTAAATCCTGATCGGAGGCTACCGTGAGCATATTAGTGCTTTATTTGGTAAAATACCACAATGACCAAAAAGCGGGAATGATAAGTGATGGGGAGCAGCGTGACCGGGCGCAAGTCCATCGGAAAGCTATAGCTGATTTTGGAGGGAAGCCAATCGCCCAATACGGTTCCTACGGGGAATATGATATGGCTTATATATACGAAATGCCTGACGAAAAATCATTGGCAGCGAACCTCCATCTAACTGATTCTCTAGGCCTTGCAAAATATTGCAAAACTATTCCTCAGCTAAATAGCGAAGAATTTGTCCAGTCGTTAGCTCTAGCAGGAACTACCAAAACGGATTATCGAGCGGCTACGAAGACCTGCTTCTTTTATTATATTTCTTTACTTTAGATTCTATGTACTTAGCGTCCTCCGCCACTCCAAATATTATTCCAGACTTGCGCTTATTCATCCAGTTTAAACCCATGAAATACAATCCTGGGACTGATGTTGCGCCTCTATTTGTAATTGGATATCCCACTTGATCAAATACCGAAAATTTTAGCCAGGAAAAATCAAATTCAAACCCTGTTGCCAATATAACCGTTGATATGCCGTTGCTCGAGAGATCGAGCTCGGCAATTATCTTAAGATCCTCGTCTCCCACCATTGGCTCACCTAGCATTTCATCCGGTTTGGCTTGTGGGGCTGCCAGTCCCAAAGTCTTAATATATTCATCGACCGTCTGACGAAATTCTTCCGCGTATTTGTCTGAGGCATCCACAGCCGACTTTAAGTCTTTTTTTATCTTTAAAACTCCACCTTTAATTGTTTCAACTCGACCTAACAACCTTACACCTTCTCGTCTCAATTGGTGCAAGGACAGCGTTCTGCCTCCATCTGATCCAGAAAGATGCGGATCTCCTCTAAAACGCAATTCTGGGTAGGCTAAAAGGTCAGGTGTCCTATCAAGCCAACCCATCTCTAACTGCCATTGTATGCAATCAGCGCCACGATAGCGGCGGGGCAGCCTACCAGTGTGGCCAACAGACAAAAAGGTCCGGCGCCCGGAACGATTTAACTCTTCCGCAATTTGACAGCCACTTTGCCCAGATCCAACAACTAATATACCCCCCTCAGAAATCTTTGAAGGATTTCGATACTCAACTGCGGTCAACAAATCAATTTTAGGATCAAGTTTTTTAAAAATACATGGAACGTGAGGCTGTTGATAAGTGGCCGTAGCCACTATCACCTGAATGGCTGAGAAAGACCCCTGATCGGTCTCAATTAAAAAGTGATCTTGAATTTTTCTAACTTTGGTAACCTTTATGCCCTCGCGAACTGGCGCGTCAAACTTTTTGGACCACTCTTCCATATAATTAACAAATTCATCTCTTTTCATAAATCCATGAGGGTTATCTCCTTCATAGACAGCCCCCGGAAGATTAATACTCCAATTCGGCGTCACCAAACAGAATGAATCCCATCTTTCATTGCGCCAGGCATTGGCAATAACGCCTTGCTCAAAGATCACATGATTAATTCGAGACCTAGATAGATAATAACTCACAGCAAGTCCGGCCTGGCCGGCGCCAATAATCACTACATCAAATTCATTATTTGGCACCGTAACTTATAATCCTGATCCAAATTGCACAACATCCAGTGGTGGTGGTTCCAGTCCTGCATGGCTAAGCATATGATGAGTTTGACCTCGGTGATGGATTTGGTGTTGAAACAAATTAGTCAGGCACATTCGCAGAGGCAGGCTAAAAAACTCTCCCGTTTCAACTGTATCAAAAGAAAGCGTGCCTTCTAACTCTTCTGGATCCATCGCTTCGCAGAACGCTACATACCAGTTGTCTTGTTCCAACTGAGCAGTTTCCAGCGCTTTAAAGTCGGCATGCAGAATTTCGTCTAACCGTGTGAACGTCGTTGGCTTTTTCTCTAATCGCTCTCTATAAATGAGATCTGCAAGCAAAATATGATTCAAAGTACCTAAAATTGATCTAAAAAAACCTAATCTATCTTTTACGAGTTCGTCATCTGACAACTTTCCGGCAACCGCATATAGTCGCTTGTTAGCCCATGAATTATATCTCGCAGCTGTTGGCAAATCCAATAACATCTATTATCTCCCATTTATCCTTCAATTAACTGCAACACAACTTTCAACTAAATGTTAGCTTACGAATGGTTTACGGCTATGCCAATCTGTTACCTTTTGATATGAATGCCCCACCTTAAGTAGAAGTGGATCATTCCACCACGCCGCTTCAAGTTGTAATCCAACCGGCAGCCCATCGGACGTAAAACCGCATGGAATCGAAAGGCCTGGCACCTGACCAAACGCACCCGCATAGGTATTACGAGTCGCGTCTTTTGTCGCTTCCAGTAATGACTTTTCTTCCTCAACCGGTGGAACTAGTGTTGGTAGTGTTGGGGAAAGCAAAATATCTACTTCGCTAAAAATTTTTGCTAGTTCCATCTTCCACATTTCTCGGGCCTGCAGAGCATTAACACAATCAACATTGGTATAGGCCCAACCAGTTATCATGCGCTCGTAAACTTGTTCCGAAAATTTATCCTTGTGGTTCTTCAATCTTTCCTCATGAAATGCACAAGCGTCTGAGTAAATAAGTATAGTCGCCCAAGCTTGCATTTCCGAAGCTCCTGGAACATCTATTTCGACTAACTGCACGCCCAGCTCTTCTAAAACCTTAACAGCCTCAAAAAATATCTGTTCAATCTCTGGATGCAAGTTCTCCAAATAAAAGTTTCGGGGTAAACCAATCCGCAATTTTTGGATGCCGTCATTTAAGCTTGGCAAAAAGTTCAATAACGGTCTGTCAACGCTCCACGGATCACGATTGTCATGTCCTGCTATCACAGCAAATATTCTAGCTACATCAGCCACTGACCTTGCCATGGGCCCGATAGTGTCAAAGCTAGAACTAACGGGTGTACTAGCATGATTAGGAACACATCCGTGCGTCGGCCGGAGTCCGCTGACCCCATTAATTGATGCCGGCAATCTAACGGATCCACCCGTATCTGATCCGAGGGCGCCAACACAAATACCGGCAGCGACAGCAGCCCCAGAACCACCACTGGAACCGCCGGGGATTCGTTTTGTATTCCAGGGATTTCGGCAGGGTGGGGACACAGTGTTATTAGACCTAACCCCAAAAGCAAATTCATGCATGCTAGCCTTACCTACGAGAATAGCGCCAGCATTTAATAAACGGTCGACCACCGCAGCATTTTGATTAGGTACATAATCAGAAAAAAATGTCGAACCCGAAGTGGTCCGAATACCTGCCGTCTCTATATTGTCTTTTATAGCCATAGGAACCCCATGTAATAACCCTAGCCAACGGCCTTCCTCCTCTGCTTTATCCGCTATATCAGCATTCCGCCGTGCTTCTTCAGCTGTTATGGTTATCATGGAATTTATTTTATCCTCATGTTGGGCTGCCGCCGCTAAACACTTTTCAACCGCATCACGAGATTTTCTAAAAGACTGCATAATTCTCACCCCCATTTTTTTGTTTAGCACTATATGTCTAAAAGAAATTCGACTATTGATTAACAGACCTTCATCTGTGGCTCTTTCAAAAATTGCGTCAAAATCACTGCAATAACTGGCAGCGCAGCCAAACTTAATAGCATAAACTGGTAATCGCCAAACAAATCAAAAGCGATCCCCAAAGGCAACGGACCTACGGAAGCCCCAACCACACCTATCATTTGCCCCATGCCTTGAATGGAACCAATGTAACGACGTCCGAAGTACCGAGGCCACACATATCCAAACAACGTAATATTGAATGCGTTATTAACGCCAAAAATAACAGCATAGACAACCGCTGTTACAAGGTCATGTACAAACGCCATGGAGACAAGTGAGCCAAACAATGTCATCAGTGCAATGGCAAATACTCTTGGAGTCGGAAACGAATCTAGAATACGTCCCACGAAAGGCTGTGTGACGATTGCAATTAGTGCCGACAATGGAAACATCCAGGCGGCAATAGCCGAACTTAGACCTTGATGTTCAAAAATTGGTACCTGAAAAAAATGCAGCGATGTAACTAACATAGATAGTGTGCAGAGACCCGTCGCAACAATATAGAAAGTCGACGTCCGAAGTGCCTCATTCAAAGTGAATCCGAATTCAGCAGAATACCTATCGATACCCAACTTGACTCCTTTTGTATCATTATTCACTCCATCGGGATAAAGGTTCACGTTTTCCGGTGCATTATGCAAAAACAAGAAGATCAGCGGTAACATCAACCCCCATGTTGATACACCCAACCAAAACCAAGTCTCCCGCCATCCCACCTGCTCTATTAACCACTGACAAATCGGTGGGTGAATAGCCATCGACACTACAAAACCCATAAGCATTAAACCGATTGCAAACCCGCGCTTTCTTCCGAACCAATGGGTAATCACGTTGGTGCAATTTAGCATCAAAGAACCTTGCCCAAAAAACCTCAAAGCCCCAAATCCTAATGCCAGCCAGACGATGCCAGGCGCGAACCCAAATGCGATACACGAACCACCTAATAAAATGACTACCAACGACATTATTCGACGAGCACCATGTGAATCGACAAGCCGTCCAACCATTGGCAGACCTAAGGCCGCTACCAACGTGGCCAACCCGTAAGCAAATGATATTGCGGTGGCGCTTAAGCCCAAATCCCTGGAGATGTGGCCAATGAATACACTGAAAGTATGAGATTGGCCGGGGCCGCTAGCAAAGACTCCCACGCCCGCAATCAGTAGAATAATCCAACCATAAAACAAACGATAATTTACAATTTCAACAATCTTTAGACGTATTTCTTCAACCATACTTGAACCTAATGGTGACCCCTCTTTCAGCAGATACTACTTCAACCACTCGCTACAGCGTTCACTTCTAAAAACTCGTACGTGCTGTCGTTAATTGTGCTCCAAATGATTTCTTTTACAACGAAACAGTTATGATATTTTTGATTCGATAATTCCTTTAAGAGATCCAGGAATTTGAGCCGCTTTTCTTGTTTTTGGATCGAAAAATACTTCTGTGACAGTTTGAGAAGCATGTATGTTCTGTGTCTCAACATTAACCATACGCTGAGAGAAGGTCACACTTTTGTTGCCTATTCTTACTAAACCTCCCTCTATGCAAAATAGATCTCCGGCTTTTAGCTCTCGTTGAAAAAAAGTTATCGTAGATGCCGTTACCGTGTGGACGCCCTCCTTTTTCATGGCGGCCCAACCAACACCCAATTTTGGCCACAAGTGAAACATTCCATCATCGAAGCAGTGCGCGTACCACCGCACATTCATATGTCCAAACTGATCACAATGCCAAGGAAAACATACTCCTGTATGCGTCTCCAGCCAATTATTGACGGGCTGGATACTTCGGGGCAATTCGGGCTGAATTACTTCTGGCTTTCCCTGTATTTGCTGTTCAATAAATGGATGTAATTCCTGCGGGATTACAGCGGATTTTCGCGTTTTAGGATTGAAAAAAACCTCTAAGCATTCAAACGTAGCATGTAAATCTCCAGTTTCTTCGTTACGCATTCTTAGAAGGAATGTAAATGTTTTAGTTGAAGAAGCTACCATACCACCATCGATGCGGATTAGCGAACCAACAGGAAGCTCTCTAATGAACGTAGTTCGACCAACAGCGGCTACTCCATGTCCTCCGTATTCCAGGGCTATAGATTGAGGAAAACCAGCCCTAGCGTATGCAAAAAATTGTGCTTCATTAAAAAAATTTGCATAATTTCTTACATTTAGATGCCCAAACTGGTCGCAAAGCCAGGGGTGAACTACGCCCGTATGAAGTTCGTGCCAAACAGTCATTAGTGATGTCTATCCAAATAAAAGTGAGTACAGTCAACAAATAAACAATAAAACCCAGGATATATTTCAGCACTCGATAAAAATAAAGATACTTCGACTTTTTTTTAGGGTCTATCAACAAAATAGTTCAAATATCAGGCACATATTCAATGATAGACTTGAGCCTCTCATCAATTATGTCGTATTTTCCCCAACAATAAATTATTATTTGGTTTAGTTATCTTTGTTGAAAAAGGAATATACGATTATGCCAGAGGGAACTCATGTGGACAGCGGATCTAAAAAAAGATCCAACGTAAAAAAACTTGATGCGCTTATCATAGGCGCTGGGTTCTCTGGTCTATACCAACTAATGTCATTGCGAGATAAACTTGGCTTATCCGTGAAAGTAGTTGAAGCTGGCGACGGTGTTGGCGGAACCTGGTATTGGAACCGATATCCAGGCGCGCGTTGTGATTCGGAAAGCCATTCCTACTCCTATTATTTTTCAGATGAATTACTAGAAGAGTGGGAATGGTCGGAAAGATATCCAGGCCACGCCGAAGTAGTGCGTTACCTAAATTTTGTGGCTGATAAACTTAATCTAAAAAAAGATATCCAATTTAATCTTCGCGTCTCTTCCGCACGCTATGATGAAGAAAATAATTCTTGGAAAGTTCAAACCGAACAAGGCGACTGTTTTGAGTGCACCTATTTGATTACTGCAGTGGGTTGCCTATCATCAACTAATATCCCCCATTTTCCCGGGCATGATACTTTTCAAGGCGATTGGTATCACACAGGGAAGTGGCCACATGAAGGAGTCGATTTCACAGGAAAACGCGTTGGCCAGATAGGAACTGGCTCTACTGGAATCCAGGCAGTTCCTGTTATTGCAGATACCGCCGAGCATCTCACCGTATTTCAACGAACAGCGAATTACAGCGTCCCCGCCCAAAATGGTCCACTTAGTCAGGAATTCCAAGACTATCTTCGGGAACATAGGTCTCAAATTAAAGAAACAATACGAACAACACCTAATGGCCATACTTTTGTTATATCGGAAAGAAAAGTATTTGACGTGGATGAGGATGAACGTGAGGCCATATTTGAGGCAGCATGGGAAAAGGGTGGATTGGGCTTTAGAGCATGTTTTCAGGATATTGCGTTCGACAAGAAAGCTAATGACGTGGCAGCAGATTTCATAAAAAAGAAAATCAAATCAATTGTCAACGATCCCAAGACTGCTGAATTATTAACGGATATTGATCATCCCTACGCAACCAAACGTCCCCCTATAGATACTAACTACTTTGAAACATTCAATAGAGATAATGTTAGCCTAGTTGATGTCCGATCAGATCCCATAGAGTGCATAACCCCCAAGGGCGTTAAAACGGCAAATGGGGAGTATGAAGTTGATATTTTGGTATTTGCTACCGGCTTCGATGCCATGACGGGACCGTTACTTAATTTGAACATAGAAGGAAAAAGTGGTCAGAAATTAGAGGATATATGGAATGCCGGTCCCAAGACTTATTTGGGCATACAAATTCCTGGCTTTCCAAACCTGTTTACTATTACGGGCCCGGGTAGTCCTTCCGTGCTGTGCAATATGCCTGTTGCTATTGAGCAGCATGTAGAGTGGATAACAGATTGTATTTCATTCTTAGAAGATAATGAAATAAGCACTATTGAAGCTACTATTGATTCCATGGACAAATGGGTGTCCCACGTTAATGATTGTGCCAACGTTACACTCATGCCATACGCCAAACACACGTGGTATTATGGAGCGAATATACCTGGAAAACCGAGAGTTTTCATGCCATATGCTGGAGGAATGGCCCGCTATCGCGCTATATGCGATGATATTGCTAACAAAAATTACATTGGCTTTAGGTTGGGCAAGACGGAAAATAGCACCTCCTGGTCTCCTCCCTCGATATCGGTGGATGATTTAGTGGAAGCGGCTATGGTAAGGGGGCCAGCTGTCTAATTTTAAGACGATAACCTGGCAGGGGAATGAAAATGCCAACTGTGGATTGCTGCACCTGCATTGCAAGGAAATAGGGTCGCAAAGAAACAATGAGTGTTGAAGATAACAACCAAACAGCGACCGCCAAAGATTTTATTCGCGAGCAAATTGAGACAGACTTGGCTTGCGGGAAACACCGTGAAATTGTTACTCGATTCCCGCCCGAGCCAAATGGGTATCTCCACATTGGTCATGCTTTATCAATCTGTCTAAACTTTGGCGTAGCCAATGAATTCAATGGCAGGTGTAATCTTCGATTTGATGATACCAACCCTGCCAAGGAGGAAGTTGAGTTTATCCATTCCATTCAGAACGACGTTAAATGGTTAGGGTTTGATTGGCCGGGCGAACCAAAATACGCATCCGACAATTTTGATCAACTCTTCGCTTGGGCTGTGCATCTAATAAACACAGACCGCGCATATGTTGATGATCTAACCGCAGAGGAAATAAGAGAATATCGTGGAACGCTTACCGAACCAGGAAAGAAAAGTCCATACCGAGACCGAGCGATAAAGGAAAATCTTGAGCTGTTCCGTCGCATGAAAGACGGAGAATTTATGGATGGATCAAGAGTACTGAGGGCTAAAATAGACATGAGTTCAGGAAATATTAATCTACGAGATCCAATTATTTATCGAATTTTACATGCAGAACATCCTCGGACGGGACGGGAGTGGTGTATATATCCAACCTATGACTTTGCTCATGGTCAATCTGACGCCATAGAAGGTGTCACTCATTCTCTTTGCACACTAGAATTTGCAGACCATCGACCACTCTACAACTGGCTGTTAGAATCTTTACCAGTTCCTGTCAAACCACAGCAATACGAATTCGCAAAATTACAAATAAGCTATACAGTGCTCTCCAAGCGACGGCTGACAAGGCTAGTCTCCGAAAACCACGTAAAAGGCTGGGACGACCCACGAATGGCTACACTGTCGGGTCTTCGCAGGCGAGGGGTCCCCGCTGAAGCACTGCGAGACTTTGTAAAACGTGTATCTGTATCTAAAAACGAAGGCGAGGTGGAGATAGCCCTTTTAGAACATTGTATTCGCGATCGGTTAAACCAAACCGCAGAAAGACGACTGGCAGTAATTCGTCCCTTGAAAGTAATTATCGAAAACTTTCCAGACGGTGAAACGGAGTGGCTGGACGCGGTTAACAATCCGAACGCTGACATTGGAGAAACCAGAAAAATACCATTTTCGAGAGAACTTTGGATTGAACGCGATGACTTTATGGAAGATCCACCAAAGAAATTCTTCCGCCTGGGACCAGGTCGAGAAGTTAGGTTGAGGTATGCTTTTTTCATAACCTGTAAAGATGTTATCAAAGACAGTTCAGGTACGGTAACCGAGCTTATATGCACCTACGACCCCACAACCCGCGGGGGCACCGCCCCAGACGGCAGAAAAGTAAAGGGTACTATCCATTGGGTTTCAGCTGCACACAGCAAAAAAACCGAGGTTAGGCTATACAACCCACTTTATATTTGTTCTAGTCCTGGAGCCAACAGGGATTTTGTTGAAGACATTAATCCGGATTCAATGGAAATTCTGGAGGACTGTTATTTAGAACCCAGTATAGAAAATTTGTGTCCAATTGCGCACATTCAATTCGAGAGATTAGGGTATTTCTACCGAGATGTAGATAGTACACCGCAGTTTCCAGTATTTAACCGTACTATTCCATTACGAGATACTAGGGAAAAGACAAAAACTGGGAGTTAAAGTCAATGCTCACTTCAAATATGGAAAGAATAATCCGTGAAAATACTATTGGATTAATCGCCACTATTACACCAGATGGTTTTCCCGCTGTTTCCCCCAAAGCAACGACAGTAATCCTGGATAAAACTCATATCGCTTTCTGCGATATTCGATCCCCGCAAACCCGACGTAACATAAAGACGAACCCATTTGTGGAAGCAAATTACATAGACGTATTTAGACGCCAAGCCTGCCGATTAAGAGGAGTAGCAACCTATTTACAAAGAAATAGCACAGAGTTCGAAACCATTCGACCTCAGTTTGAAACTTGGGGAGAACTGTTAAACGACGTTAAAGGAATATTTCAAGTAGAAATTACAGCAGCACAACATATTTTTTCCCCGGCCTATGATCGGGGAGCAGACGAAAGTAGTCTCAAAGCAGAATGGCTTTCGAGATATACAAAGTTAATTGGTTAAAGATTTTTTTTCATAAGCGCTGACAAGCAAGGAAAGTAATTCGAGCCTATCCCATTCTGGCGACCCAGGCTCCGCTTCAATCATCGCGTCTATAGCCTCCAGAACTATTTTATATTCGTGGTCTGTTTTTATGGCTTCTATATTTCCATTTTTTATATATGCAAATAAATTCACATCTGGTCTCTATTTTCGCGCAATAAAAATGGCTCAATGGCAATATCATTTTGCATCTTGCTCAATCCGCTCGGATTTGGCGCATTGTGACAAACTCTTCAGCAGCGGTGGGATGTATTCCAATAGTCGCGTCAAAATCAGCCTTGGTAGCGTTCTTCTTTAATGCAATACCAATACCCTGGATTATTTCTGGAGCATCTACTCCCATCATATGTGCTCCAACAACGCGCTGCGTCTTGCGATCCACTATCAATTTTTGAAATCCACGTTCGGTATTATGTGTCATTGTATATTTCATAGGACGGAATCCGGAAACATAGATATCAACTTCTCCTATCTGCTTCTTTGCCTCTTGCTCAGTAAAACCAACTGACGCAATTGGTGGTTGGCTAAATACGGCACAAGGAATATCATTGTAGTCCATCGTCATGGGATTATTATTATAAAATGTTTCAGAAAAAGCTCGAGCCTCCGCTATCGCTACAGGCGTCAAATTTTTGCGGTCAGTAACATCTCCAACCGCAAAAATACTGTCCACGCTAGACCTATTCCTTTCATCAACCATTATGGCTCCATTTTCAGACATTTTTACCCCTATTTCCTCAAGCCCCAATCCCTTTGTGTTTGGAGCACGACCCGTGGCATACATGACCTGATCTGCTTCGATCTTCGTCTTATTAGATAGGTTTATCCGATAAGCACCATCTAACGGATCAATGCTGCTTGGCAAGCATTGCGATATAATATTAATCCCTTTTTTCTTCATTTCATCCGTCATAGCCAATCTCATATCTTCATCAAAGCCCCTTAGAACTTTATCTGCTCGAAATATAAGGTCTACATGAGAACCAAATCCATTAAAAATTCCAGCGAACTCGACAGCTATATAGCCCGATCCAACAATCACTATTCGACGGGGAAGTGATCTTAAATCCAGTGCTTCATTAGAGCTTATTGTATGCTCTATTCCTGGGATAGTAGGCATGCTTGGCCACCCACCAACCGCTATCAAAATGCGTTCCGCGGTTATGTTTTTTGTTCCAATTGCGACAGTATGTTTGTCAATCAGTACTCCACGACCATGAAATCGCTCAACGCCAACATTTTCTAGGAGACTAACATAAATGTCGTGCAATCTATCCAGTTCTAGATTTTTTGCATTAATCAGAGTCTCCCAATTATGGGTTACATTTCCAATTGCCCAACCATAACCTGCCGCGTCTGCAATTTCCTCCGCCACATGGCTTCCGTAGACGAGTAATTTTTTTGGCACACAGCCCCGCAAAACACACGTACCACCCTCTCTCAATTCTTCTACTACTGCTACCTTAGCACCATAAGCACCCGCTAACCTGCTGGCCCTGACCCCACCCGACCCAGCTCCAAGCGTTATCAAATCATAATCATACTTAGACATATTAATTACCTTTTAAACCATTTCAATTTCACTATAACCCGTTAGGTGTTCCCGTACTTCTGGACAACAATTCGTGAAACACTTAACAACGAGGCTGCGTTGTTGTTCCAGACAGGCAATCACCCTTCGAGGTAGTTTCACATAAAATACAAATACCATAATAAATAAAACCGCCATCGCAAATTTGTTGTTAGCACAATTGCATCAAGGTAAATTAAAGAATTGATGGTCAAAATTATTTAATTAGATAATACTCACGCTTGAAACTGCGATCTACAGGTCAAGCGATTGATGTCCAGAATTTTTATTATGCACTTATTTACCCCATTTCTAACCCAGTCTATCTGTATTATAGCCCTACTCTCCACATCCTTGGCGGAGGAAAAACCTATACATCTAGCCAATACAGGTTGGCACGTTGGGATCATACTGCCCGTAGACAATGTTTTAAAGCGGAACCTCCCAGAAACAAGAGATTTTCCAGAAGCAAAATATCTGGAAATTGGCTGGGGAGACAGACGTTTCTACCAGTCAAATGACCCATCAATGGATATAGCCGTAGGAGCCCTTTTTACTGCGACGCCATCAGTTGTGCATGTCTATGGATTCAAAAAACCAGTCGAGGCTGCTTTCTCAAAAGCTGAAACGTTAAAACTTGAAATTTTGGACAAAGATTATAGTAATTTGCTACGCTTCATTTACGGAAGCTTCGTAAGGAATGCTAATGGAGCTGGTAGGTCATTAGGCAAAGGACTATATGAAGAAGGGACTAGTCAATTCTACGAAGGAACAGGCAATTTTCATTTATTTAATACCTGTAACACCTGGGTCGCAGACGCTTTGAAGGTGGCAGGATTTAATATTAATGCACAAGGTATCATTACAGCTAATAATTTGATGGAACAAGCAAGGCAGACGGCTAAACGGGCTAATTAAATTTAGCTTTTATCACTTTCTAGTCTGCGGTAAATGTTGACCAGAACTGCAAGAATGGGAGATGAAACATTACTGATGTAGAGGAACAAATAAATAAACTCCGGGCCTCTAACGAAGCGGAAAAGCGTCTCCTGGAAGATACAATCGTAGCCTTAAGGGAAAAGCTAGAAGTTGCCGGCGCGGATACTGTGGAAAAGTTAGAAAATCTTCGAGCAGAGCACGACGGTACTAGACGTGAATCTGAGGCAAGTATAAAAGCGCTTCGAGAAAACCTTGAGAAACTGCGAAATGATTATGAAGAAAAACTAGATAGAGAACGTGCCGCCAACGAAAGAGCGCGAAGGGAATCTGAAGTTAATGTGCAAGCATTGCGCGATACTATGGAGAAAATGCGCAACGATTATGAGGAAAAATTAGACAACGAACGCGCTGTACATGGAGGGGCGCAAAGAACTTCCGAATCTAGCATCCAGGCACTAAGAGACACCATGGAGCAAATGCGAAATGATTATGAAGAAAAGCTTGACAACGAGCGTGCTAGTGGTGATGCAGCTAAACGGGACTCAGAAACCAGCATCCAGGCGCTAAGAGGTACCATGGAGCAAATGCGAAATGATTATGAGGAAAAGCTTGATAACGAGCGCGCAGCCCACGAAACAGCTCAAAGAGAAGCGGAATCGAATGTCAAGGCACTGAGAGAAACGATGGACGCTATTCGTATTGATTACGAGAACAATTTTAAATCAAACAAAGAGGATGACTGAATCTCCATTTTGAAGATGATGACGAAAGTAAAAAGTTCTAAACCGTCGAAGGAGTCGTTAAATGAATGCCCCCGCTGACAAGAATGCCCTGTCCAAGGCAGCATCTAAACACACAAAACAACCCACGACTCAAAATGTCGATATAGCCAGCGATCTTTCGCGTCTCGGCTCTTTCGACGAAATATTGGAATATTTGATAACACATGTCACCACAACCCTGGAAGCCGAACGAGGTAGTTTGTTTCTTCATGATCCAGGAGCTCATCAGCTATATACGAGAGTAGCATTAGGTAATCTATCGCGCGAAATCCGAATCGACGAGCAATCGGGGGTTGCTGGCTGGGTATTTACTAATGCAGAATCCGCAATAGTTAATAATCCCTACAAAGATGATCGCTTTAATCAAGAGGTTGACGAAAGGACGGGCTATAAAACTAAAAGTCTGGCCTGTGTTCCTATCTTCACAGTCGGAGATACGCCAATAGGAGTCCTTCAAGTCTTAAATAAAATAAATGGAAAATTCACGAAAAGTGATCTTGAAGCCATCAAATTGGTAGCATCCCAGTGTGCGTCAACCTTGAATACTTATGCTCTTACCGAACGCATGGAAGCTCAGAAGCGTCGAGAAGCGGAATTCATGGAATTGGTTTCAAAACTAACTACCGAGCTGGATCTGTCTCGCCTCCTAAATCATGTCGTTGACGCAGCAACGGATATGCTCAGCGCAGAGCGAGCAACGGTTTTTTTGAATGATGAAAAAACTGATGAATTATTTTCCATGGTGGGCGCTGGTCTTGGAGCATTCGAGATAAGGTTGCCCAATAATGCAGGGATAGCCGGTGCCGTATTCCAATCGGGAGAAAACGTTAATATACCTCATGCCTACGCCGATCTTCGCTTTAACCCTGCTATTGATAAACAAACCGGCTTTTTCACCAGGTCTGTTCTCTGTGTACCCATTTTAAATAAGCAAGGCAAACGTATTGGTGTAACTCAAGCCCTAAATAAGATAGGGGGACCATTTACGGAGGAAGATGAAAATAGGATACAAGCTTTTACCGCACAGATCTCTGTTGGACTAGAAAACGCTAAAATGTTCAACGATATGCAAGCTGTTAAGAATTATAATGAAGCTATGCTGCATAGCATGTCAAATGGCGTTATTACTGTAGATGAAGAGGGCAATCTAAAAAGCATCAATTCTTCGGCTGAAAAAATTATCGAGCTATCTGCGGAAAAAAATCTTGGTAAACCGCTGTCGGAGGTAATGGATAAAAAAAATGGTTGGCTAATTGAACAAGTAGCTAAAGTACGTGAAACAGGTGACACAGAAGATCTAGAGGATGCAGATCTCGTGACAGGTGAAGGAAATCAAGTTTCAGCAAATATCTCTATGCAACCAATGATATCTGGAGAAGGTGAAAACATTGGCGCTCTGATTTTGGTGGAAGATATATCCAGCGAAAAACGAGTGAGATCCACTATGTCGAGGTACATGGACCCTCAACTTGCCAACCAGCTGCTGGAGGAAGGTGATGGACAAGCCATGCTAGGGGGAAAAGCCGCTGAGGCGACTGTCCTTTTTACAGATATTAGAAGTTTTACCACCATTGCCGAAGCGCTTGGCCCCCAGGATACAGTCTCGATGTTGAATGAATATTTTGAAATCATGGTGGCATGCATTACCGATGCAGGAGGCATGTTAGATAAATTTATTGGAGATGCTATGATGGCCGGATTCGGCGTTCCTCTTCCCAGCGAAGATGCTGCAGATTCAGCCGTAAAGTCGGCTATTTCAATGATTTCAGAGCTTCGGATCTGGAATGCAAATCGTATAGCAGCAGACAAACCGCCGGTTGGAATGGGTGTAGGAGTTAATACAGATAATGTAGTAACAGGTAATATTGGCTCATCCAAGCGAATGGATTTTACCATGATAGGGGACGGTGTAAATTTGGCTGCGCGGCTAGAGGGTAGTTGTAAAACGTACGGAGCCCAAATAATAATTTCTGAGTTTACCCAAAGTAAGCTCAAAGGCATCTACGCATTGAGAGAACTTGATCGCATAGTCGTAAAAGGAAAAACCGAACCTGTGTCGATATACGAAGTTCTAGATTTTCATGACGATGAAACTTTCCCAGCGAGGATGGACGTTGTAGGGCATTTTACTGAAGGTCTCACTCACTACAGAACAAGAAAATTTGACGATGCCATAAAATCCTTTGAGGCTGCATTGGCGGCCAACGAAACCGATATCCCCAGCAAGCTATATATCGAACGTTGCAACCTATTTAAGCAGGAACCACCTCCGAAAGACTGGAGTGGTGAGTGGGTTATGACTGAAAAGTGAACTGGCCGACCTCGAATATATTGAGAACCTAAGTACGCTAATACATTTGGATTCTACTTAATCGGCTTGAAGAGTGGATTTAATAATTTCAGGAGTCATAAAAATCAATCCGCTTTGGTGTCCATGCAACTCACACAACTCGAATACGGCATCAAAGATCTTATCTTTCTGCTCGTTGTCCGCGATGATGCTTACAATTGAAGCCTCGCCAAATGCCCCAAATTGTTTTTCTTCAAAAAGATCACTTGACCTTCCCGACTCTACCGTGATGGTTTTTACACCTTCAAAACCATTCATCTTTTCAAGAACTTCCTGCCCGAAATCTTTGCTCAGGAGAGCGCCTATTTCAACCGACATATTCTGACTCCTATGCAATCTCTTTCAATACAGATTCTGGTATGTAAGTGGCTACCCTGTCGAGTTTAGTCATAAACATTATACCCTTACCTGGAGTATCTAATCCTCCAGCTAAATACATAGCCTCAAATACTCGGTCGGCCTGCTCGTCCGACACAATAATTCGAATGACCTCTTTTTGTTCGTCTATAGTTACACCAAGAAGCCCCATTCTTTCTCTTATACCTGTGCCCCGAGCGTAGCTTATTGTTGCGCCCTGGGCACCACAGTTTTTTGCGGCCTCTAAAACGCCCTCCGCGAGTCCTGTCTGAAGAACGCAGGTTATCAAGTTTGCTTCGGATAAATAGGTTACATTTCTTCCAGCCATATCCAGTACCTCACTTTTTAATTAAAAAATTAACTTTCTTCGGTCACAGCAGTCTTTTGAGTAAATTGAATCACTAAGCCCATGGTTAAGACCGCCACGATAGGGCATATACTTGCTAAGGATAGAATACCAAATCCCTCAATTGCCGAAACCGCATTACCAAGGCCGAGTCCCATAGCAAGAACTAAAGGCACAGTTACAGGTCCAGTAGTAACGCCAGCACTATCCCAAGCTACGTTGACAAACTCCTCCGTCGACAAAACTGTCATAATGATACCAATAGCGTACAGCGGTAACAGCAACATCATAAGATCCAGATGAAAAATTAGTTTAGCTACACCGAGCGCTATCCCTACAGCCACCCCCGTTGCAACGCTATACATTAACATGGACTTTTTGAACGCGCCGTTGGTTAGCTCTTGAACAGTCAAACCTAGAGCATTAAGGGCAGGCTCCGCCAATGTAGACCCAAAACCAAGCAAAAATGCGAAACCAACACAGATGACGAAACCAATAATTTCTGGATAATGCGGCGAATGCTCAACTATTGGAAGCTGCATAAACGCCGCTGGGAGGGCACTACCTGTTTGCGATCCAATAGCCCCTAACCCGTACGTCAATCCAACATTAAATATACACATCCCCAAGATTGAGAGAGTCAGGCCATAGAGCGTAACCATTCTGTTTGGTAAAGTTGACCTCAAGATGACAAATAGAACAAACATCAAAAAGATCACTAAGGGAAGAATAGCCCTCACGCCCAACACTACTTCCACAAGCGGCGTTTGATCCCATACACTTGGCTCTACCTGAGTTGCAGTACTCGCCGTAGCTGCAGCCGATATTATTTGTTCCGGACTAACCTGGAAAGATACAAAGACAGATAATATTAATACTGCCAATATAGGAAACAAAGAAGCCAAAGTTACAACACCGAAGCCAGAGAGTGACGAATTACCCTTCCCAGCCGCATTTGCAATACCTATTCCCAATGATAAAACCAGCGGAACAGTGACTGGGCCTGTCGTTACAGCCCCACAGTCCCAGGCTAATCCAAGAATACTTACTAGGTTAGGATCACTCCACGCATACAGAGATAAAAGCGCAACAGGGGTCAGAGCTAAATAGATCATCGGCTTCAAAGACCAACCCTTCACAAACCTAACTGTCCCCAGTATAGCTGCAATACCCACGCCAGCCCCAACCATCAAAACCAGTGGAAGAGTCCAATTGTTCAATAACTCAAATAAATAAGGAGCTTTCTTAACATCGACCGAAGCCCCAAAAGCCTGAAGAGCTCCAATCGCCGGTTCTGCGAAGGTAACGCCAACGCCCAAGATACCAATTATTACATAGACGACAGCCATTGAAGCTTTCTTTGGCAGATTGTCCCCTATAATCTTCCCAAAGGGCATAAGGCCAGTATTTAGCCCTTCCATAAAAACAGCCAGCCCCACTATTACAGCAGCAAGGCCTATGCATAAAGATATTGCTGCATCAATAGGTTGTCTGAGCACCAGCACTTGAAAAAGCACCAAATACAGTGCTAATGGAACCACCGCCTTAATCTGGTCCATTATTCGCGTAAAACTATATGGACCGAGGAGGTCCATGGCACTCTTAAACGTCATCTCGATCTTTTTAGGTTTCAAAGCATCAGGTTTCCCGTCCACCGGCTTCGGCGTAAGTAAGTTATAGCTTACTGTTTTATGGCGAACGTTTGTCTGTGCAAGGTACTGCGAATAACGCATCACTATCTCCATACCGAGGCAAAATCTTGGCAATAATAGATAAATCAACGAGGTATTACAATAACTTCCGAACTTAAAGAGAAAGAAACAGCTTTTATCCCCAAATTATGTCCTCTTATAAAGTACCCCAAACGCATCTAAACAAACTATTTTAGTGTCTATGGTTTTTGGTCAGCCATTCAATAACTGCACAACTCAACAGAAATAAAAATGGCGAAGTCACCAATAATACTAGCCCACTAAGACCGGGAACAGCCGTTGAAAACTCAATCTGTCTCAAACCAAATTTGATAACATCTGAATTAAAAGTGCAAATAAGGATATACACAATGAACAGTATACTAAATGCGGTTAAAAATACTGTTCGATTATTTTTCACTAACAATCACCTTCTTAAGTTCCGCAAGAAATGTCAAAGCCAACTGCTTTATCTACTAGTGGTTTCGGCTATCGAAAATAACCGGTAGATAAGGACACTTCAACGGTGAATCAACTTTCTGACCAGCTTGGATCAAAAAACTGCTAAGTTCCGCAGTCCAAGGACCGCGCGGCTTAAAGATAACGTCTTTGTCTCCGTATCTAAAGGAAATACGCGAAACTGCCGTACTGGATGGCCCAGTATGAAGGGTTGCTCGATGAATCGTTCGAAAATCAAAGATTAGGCAATCTCCTTTTTTCATGTCCCATGATAATTTCAGCTTCGTGAGATCACTAAAGTTACTCATCTGACTATAATTTTTTGTGTGCCCCTGGAATGCCTTCCCAGTTGCAAAGTTTTGTGCCATGAAGAGTTTATTCCATCTATGAGAACCTCTAATGAAGGTAAGTCCATCCAATATTTGCGTATCTTCCAGTGGAAACCAAACTACGCATTTCTTACCTTCAAAAAAATCAAAATATGGTTCATCGTGGTGCCATGTGGCTGCATTTGTCGAGCCTGCTTCACGATGAAACCATTGATCCATCAATAACAATACTTTTTCAGCTTCTATAATACTTGCCACCATGCTCGCGATGCTGTTATCAAATGCCAGTTCCTCTAGCTCTCTAATATTCCACCAATTCCAGAATTCGAATATATAACGAGCAGGTGAATCAGTCGCTGTATAATCACGAAAAAATCGGCCTGGCTTCGCTATGCTCTGTCCAATACCCCTGCGACTAACTTCTATTAATTGATCAGATATAGCATTTCTTATGCAAATAACCCCGTCGCGTTTATAATCCTTTATGTCTTTATTGGTTATCATAAAGAACCCTCTTTTCCTAAAAAGGTTCGATGGCGATTTTGGTCTCACCATCAACTTTCAAAACCAAAATAACTATTTAATCACACCTGAAAAAGCTATTGATTAGTTTTTGCCATTAAAAACTTCTGCACCACTTTATCGTTCATGCTAGAATTAAGTAATTATTTTTTCTAATTGAGAATACCGGCTGGAATCTTGCGCGATTTACAACTTTTACCCAAAGCACATTTGCATATTCACCTTGAAGGTGCGATGCGCCCCCAAACGTTGGCCCGATACTGCCTTAATTATGGAATAGAGGTTCCTATGGATACCCGGGGAATGCAATTTCAAAATTTTCAAGCATTCAACGATGTTTATAGGGCGGCCTCGGATAGCATTCGAACTAAGAAAGATTTAGCTCGCGTAATTTTAGAAGTAGCTGAAGATGCAGCAAACGATGGTGCACTGTGGATTGAAGCAGCTTTTGATACAGACCGCTACAGTATTTTGCGCGAGAACAGCCCATACAGACTATTTGAGACTCCGCGAGAGGGGTGGGAATTTGCTCTTATGACAGCCGAAGAGGCAAGTAAGGCAACTGGGATCGGAATCGCCTTTATTTCTGCAATAGACAGAACAAAACCGATCGAACACGCTATGAGAAGAGCTCAATTAACAGCCGAGATAGTCACCACTGAACAACACAGAATCCAAAGTGGAATGACCGGTTTTTCCGGCCAATATAATGGTATTGTTGGCCTGGGTCTCCACGGAAATGAGGAAGGCTACCCGCCTGAAATATTTCGAGAAGCATTTCAGGTTGGAGCTAAAGATGCCGGGATCCTGTCCATCCCTCACGCCGGCGAAATTGCGCCATCCCCGGGCGAAGGAGCTAAGTCCGTCTCCGATGCTATCGAGTTATTGGGCGCCGCCAGGATTCAACATGGCGTTCTAGCCGCTGAGGACCCGGCCCTTATCGACAAACTAAAAATTAAAAATATCTGTTTGGATATCTGTCCTTCGTCGAATATTCAGCTTAGCATATTCCCAACAATAAAAATGCATCCATTGCCCGAGCTAATCAAGGCAGGTGTCGCCTGCGATATAGGAAGCGATGATCCACTTTTGTTTGGTCCCAGTTTACTCGATGAATACGAGCTGTGCCGAGCAGAATTTGGCTTTTCGGACGAAATCATGGCCACACTTGCGCGTAATTCTTTTTTTTACAGTGGTGCTCCTCCCGAAATAAAAGAAACTGGCCTATCAAAAATCGACGAGTGGCTCGAATCTGAAAAGTGAATTTCTTTAAAACTGAATTTGGGGTTGTGTTTTCGTTTCGAAAGCTTAAACCATCTATCTGATTGCTCCAAAACTAAACACTAGGAGGAACCTGCCCGGGCTTTGGCTCAACAGGTAATTGATTACTCAAACCAGTCTTTTCTTCGTATAGAACACCAGCGGTTAATAGGGTAACCTCGCCTCTAGGAGGCCCCACCATTTGAAGGCCAACAGGCCTGCCATGCTTGTCAAATCCACAGGGAATCGCTAAAGCCGGCAAACTACATAAGGTAATAGCTCCAGTTAACATTGATGCTGCCATGTAATGCTTTAGTTTAACGCCATCTATCGCAGTTGGATGACGCAAGTTTACGTCAAAAGCGGGAGTATTTGCACCTGGAGTGACTATAATATCGTATTCGTTAAATAAATTGGAGAAAAGGACATAAATTTCTCTTCTTGCCCGTTCAGCTCGCGCCAGATCGGACGTTGTTTGTTTTAATCCTAATTCAGTATTCCATATAATATCAGCCTTGATCTGATGACGATATTCCTTCAGCTGTAACTCTCTATCAATGACAAACTGCTGCGATCGAAGTGCAAGAAAAGTTTCCTCCAAATCTGCTATATCTATACTGATCTCATCAACCTCTGCACCAAAGGATCTAAAGTGTCTCATTGCTGACCTGGTTATCTCCACAGTTTCGCGATCAACGGGAGAACCACCAATTGTATCGGTATATGCGATTCGTCGAGGTACGGATGGATGTAACAATGAATCTGTAAAAGATACGCGAGGAGCATCAAAGGTAAGCGGATCTAACGGGCACAACCCAGTCATTGTATCCAAAAACAAAGCCAAATCTCGGATATTACGCGCCATGGGTCCTTGCACAGTTAGTGGTGAAAATAATGAATCCACGGAACCTCTGGTAATACGACCTGGCGATGGTCGTAATCCAACTACTGAACAGTAAGTAGCCGGCCGTCGGAGACTACCGCCATGGTCGCTTCCATGAGCTAACCAAATTTCGCCAGAAGCCAATGCTGCTGCTCCTCCACCAGTAGATCCTCCCGAAGTCAGCGAAGTGTTCCAAGGATTGCAGGTTTTTCCAAAGACTTGATTGAAAGTAGCCCCCCCGGCGCCAAATTCGGGTGTATTGGATTTGGCAATCACGATACCACCCATTCGCTCGATTCGTTCAACAAGGGGATGAGATTTTTTGGGAACATGGTTTGCGAAAATGGTCGATCCATATGTTGTTCTAACCCCGGATACATCCATCAGATCTTTTATCGCTATAGGTATCCCTGCCAGCCAACCAGGTTCGGCAAGCATGTTGCTATTATCGCCGCTCATCAAGCGCTTTGCGCACCGACGGGCTCTTTCGAAGCAAGTCGTCGGCAGTGCGTTTATGAAAGGTTCTACTAATTCTATTCTTTTTTCCGCCGCGGCAATCATTTCCAATGGAGAAATATCTCCTGCTTTTAGATATCCAATAGCGTCCGTCGCCGTCAGCTTAATGAGGTCGTCTACCATTATAAATTTTTCCTATGAAACCTTATTTTTGTAGCGATCCGCCACATTTATATGAGTATTTTTCCAAATTACTTTCATTTTTTTTCATTGAACTAATGGAATGTAAGATTCCTCATCATCCAAAATGCATATCCAAATTTCTAGACTATGATCTTATCATTTATCTGCCATTCTAGCTTTATAAAATCCACAATCCATCGGAACTTTCTGGACATTGCACATGCAACTTAATTTTGCTATACGCAACTCCAATTTGTTAACTTAACTCCTGCGAAGGATAATTTTCTAGCCCCAGATTATAACGGAAATATTAGTTACTATGGCAATAAGACAGATAATAAGAGACGCCTTTCAGTGCGACGAGTTGGTTCATCAATTTACGGTTCTGGATGTTGAAGATGGCTTGCTGGAAACCGGGTCTGAAAAAGAAGTTAATGAAAATAAGCATTACACTGATTTATATATCATAGCCGAGGCACAGAATCGTCTAAAACTGTTAGAAGCGCAGATGCAAAAACTTAATGACGACCACGAAGACGATAGCACCTATCGGATTGAGCTTCAATTCCTTGAGCAGGAGAGAGACCAGCTACTAAAGTTCATCAAAAAATGGGGGCCACAGGAAGTGTTTGAAACTTAAATTCGAAGACTTGTTTCATTTGGATATTTTTGTAACCTTATATGCGCCTCGTCTAACCCAAACTCCTGACACCTTTTTTTCCAATATGAGTTGTTTTCACTGGCATTTATAAATTGCTGCAACAACTTATTGTCAACATTTTTGTTAAGCTGGTTATGAAGGAAAGACGCAAAATAGATAGCGAACGCATTGTTTGGCGCAACTAATTCCGCAATATTCCTAATGTATTTGTACTGTTGTAATAATTTCGGTCTTCTCTTTTCAAGAAACAACTTCTTAAAATTAAGGTGATAATTCATGTAAGCCCAAATGTTATCCAACTCCTTTTTATCAGGAATATCCTCTGGTTTTTTATCCCGGAATGCATCTTGAAAGTCTATAGATAAAGGATCCACGGATGTGCCACTCTTGTTGGTTTTTTTTCCGTGTGTCCCTGAATTGTAGCCCATTTCGGAAAATTCTATGTCACCTATCAGCCCGTCGCTTAACATCTGGTCAAAAATTGTTGTATTCGGCAATGGCTGTAAAATAGTAACATTATACCAATCAAGATCCATAGCGAGACTGACGTCAATCGTATCCTTTATTTGAGAAAAAGTTTCATGCGGAAATCCAATCATCAAGAAAACCCTGGCATTTATTTGTTGGATTTTATTTAGCACTTCAGCCGCCCGCAAAAAATTTTCGACTGTCCCAGGTTTTCTAATTTTTCTCAAAACATCTCTATTTCCAGATTCCATTCCAATCGTTAAACCTATGCAGCCTGCATCAGCAGCTGCATTCATCAATTCAGCTGTACAAGATGCAGCGATTACGCCATTTGTATTGTCCCAGGTTATATTGAGATTTTGTTTTACCATCTCGTTAAATAGAGTTAAGGCTTCCCGTTTGTTATATAAAAAATCATCGTCCAACCACATCACGTGGTTAATTCCATGCTCAAATTTCAATATTTTTAACTCATCTATTACGGAGGCTACGGTTCTTCTCCTTACCCCCACGCCATTGAAATTTCTGACGCTACAAAATGTACACTGAGCCCTGCATCCTCTGTTGGAAAGCACCGTTGATAGACGGGCTTCCTTCGGTAACAAAGAAAAGAAACCTCCAATTTTTCCAACTTTTGCGAGCTCTCCCGATTCCATTTTTTTATGATTTGGGATAGTATTTAAATCATCTCCATTTGGGGTAGATCTATTTTTAAACTCAATAAAGGAATCTTCATTAAGAGCAACAAACTGTGATAGGCTTTCTTTATCACCAACTGAATTTATATATTTCACAAATTCTCTAAAAGAGACCTCCGCCTCATTTAGAAAAATGAAGTTAACGCCTTTTACATCATATAGAAACTTTGATTTAGTCGCGGGATCCGACATTGCGCCGGTTACATGGACACCTCCAATAGCGATTGGTCCCCCAAAGCGCCATTTAACCTGGGAAATCACATCAACTAGAGACTGATGAGTTTGCGAAAACATGCAGGTTATTGCAATCAAATCGGGGTTCAGGCCCGTTATAGCTTCATCAATATTTGCCTGAGTTATGGAGGCAAAATTGAAATCCCCCTCCTCACCACAGCGTGCCGCTTCGCTCAAAATTTGGTGATTCAAATTAAGAATTTTGTTTTCTACTTTAATTGAATCCAGTTGACTTGAAAGTAACCCTAATCCGTAAGGAGAATAATTCATATTTCGACCTCTATGAGCCGATGGAAAATTAAACGAAGTTTTATCAATGTCGGGAGGATTGATTAATAGAATCCTCTCTATCTTGTTGGCAGAGAAGATCTTTCCCACTAACTTATCAAATTGTCCTATACGACTCAGGTCCATGTGATAATTCTATTGAAAATTAATTGTTCTGATAAAGACTATGACTGGCATCTCCCAAACAGGATAACAGTTCGGCCATTTCCACTTATTTTCTTCACTCCACCTGTCTGATAAAACGCAATATGCACCTATTTTTTGTAATCTAGAAGTTAACATTACACGTAACCCGGGATTTTTTTGTTTGACCTATGCAATCCTATCAACTTTTTATAAAAATACCTAACGATGTACAATTACAAATTGGCAAACTAGGTTTGTTCGAGTTTCCAGCAGGTATCTATGCATATACAGGTTCAGGAAGGTCAAATATAGACGCTAGAATAGCCAGACACTTATCGACAGATAAGAAGAGACAACAATGGCACATAGATTATCTGTTAACCTGCAACCAAAATGAAGTAATTAATGTCGTCAAGTCACAAGTGTATGAGTGTGATTTGAACGCGCAAACAAAGGGTAAAATAGTAGTGAGAGGTTTTGGAAGCTCTGATTGCTTGAAACGTTGCGGTAGTCACCTAAAGCTAATTTGTCCACGATAACTGTATTTTCGATAAGATATTCCCGCTATTGATTTCTGCTTAATAACAAATTTCCAACTCTAATATTATTCCACAGTTACGCTTTTGGCCAGATTGCGCGGTTGGTCTAGATCCGTTCCTTTCTCATTGGCCGTATGATACGCCAGTAATTGCACGGGTAGAGCGTAGAGAATTGGAGCAACCATTTGATCAACTTTTGGTATTTTAAATACCCAGGTAGCGGTATCTTCAAGTTTTTCAATACCTGCTTCTTCTGACAACAACACAACCCTCGCTCCTCGTGCCAAAGCTTCTTTCAAATTGGAAGCCGTTTTTTTAAACCACTGGTCGTAAGGTGCCACCATCACAACAGGCACCCCGTCTTCCAACAGGGCGATAGGCCCATGCTTCATTTCTCCCGCCGCATATCCTTCAGCATGAAGATAACTGAGTTCCTTTAATTTCAAGGCGCCCTCCAGAGCAATCGGATAATTAATACCCCGACCTAAATATATAACATCCCGGACTTGAGCCAATTCCCTGCTGACAGTTTCCCAATCGAGCCCAGCAGACAATAACTCGGCCATCAGACTTGGGAGCTTAACTAAATCAGCTAAAATATTTTCGGCATCAAACTTTTCTAATTTCCCGCGCAACTGTCCCCAACATACTGCCATCGTCAATAAAACCACAAGTTGAGTGGTAAACGCTTTGGTAGAGGCCACAGAAACTTCGGGTCCAGCCATCGTTTTTATAACAGTATCCGACTCGCGCGCTATACTACTTTCGGAAACGTTAACTAGACTTATAATACTCTGATGTTCCTCTCTGGCATAACGCAGCGCCATCAACGTATCCAAACTTTCACCAGATTGCGAGATAAACAAAGCAACCCCGCCCGCGGGCAAAACTGGCTCCCGATATCTAAACTCAGATGCTATGTCAACTTCCACTGGAAGACGCGCTAACCCCTCAAACCAATACTTTGCAACCATACCCGCATAATAACTCGTTCCCGCTGCAACGATCGTTAGCTTCGGAACCTTAGTAGGATCAAAGTTAAAATCGGGCAACCGTATTTTACCCGTAGTTAGATCATAGTAAGACGCGAGTGTAGAACTGACTGCATTAGGTTGTTCATGAATTTCTTTTTCCATGAAATGGTTATATTTTCCCTTATCGATCCTACATTCAGAAGCCTCGGTATAGATAATCGAACGGTCTACATTCATATTATCAGAATCATAAATACTAACGCTATTCCGTCGAACAACTGCCCAGTCACCATCCTCCAAGTAGGAAATCCGTCGTGTCATTGGAGCAAGCGCCACAGCATCTGAGCCTACGAACATTTCGCCATCTCCATACCCCAAAGCCAGAGGTGATGATCTGCGAGCCGCTAAAAGGATATCGGGATAATCACTTATCATTATTACGAAAGCAAAGGCTCCATCGATTCTGGAGACTAATATTTGCATCATTTCTTGAGGGGTCATTCCATTTTCTAGGAGAATATTGGCTAGATGTGCCACAACTTCCGTATCGGTATCTGTGCCCATGGATATATTACTTCGAAACAACTCGTCCTTTAACTGCTGATGATTTTCGATTATTCCGTTGTGAACAACAGCCACTTGTCCCGCTATGTGAGGGTGGGCGTTTTCCTCTGTTGGAGATCCATGTGTTGCCCAACGCGTATGCCCAATTCCAATTACTCCATCTATAGGCCGAGATCCAATTTCCCTTTCTAAATTAGTCAATTTTCCCTTAGCGCGACGGCGCACAAATTCCCCATCAACTATTGTTGAAATACCAGCAGAGTCGTAGCCTCGATACTCAAGCCGCTTTAGTGCATTAACGATTGGTTTTGTAACTGGGTTAGTCCCGATTATTCCTATTATACCGCACATGTCTAGTCGTTCTTCTTTTCGTCCAGTCTTCTTGATCTAAATCGTGAAGCCCCCCCAGTCACTTCCCGTACTTTAGCTCTAGCCACCACTAGTGCGTCGCTTGGGACCGATCGCGTCACGGTACTTCCTGCGCCTATTATTGAATTGTTTCCTATTTGGACCGGAGCGACTAGCGCTGAATTGGAACCTACAAAGGCATTGGCCCCTATAGTTGTCGTATGCTTGGAGAAGCCGTCAAAATTGCACGTTATCGTGCCTGCTCCAATATTCGCATCTCGCCCCACATCTGCATCACCAACATACGCCAGATGGTTTATTTTCGCTCCCGCCCCAATATTTGCCTTCTTGATCTCAACAAAATTTCCAATCCCCGCTTTTGAATCAATTTTAGCGCCAGGCCTCAATCTAGCGAACGGTCCAATTGCCGCCCCTTCACCAATTTCCGCTCCTTCGATATGAGAAAAGCTTTTTATTTCAACATTTTCTTTCACAATTGCACCGCAGCCAAAAATAACGTGAGGATGGATCACCGAATCAGGACCTATCACCGTATCATGCGAAAAGAAAATAGTTTCCGGTGCAATGAGAGTGACCCCAGACTCCATGATTTTTTTTCTCAATCGATTTTGCATAATATTTTCGGCCACAGCTAAATCTTCTCGCGTATCGATGCCCAATGCCTCTATCTCATTAACTTCTACTACAGTCGAATAGCCACCTCGTTTATTCGAAATGTCTATTATATCTGTCAGATAAAATTCCTTTTTTGTATTCTCAGCCCTCAGCGCCTCTATAAATCCAGCAAGTTTTTTCCCATTTATGGCCATTACTCCCCCATTATATAACTCGACATGCCTATCAATAGTAGCCACATCAGAAAATTCGACAATCCTCTCAAGTCGTCCTTCAGAGTTTTGCACCAGCCTCCCATATCGCCCCGGGTTATTTGTTTTGAATCCCATAACCACAACGTCCGGTGGATTATCAACTTCACGAGCTAATATCATTTGGCGCAGAGAGTTTGTGGTAATCAAAGGATCTGCGCCAAATGCTACCAAGACTGTACCAGCAAAACCATTTAGGCTTTTCAGCGCCGATCTAACGGCATCCCCTGTACCAAGAGGGTGATGTTGATATGCAATGTGAGCTGAACCAACCATTGGCTCTATTTCTTCTTGCTCAGGCGAAATAACTACAGTCAGAACCTGCGGTTCCAGTTCCTCAACCGATCCAATCACGTGACAAATTAATGGCAGACCAGCCAATTTATGCAAAACCTTTGGCATTTTCGAATTCATTCTTGTGCCTTTGCCTGCGGCAAGGACGATGGCAGCTATAGTTTCAGACATTGTTTTTATTTCTAAATAACAACCAAAAATATAATTATGTAAGATGACATATTAGCAGGTCACTTCGAAATCAAAATTTATTACCAAGAATTACAAGTTTCTAGCTGGCGAATGGCCATAATTCTTGAGTCAGCTATGGACCGTTATTTATGTTATTTTTATGAGATATATGCAAAAAATATAGTATGCCTCATTCAAAACAACCCTTAATCATTTTTGATCTGGACGGAACGCTGGTAGATAGCGCACCAGACTTGAATGCTTGTGGAAATCGAATTCTGGAAAAATATGGTCATTCCAGTATCACTTTGGAACGAAGCAAACAATTCATAGGAGATGGCATTCGTCATTTTGTAAAATGCACTTGGTTTGCAGCAGGGCACCACTTAAACGAACAACAACTAAGCATAATCGAAAATGAATTCCTAGAGCACTATAAAGACCACGCAGCAGACCTCTCCACGCTTTACCCAGGTGTTTATGCGGTCCTCGATAAACTGAAGCGTCTCGGGTATCGAATGGGTATTTGCACTAATAAACCCCAGCTAGCGGCTGAACAGCTAGTCAGGACTCTTCGAATCCAGGATATGTTTGATAAGATTGCAGGCGGTGATTTGTATTCTGTTCGTAAGCCTAATAAATTGCATTTACTAAATTTACTCAGAGATATGAACGCCAGTACCGATGTTTCCGTAATGATTGGTGATAACGAACACGATTCCCAAACAGCTCACTCTAGCGGAGTTCCTTTTGTATTTTGTTCGTATGGTTATTCTCGACTCCCACTAAATAAAATTATCTACGATTTCAAGATAGATGCTTTCGAGGAACTACTGGAATTAAGTATTTTCCGAAGCAAAATGTTATGTGGTTCATAAGAGCTGTTATGTGGCCTGACTGACCTTTGGAAACACCTCTTCTGCCATTAAGTGCAAACAATCTGTGGCAATAGACTTCTCCATTCCCGTCCATTCCATTGAAAGTATCAAATGGTTAACTCCCAACTTTCTATTAATATTTATAATTTGATCTGCCACTTCTTCTGGCGAGCCAATTAAAAAACGGTCACCAACTAAGTCATTAAAATCCCCTGAAAGACTCTCCCCCTTTGGTAGTTGATCACTTTGGCCCGTCGCGTGATACGATGCATATTTCTTCGCCACAAACGGCGCTGCAAGTCGCAGGGCTTCGCTTCGGGTAGGTGCGACAAAGGCTTCACGCCGCATCGGAAACTCCTTGGGGAAAGGTTTTCCAACTATATCAAGTTCTCTTTTATAGACTTCCACTTGTTTTGTCAGCGTTTCAATAGTGGTGTGCGGATTTATATACCAACAATCTCCTAGTTCGGCAGCCCTTTTTAAAGCGCGGTCGGCATTTGCACCGATCCATATAGGGGGGGTCGGCTTTTGCATTGGTTTAGGCCAACAAACTGCATCGCGAAGCCAAAAATGACTACCTTTCATCGTTACACTATTCTCTGACCATAGCCTCTTAATCGCTATCAAATTTTCTGTCGTCCTCACTCCTCGCTCTTTATGAGTCATCCCAAAAGCATTAAATTCTACTTCACGATAACCTATGCCAACCCCAAAAATAAGCCTCCCATTAGATAAAATATCGATTGTGGCAAGCTGTTCGGCGATATCCAACGGCTTATGCAGTGGCAAAATAACTATGCCTGCATTTAGCCGCGCCGTTTTTACTTCCCCCGTTAATCTTGCCAGAATAGGTAGCTGCTGCAGCGCCTGGTAATATGGAGTAGAATAATGTGACCCCTTGGTTATAGATGCATATCCAAGCTTATCAGCCAGACGAGCCTGTTCCAGCAGCCCAGATGCCATATCGACCATGTCAACACCGAAGGAATACTGTCCCCGCAACATAATACCGATAACTAGTGACATACCGTTCTCCTGCCTAAATGATAATTATAACAAGATCAGTTGCATAGTAGTTCCCAAAAGACCTATCAAGTTACAAAGTAAAGGAGGGTAACCAAATTTACTATTTTTTAAACTATAACCGCTTGGCTTCCAATGTCATTCAGCTGATATTTCACCTACCAACTTGACCTATAGCCTCATGAGCTGCATTCTGTAAGCAATGGAATAATATATCTTGGCAGGTGCGACATGGAAAAAATGGGAGAATTTAGGGATTCCACTCCTCATAAAAATAATGGCTCTATTTTAAAAGAGCGACTGAACACGGATGGCTATCTTTTTATAAAAGATTTGCTCCCAAAGCAAAGAGTGACAGCGGTACGTAATCGATTGCTTGAAAAAGCCTCAAGAGGTGGATGGTTTGACGTTACTGAACCGCTTAGCAATGGTGTCGCGAATCTCTCAGCCGCATGCAAGGATCCTGAGGAAAAGTATATGAAAGTTTTTCGAACAATGTGGCGAGACGAGAAACTCCATCGACTGCGCACGCATGAAAATGTCCTTGAGCTTTTTCAGAGCATTTTTGGCGAACCAGCATTTGCACACCCCATGTTTGTACAAAGGAATATTTTCCCACAACATGGCGATTTTGATTTCACGACAGGGGCTCACCAAGACAAAGTCCATATAGGAGGAGATACCAATTATGCAATGTGGGTTCCAATTGGCTGTTGCCCGTTAGAAAAAGGTCCACTTGCCGTAGCGTCAGGATCACATATGCACGGAATACTGGATACACGGGTAGGAACTGGCGCAGGAGGTATGGATATCTCAGGGGAGATCCCGGGAAAATGGGTAACGGGTGAATTTAATGCGGGGGACGTCCTTATATTTTGTGACACAACAGTTCATAAAGCCCTACCTAATCGAAGCAAAGAAATTAGACAATCTTTTGATGCTCGTTATCAGCCGGTTAGTCAACAAATCGCCAGGCCCAATATGGCACCCTATTCTGGGACGGGAACTTGGGAGGAAGTATACTCCGAGTGGGAATCTGAAGCCGACCAATATTACTGGGAGGAACTTGATCTGGATGTGGTAGAATTCGATAGGAGTTATTATGAGCAACGTGATGAAATGGCTTTTGAAATGGCAGAAAAGGGAGACTTGCTGGCTCGTGATACACTTCTTAGAATTATCCAACGAGATGCAAATAACGAAAAAATCGCGCGCGCTCAACGCCTAGTGGCGGCAATGGATAACCAGAACACACACCGTCACTGACCTTGCTGCTTTACTGGAAGTATCAACGATTAAGGGCTTTTTGGAAGTCTCTTTTCCACTAGTCTTGACCAATAACTTGCTCCAATCGCAAGAGCCTCATCGTTAAAGTCATATTCAGGATGATGGAGTCCAGCAGTGTCACCATTACCAGTCCAAATATAACAACCCGGTTTTTCTTGCAACATATATGAAAAATCTTCTGCCCCCATCGACGGAAGCGGTTTAAGGTCCACCCCGGTTTTTGAACCCGCAATCTCTAAAGCAACCTCCGCACAAAACGATGTGGATTCCTCTGAATTAACCGTGGCAGGGTATCCTTTATGATATGTCAGTTCCGCATCAGCCCCAAAGGTAGAAGCAACGCCCTCAATAATACGACCCAAGCGGCTAGGAAGGCTATTTTGAATTTCGCTATCAAAAACTCTGCATGTACCCTTTAAGGTGATCGTATCAGGAATAATATTAAATGCTTCGCCCGCGTGAAACTGCGTCACGCTAACTACTAGCGACTTCTGAGGATCCATATTTCGGCTAGTTATGGTTTGCAATGCCAACACCATATGAGAGCCCACGACAACTGGGTCTATCCCCTGATGCGGCATAGCTGCGTGAGAACCTTTTCCTTGAATAGAAATTTCAAAATTATCCCTGGCAGCCATCATAGCTCCTTGAGCGACAGCAAATTCTCCAACTTTTATTCCAGGCATATTGTGCATACCATAAACTTCTTCTACAGGGAAAAGTTTAAAGAGGCCATCGTCAATCATTTTTTTTCCGCCCCCCTTCCCTTCTTCAGCTGGTTGAAAAATAAAGTGCACCGTCCCATCAAAATTTTGAGTTTCAGCCAAATACTTTGCAGCTCCAAGTAACATCGTCGTATGTCCATCGTGGCCGCATGCATGCATCTTTCCGGGATTACCTGAACAGTGATTCTTGGAAGATCGTTCGAATATGGGTAGTGCATCCATATCTGCTCTCAGGCCTATGGCAGGCCCATCACCCGAGCCTACTCGAAGAGTACCTACGACACCGGTACCAGCTAGTCCTTGATGAACTTTCAAGCCGATCTGTTGAAGCTTATCACAAACGAATTTCGAGGTTTTAAATTCCTCGAAACCAAGCTCAGGGTTCTTGTGTAAATAGCGACGCCAGTTCGTTAGCTCGGGTTCAAATTCGCCTATTCGATTAATAATCGGCATACGAATTTCCTTAGTTTATTAGTGCATTTATAATTCTCGATCATCTTTGCTTTCTCAGCTCATCCCAGCGTTTATTAGACAACTCGAACAAACCTACATTTTTTTCTACATCGTACGGGGCTTCCTCATAAGTATCAGGGTCCCATTCACTCCGAGGCGCACCGAAAAAGTCCCCACCATAAACGTGCAAAGCGCTTGTCAACTTAGTTAAAGGGTTATAGACGGCATGAATCGCCGTCGCGTCAAGAAAGCTACAATCCTTTGTCTCCATCACCTTCAATCCTAACTTCGTTAATCCATCCTCGGAATTCCTTCGGTAAAACGTATTTTCCTCGCGGCCGTCATAGATGCCAATCACCGCCCACATGTTATGGTCGTGAGGCATCAGGGACATTTCTGGTCCCCATATTAAGTTCAACACAGTTAGATCATCAGACTGATGCAGTGTATTCACACCTGCTCGCTGCGGTTCACCTATTGCCTTCATTAATGTTGTTGGGTTCGACACAACACGCGTAACTATTTCTCTAACCGCAAGCTGCTGGTCTTTTTCCTTCATAGCCTCTCGACAATCTGCACAAAATTGTTCTATTTCAAACAAAGCTCAACCCCCTATTTCTATAAACAAGAACAAATTACTCTAACCTATCAAAAGTAAAGACTAATACAATATTGATATAAATCTATTCTTCAAGAAAGCCTTTAATGTCTGTGACCCCATATACTTTTATAGCAGCTTCCTGAGTGATGTATCCATCTACCATATCCGCGCGAATAGCTTCGATAGACCGTTGTTTAACATCGCCAAACCCCCCAGACCCTGGAACCTGAAGATGGATTTTTCCTCCACTCGGAACGTCGAACCCACCTTTACCGGGAGCGATGCCTATTTTACCACCAGCGTCTTCGGTCCAAATTTTTGCGACCATCCCTGGTCCACCCCCGTGCAAACCAAAAGGGGGCGATTTTGTTCTCTCTAGACATGATGAAGCTCTTGCCTTGTGATCTAGAACAGTCCAAGTTCGGCGCGCAGCCAACCCGCCTCTATAACATCCGGCTCCACCACTATCCGGGACTAGAGCATATTCTTCAACTCTGACTGGGAAACTCATTTCTAGAACTTCTATCGGGGTATTCATAGTATTTGAAATACCACTCGCGATAGCATTTATACCGTCCTTGTTGGGTCTTGCACCAAAACCACCCTTGATCGTTTCGTAGCTTACATACCGTTGCCTATTTCTTGGATCTTGCCCGCCAAAGGTAACAACAGCGGATGTCCCTTGACTGCAGGCCATTGTATTATCGGGCCAAAACGCTGCGACAGCCCCAAATGTCATGTCGCAAACACGATGCGAAATTTCGTGATTAGCATAAACCACTGGTGAGGGAAACTGTGCGTTTAAAACACATCCCTCTGGCGCTGTAACATTTATCGTTCTCCAACATCCTGAGTTGGGTGGAATTAGCCCCTCAGGGTCGACTATTGTCTTTAACGCGCAATAGACACCGGAAGCCGTGACTGATAATGGGGCATTCATCGGACCAGCAACTCCACCATCCGTTCCGGTGAAGTCAACTGAGATATGGTCTCCAGATTTTTCCACTGTCATACGGATGGTAAACGACTTGTCATCCGTTTCTCCGTCTTCAATAACACCGTCTCCATCACAAAAATCCTCGAAGCTGGATCGCCCATCCGGTAACCTCGCTAACAACGTCCTCATCATCTTTTCGGAGTAATTAAGCACTTCTTCCATAGCGCTTACCAACACATCTGTTCCATACTTATCTGCAAGCGCTCCGAGTCGCTCAGCGGCCCGGCGATTTGCCGCGATTTGCGCTCCAAGATCACCCCTCCGCTCATCCGGGGTTCTAACATTAGCAAAAATAATTCTATCGACGTCTTTATTTAATATACCTTTTGAAAAAAGTTGGACCGGCGGCAATCGCAGACCCTCACCGTATATTTCCGTAACCGCCCCATAACTTCCCGGCGTGGCACTTCCTACATCTGGCCAATGCGCTCGTATACAGGCAAATCCTATCAACCTTTGCTTATGAAAGGCCGGTGTAACAACGTTTACGTCTGGCAAATGACTTCCACCAAAATATGGATCATTGTGAATAAAAACATCGCCATCCTGAAAACTATCGAATGCCGTAATGACGGCCTTGACTGCATCTGGCATAGAGCCCAGGTGAATGGGTAAATCGGGGCCTTGAGCTACCATCTGACCAGTGACATCAAAAATCCCGCAAGAATAATCCCCCGCTACCTTTAAAATTGGTGAATATGCAGTTTTTGCAAGAACGACTTTCATTTCTTCTGCTGCCGCATAAAGACTATTTTTAATTACAACAAAAGTTGCTGGATCGAAACCCACAATGCCTTTATTTGTATCATTCATCGGGCGACTCCCCTTTCGCCGTAATTAAGATAAAACCATTCCCATCCATTAAAGCTGTCCAATTGGGCGGAACTACAATCGTCGAATCTAAGGATTCAATTATAGCTGGTCCTGGAACGCCTTCCTGGGCAATTAGCAAATCCCTTTCATGAACTGTCGTGGGCGTGTTACCAACTTTATCGAACCAGACTTCCCTAGTCGATTTTATACTTTCTACCCCATCATCGTTCATCACTTTTTGCCGAAGTTGAAGACCTGGCAGCCTAGCTCTTGCCGACAATCTTAACGTCACAATTTGAATACGTTCAGCTCGATTTGCATGGCCATAAGTCAGTGCGTGTTTTTCATGAAAACGGGCCGCTAGATCATTTAACGCTGCCCCATCGAACTTATCGACGACGTTCACGTTTAACTCATAAGCTTGCCGAAT
Source organism: uncultured Nisaea sp. (assembly GCA_964342575.1). Classification (GTDB taxonomy): domain Bacteria; phylum Pseudomonadota; class Alphaproteobacteria; order Thalassobaculales; family Thalassobaculaceae. Next base: position 13,490 of record CAYFGZ010000005.1, on the reverse strand, counting down.
GTACCGAAGGTCAATACTGCGATCTAGTGCCCACTCCTTTTCGCTAATGCCCGTTCTCAGCAGCATGTCTCTCGCATCTTCCTCTAAATTTATAAATCCAGCTTCCAGATCCGTCGGCTTAGTCTCATCTAAAATGGTAAAGAAAGTCCTTCCATAATCGCGACTAATATCGGAGCCAATCAACCCAAGCGCCGAAAAAGCGCCCGGTATAGGAGGAACAACCACTTCCTGCACCCCTAATTCTTTGGCTAGAGCAATTGCATGTAGAGGACCGGCCCCGCCAAAGCAAATTAACGAAAACTCTCGAGCATCATGCCCTCGTTCGACAGATACTATCCTCAGTGCCTCGGCCATGGCGTTGTCGACAACTTGAATAATCGACGCTGCTGCCTGCTCGATAGAAATACCCAATGGATTCGCAATTTTTTCTTTAATAGCATTTTTCGCACGACCAAAATCGATAGGCAGATCACCGCCCAAAAGAGATTGTGAATCTAGACGACCTAGCACCAAGTTAGCGTCGGTCACTGTCGGTTCGGTACCTCCTTGTCCATAACAAACTGGTCCCGGATTAGCTCCAGCACTATTTGGACCAACTCTAAGAGAACCTGCAGGATCAATCCAAGCTATACTGCCTCCGCCGGCACTCACCTCGGCCAAATCAATTACTGGTACCCTGATAGGATGCCCTGTCCCATTCAGCCATCGACTACTGCTACCCTCACCTCCAACCTCATATTCTGGAGTTGTTTCCACTACTCCATCCTTTATCAGGCTTGCTTTCGCAGTTGTCCCTCCCATATCGAACGATAGTAAGTTGTTCTGACCAATCTGCCTTCCTGCCAAAGCAGCTGCAATAACGCCCGCCGCTGGACCCGATTCTGCTGCCATTGCAGGCATTCTGAGACTTTCCTCGATCTCAAATAATCCTCCCCCAGAACCCATTACATACGGAGACGGCAAGCCTTTAGCTATAATAGCATCCTTAAGGCGTGCCAAATAAGACGAGAGTATAGGACCTACGTACGCGCAAATCGCTGTCGTGCTAGTGCGCTCAAACTCCCGAATCTCTGGAAGTACCTCCGAGGACAAAAAGACCGGAATTTCCGGTAATGCTTTACGAATCTGTTCCCCAAGAAAAGCCTCGTGTTCATCATTCAAAAAAGAAAATAATAAGGATACGGCCACGGCTTCAACTTTGGATTCTCTGAGTTTTACAATTAGCTGCTCAATCTCTCCTTTATTTATTGGAGTGACAACTGTCCCATCGGAGCCCACACGTTCTGTAATTTCTAGACGATTCCGTCTTTGAACTAAAACAGAGGGAGGGTCTTGAAATAGGTCATAAAGATCGGCCCTTGCAGAACGGCGAAGTTCTAAAATATCACGGAAACCACGAGTTGAAATCAAGCCAACTTTGGCGCCTTTTTCTTCTAAAATGGCATTTGTCACCACAGTGGTAGCGTGCGCCAGTAATGTAACGTTATCCGCTTCTATGCCATACTTCGTCAAAGCCTGCTCAAGGGCCTCCACGACAGCGAGTCCAAAGTCCCCCGGTGTAGACGAGACCTTAGCTACGCCAATAGTTCCGCTGCTTTCGTTTACAACCGCAACATCCGTAAAAGTACCACCAATATCAACGCCAACCCGCCAATTCATACTATCTCCTATGCTTTTGCTTTGTTATGGCCACATTATACAACGATATTTCTTTATAGATGACTCTATTTCGCCTCTTCCATTGGCAATAAGCCCTTTTCTTCTAAAAACTTCTCGGCCACCTTTATCGCATCCAATGTTGCTGGGATGCCACAATAGGGCACAGTGTGCAATAGGGTCTCCCGGATTTCCTCAACCGAACAACCATTGTTGATCGCGCTGGTGAGATGCAGCTCTAGTTCATGTGGCCTGTTCAACGCAGTCAACATCGCTAGACATAACATACTTCGAAATTTCCTCTCTAGCCCCGGACGGCTCCAAACCATGCCGAAGGCAGCAGTTTCCGAAAACTCTCGCAAAGGACCATTAAACGCATTAGTACTTGAATCTCTTCGTTCTAGATAGTCTGCTCCTAATGCTTCGGCTAAAATCTTCCTACCTTCCTCTCGTACAGACGACATATCATAACTCCCCCTTTAGACTGAACTCAAAACAGTCTGCCTGTATATCAAGAAAAGGTCGACATCATGGTTCCTGAAACACACTCGCTTTTGCTTTATATCAGACTTATGTATTTATGAGGAAAAACAGGTGTTCGAATTCGTTTGTAGGGATAGGCATGTGTTCTTTTAGATAGTATCGTAGAAATATCGACTCTGCTTTATCATAATCTAGTTCTTCAACTACAAATCGAGTTTGCCAAATATGCATGAGGAATCGCCAGGCAATAACAACGTAAACGGCATCTATTGCATTTTGTTGGGAATGCTGGTTGTTACTCTTCAAGATTGTGCCGTAAAATGGTTAAGCCCAGACTATGCACTGCACCTAATAATGTTAATTCGCAGTCTTATAGGCTTAACTATCGTTTTCTTGTTGATTAAAATTGAAGGTGGCTTTGTCTTATTGAAGACGCGTAATTTGGGCTGGCAGTTACTCCGAGCCACCTTGCTAATTTTAGCGAACCTCACTCTCTTTATGGCCGTAGCCTCTATGCCTTACGCAGAAGCAATTGCACTTTTTTTTGTAGCACCCCTGTTAATTACAATCCTATCCATCCCAATTCTTGGTGAACAGGTTGGTGCAAGAAGATGGTCGGCGGTAATCGTTGGACTGGCGGGAGTAGGGTTCATGCTCCGGCCCAGTGAAGATATATTTAACTGGGCTAGCTTTCTGCCTTTAGCAGCAGCATTTTCATATGCATCTATGCAGATGTTAACCAGAAAAATTGGAGCGACCGACAAAGCCTCGACAATGAGCTTTTACATGCAATGCACCATGATTGTTACGTGTGTTGTAGTCTGGGCAATTATTGGCGACGGAAGATTCGCTGTCACCGGCCACGCCAGCCTTGATTTTCTTTTAAGAGCATGGACTATTCCCGCTGTTGATGACGTATGGATTTTTATTTGCTGTGGTATACTCAGCGGCTTCGGAAGTTACCTTTTAAGTCAATCCTATCGCCTGGCGCAAGCTAATCTGATAGCACCGTTTGAGTATATAGCGTTACCCTTGTCGGTATTGCTGGGTTTTATATTATGGAATGAGTTCCCAAAACCAGGTGGCGTCTTTGGTATGGTTTTAATTGTTAGTGCGGGACTTTACACACTCTATAGAGAACGATTACGGAACAATAAAATAATTTTGGATTAAAAGAGTTTTCACAGAAGATATTCGATACAGTATGGCCGGGTTAGTCCTGAAGTTTAACGGTCATTTCAACCTCAACAGGTATGTTAAATGGCAAAGAGCTCATACCAACAGCTGAGCGCGCTCCGCGACCAGCCTCGCCAAATACTTCTATCATTAAATTTGAAAACCCATCTATCACTTTAGGATGATCAGTGAAGCCATGAGCCGCGTTTACCATTCCAAACGTTCTCACAACCCGGGCAACTCTGCTTAGGAGACCAATCTCTTCCTTCAACGCTGCGAGAGTATATAATCCCACATTCCGAGCAGCCAACGCTGCCTCATCGATACTAAGGTCTGTTGGGACCTGCCCACCTAATGGCCTGCCGTTCTCATCCCGTGGGCCCTGCCCCGACAAATGAGCGAAACCATCCAACACTACTACCTTGGCATATGACCCTGCAGGAGCCGACGAAGGAGGTAGTATTATTCCTAATTCTTTTATGCGTGTCTCTGCGTCCATTTTTTCTTCCCATTCCCTACGGGTGCATCTTTGCGCCCTTGACAATTTTATCTACTAACTTCCGATGTTCCCGCAAAGCTAACCCAACAATTGGTAATTCTTCAGGCTTCCAGGTCCGAACAGTTTCACGGTTAGCCGCATCATACCCAGTGGCAAACATGTCCTCTATATATAAACAAAACCCAACCCCGCGGTCCATACCACGACTGTATATAGTCTTTAGCTTACTGCGATCGCAGGTTAGGATAATCACCGGCTGAACGAGCATAGGGGCATATCTATTGTCCGAAGCGTCCGTATACTCCTGGCCTATCAAAGACCCATCCTGACCGACTATCCCAGATGTCAGAAAAGCCGTTACATTTAGTTTTTGCCAAACGGCTAAATCGTCACAGACTACGACAGCTATTTTAGTATCAAATTCCATGTTTTATTTTTTCCAAAAATTGATCAGAGATTATATTATGCGAACCAGCTTACGCTGGTTTGTCCCTCCCACCATCCTATCACACAACCAAATTCGTATAACAAATAAACAGTTTTTTTATCTCCGTTCCCATACTATACCATAGCAAAAATCTGCGGTACAAACATGGAAAATGGTACTCATTAAATCTTCAAGTAATAATTGTGGTAGATGAAAAACCGTTATGGGCATAACCTAAGAACATGAAGAATGCACTTTACAGCGATAACGTTATGAAGCTAGGCGTAATGGCTTTTAATTGTTCACATGGCTCTACTGTCACAACAGCCAAAAATGCTTGGCCAATGACTTGGGAAGACAATGCAAAGCTCGCCAGACTGGTAGATCAATCCGGAATGGAAGTACTCCTTCCTGTGGGAAGATGGAAAGGTTACGGTGGGGAAACTAACTTTAATAACCGCACTTTTGAGAGTTTTACTTGGGCGTCCGGAATAGGAGCCATTACACAATATTGCACTGTATTTGCAACTATACATGCGCCGCTAATACACCCTGTGGCGGCAGCTAAAATGGCGGCAACTGTGGATCACATCTCAAATGGCCGGTTCGCAATCAACCTTGTTGCAGGTTGGTTTAAGAATGAATTCGAAATGTTCAATACGGAGTGGCGTGCACACGAAGACCGATACCAATACTTAGCCGAATGGACTGATTTAGTGAAACGGTTATGGACTGAAGATAACGCCTTCGATTTTGATGGGAATTTTTTTTTCGGAAAAGGGCTTTGGAGCCAACCAAAACCCGTTCAAACACCCCGCCCGCCAATAATGAATGCTGGGTCTTCTCCGCAAGGTCAAAACTTTTCTGCGAAACATGCGGATATGAATTTTGTGATGTTGAGGCAAAAGAGCAAAGACAGCGACATAATGCAAATTCATAATCTGAAAATGCTTGCTGCAGATGTGGGGAGGTCGTCACAATGCTGGATACATGGATATGTTGTTTGCAGGGACAGTGAAAGGGAGGCCAAAGAGTATCTCCAACACTATGTAATCGAAAAAGGGGATAATATCGCCGTCAAAAATATGTTGGATATCTTTGGCGTACAATCTCAAACTCTCGAACCTTCAGTACTTGAGGACTTTAAATATCATTTTAAGGCGGGACACGGCGGCTATCCGCTCGTGGGAACACCGGATCAAATTGTATCCACCATGCAAACCCTATCAACCATGGGGGTAGACGGAGTTTTATTATCTTGGGTCGATTACCTAAACGAGGCAAAATACTGGATTGAAAAAGTACTGCCCCTCATGGAACAAGCGGGTCTCCGATTATCCTTTGAACCGAACAGAAGATGATTCAAAGCAGCCCCCAACGATTGGGTTTTATATTTCTCGTCATTGTATGGTTTTGCTGGGGGTTTAGTTATCCTGCTACAAAGATTACACTCCAAGGCATAGATGTTTGGACTAGCAGGCTCCTCATAATGGGATTTGGAGGAGTATTACTTTTGCTCCTCGCCGCCATAACAAAAAAGACAGTGCGTGTTCCTCGAAAAGATTGGGCCGATCTAACTTTCGCAGCCGTTCTAAATATGACTATTTTTCAGATCGGGATGACACTAGGCGTACATTACTTCAGTGCTGGTCGAACGGTTGTAATCGTTTACACTATGCCTCTTTGGGCAATGATGTTTGCTTGGCCCTTATTGGGAGAAATACCTAATTTAAAGCGGGTTTCAGCGCTTTCTCTAGGGCTAATCGGATTAATCGTTTTGATAAATCAAGATTTTCATGAACTCCAAACTGCTTATCTGGGAGCTTGTTGCACACTTATTGGGGCCATCTCCTTTGGTTTGGGTACAGTTTGGATGAAACGCCGAACTTGGAGTAACGATCCTACAGTGATAGCTGGTTGGCAATTAACCTTAGGTGCCATTCCAGTAATCCCATTGTGGCTTCTATTAGGTCAAAAAACTGAGTGGTCAAAGTTAAATTCGGATGTCTGGCTTAGCTTTATATTCCTAATATTGGTCGCTAATGTAGTCGCATACTTTGCATGGTTCCGGGTATTGAATATCTTTCCCGCCTCGGTGTCGGGACTTGGTACGCTAGCAGTCCCCATTGTAGGACTTTTCGCCAGCGCGCTTGTACTTGGAGAAAAAATCGGTTTACATGAGCTACTGGCAGTTAGTTTGATCATCTCAGCGCTACTTTTAAATTTAAGATCCAGATAATTTGTGCGATTAATTTATAGAGAGTTTTAAAGGCCAATCCTGTATATGCTTCCGTGGTCCGATTTGTCCACTTATTTTGTATAATAACCCTATAAAGGCTATGCTAGAGTGATAATCTGAATACAGGGAGGCTAACGGATGTTAAATAGTCGCATGCGCTTCGGTATTTTCCTGGCGCCATTCCATGCATTAGACGAAAACCCAACAAATGCCATAGAACGGGATTTCGAGTTGGTTGAACATCTCGATCACCTAGGCTACGACGAAGCGTGGATAGGAGAACATCATTCTGGTGGCTTTGAGATCATTGCTTCCCCCGAAGTTTTTATGGCCGCCGCCTTCGAACGCACAAAAAATATTCGGATCGGGTCGGGCGTTGTATCACTGCCCTATCATCACCCTTTCATGACCGTAGACCGCATGATTCAGTTAGACCATCAGTCTAAAGGACGAGCAATGTTTGGCGTGGGACCCGGCGCCTTGGTTGGAGATGCGTTTCGGATGGGGATCGACCCCGCGAGTCAAAGGGACCGGATGAACGAAGCACTAGACGTGATAATGCCATTATTGAATGGCGAGGTAGTAACTGAAAAAACCGAGTGGTTTGAGCTACGAGAAGCCCAGATACAACTTTCATGTTATACTCGACCACATATTGAGATGGCTGTAGCCTGTGCTCGCTCTCCCTCGGGAGCATTAGCTGCGGGCAAACATGGTCTCGGCATGCTTTCAATTGGTGGTACTTCTGATGAAGCGCTGCAGCATCATGCTAACAATTGGAAGATTTGCGAGGAGACCGCGCAAGAAAATGGTAAAACCGTTAGCCGCGACAATTGGAGAGTTGTAACATTGGCCCACATAGCTGATACCAGGGAACAAGCACTTGAGAACGTAAAATTTGGTATTGAAGAGTTCGCTAAATATTTTCGGGAAATTGCCACCTTCCCAATTGTCCCCGACGATATCGATAATGCAGCGAGCTACCTAATGGAAAACAATATGGCCTGCATTGGTACGCCTGACGACGCAATAGATTATATTAAGAAGCTTCAGACAGGGACTGGAGGGTTTGGTGCTTATCTGGAATTGGCTCACAATTGGGCCAACTGGGAGGCGACAAAACGTCATTACGAGCTCATGTCACGATATGTCGCCCCACACTTCCAAGACCTTAATGGCCTGCGGGAGGCTAGCTATAATTACAGCTATGAAAATCGTGACGTTTTTATTGGGAAAGCTGCCGCCGCCGTTCAGGACGCCATTGATAAACACGAACAACGCCGTAACAAAAAAGAAGAGGCGGCAGAATAGTATTATTTTATTCCTGAAGCCTCGGTCACTTACCTCAACGGAATCCAAAATTCTCGATCTTTAAACCGGACGATTACCCTTAAGGAGAATACGCTGATGCATGCGTTTTTGCCCGATTGGATAGTCTACGTTAACCGAATGCAATAAGCATCTATTATCCCAAAGCAGGATATCTCCGATCTGCCAAATATGATGATACTGAAATTCATACCTAGTTAGCCAAGCATAAAGTACATCCAACAACAAATCGCTGTCTTTGCGATCCATCCCTACAACTCGATCGGTGCGATTTGGATTGAAATAAATGGCTTTGTAGCCCGTTTCTTCATGGGTCCGCACCAACGGATGCTCGGCATCTTCAGTCTCACTCAATTCCTTATCTGTCAGTTTCTGTGCTTGGGCTGAAGCACGAATGGTATCATAGGCATGTACGGCTGTCAGATTCTCGATGTTCGATCGAGCCCGCTCTGGCATTTCCTCAAAGGCCTTCCTGGTATTGATAAAACAAGTTTCCCCTCCACTTTGGGGGATTGCTAATGCTTGAAGAACCGTAGCTTTTGCAGGATTTTTAAAATAAGAATCATCCGTATGCCAGCCCGACAAGCGGACTGTGCTAAGGTCATCAGGTTTAGATCTAGCGCCAACATATGTACTCTCCAAAAGTGACACCTCCGGATATTGATTGTCCCACTGATTTCTCAGAAGTTGCTTTTGAGGGTTACCGAAATTCTTAGCAAAATGAAAAAATTCATGGCTGGTTAAGGGCTCAGCTTCAATACATAAGACATGGTATTCGAGAAACGCCGATTCCAGATCACGCAGTTCTGATTCAGATAGCTCACTCGTGGGATCTAAACCTACTACTCGGGCGCCCATTACCTCAGAAAGTGGTTTAATATCCATCACCACAATAACCCCTTTTATCTCCCGACCAGGTTCCTATCATCCATTCTTAATTTTAAACATTTTCCTGCGACGGCGTTCTCGGCTCTCCTTATACCGTAAAGTCCAATAATAGCCACCCCAACCACACAAAATCGCCCATGGAATACAGCCCACGAACATTGGGACGCCCCACAATTCTACCATAGCAAGCGTAATATCCCAGGCCGCAGTTATCCCACCACCACCGATTGATAATATGTGTTCAAGTTTTACTGAAAACTCTTCGAAGCCAAGTAATGCCTCCCAACGCCCTAGCATCACCCTACCAGTTACTAAAAAGATATAATAAACAATAGGAACCGTGAAAACATTGGTAACCCATGTCCAAGCCATCGCTGCTATAACATTAAATTTCCACTGAGGCGCGAAAAACTTTTGTATGGCCCAAAACCCGGCCACTAATGCCATCTGAATACCAACCAAAGGGGTCATCGCGGATACTAAACCAACTGAAACCCCCCGCGCGGTCTCTACCGGCGGTGCATGACTCCGCAAAATAGGAATCAGAAGTTTATATTTTATTAATCGTAGTAGTTTTCGCAACATCAACTAGGAACACAAAATCAGTAAGATAAGCAAATACAAGCACGCTTTCGTATATCCAACCCTACCATAATAAGTTGACTAGAAAACTAGGCAAACTTCATATTTTTTCAAAACCCACCAATTCTAACAGTTTTACGGGTAAAGCCTTGAAACCTGTATTTAAACAAGACTTCAACGCCCTTAAACAACGTCAAAACAGCCCCAATCCAAGCAGTCTCCAATCCTTTTTATTAGTTAAACCACCCTTTTTACTATTCCGTCCTACATTTCGCTGGTTCTTCATAGATTGAATAATTTTTGCATTGTTTACCAAAAAAATCCGAGACAAAACTTAAAGGGGGCTTATCGTATATGTACTCACTGGCAACCCAACCCGCTACAATATACGGATTCGCCGCCCCTGCGCACCCAGTGAATAAAAGCATAAAACTAATTAAAATAAGACGAAGCATAACAACCTCTAATAATTTTAGTGAAAATTAAGTATCTTCTTGCTTGCAATTAATCTGCATCTACAGGTCGTATAAGCAAAAAGTGGGCCAGTTGGCACAAAGTTTGCTTGATGTAGATCACTATTACGATTTACCTCGAAGTAGTGTTTGTAATAACACAGGGACTGGAAGATTATTATGGGTTTTACATGGAATGCTAAGGAAATACAGTTTTTGGACGATCCGAACTTTATAGACCGGCTCGGCCACTATGTTCACGGGAATCAGTCTAATGATTATAAATTTTCCATGGACGTTATGGGTTATAAAGCAATGTATTACACTAGTGAATTCGAAGCTCTGGTTAAGAGCGAAAGTAGCATATCGGCTCTGAAGAATGAGATACAGCAAGTTTGCCGAGGAATGTTTGCAAGAGAGGGTAAAGAGGCTTGGGAAGTCAGTTTTAAAGCGGAAGCATTGATCCGGAATGAGTTGGACCCTGTCACAAATATGCCAATTGGCGAAGTTGCCTACGCGACCGATCTAGTCTACTCGAATACTGTTTTGTATTCTATTCACGAAAACGCCAATAGCTTATTTGCTGAATGGGCCCATTCGCGCGGACTTATAGAACAAACGGACCAATTAGAGGCAATATTTGCCGACCAATCGACCCAATATGCAGCTACACCAATAGAAGAGCCGGTTTTGAAAAGGGCTTAGTTTCTAAAAAAAATGCTATAATCCTTTTCTGCCGTTAAATTAGCAATGGAATTTTATATTTAACTGATGGGAGCAGTGTTCGTTCCAGCAGATTCGTACTGCGATATCACCTATATTATCTATTCCAGTTATCTTCCTAAAAGCCGATCGATTGGTACCGAATACAAAATCAGCAACGATTCTTCGCCCGGATTACGTTCATCAAGCCCGGCATTGGATATATGATGAAACGTAAGGCCCACTCTACTGTAGTCAGGTAAACGATACGCAAAATTGATCCCCGAACGAAATTCGATAGCATGTCCAAGATCCTTACCGTCACCATTACCATAAATCCCAGCGGCAAAGTTTGGTGTTACAACGAATTTGTTTCCAAAGAATAAATCCAATCCAATACCCCCATACAAATAACTAGCAGACTCTGTAGTACCGCTCAGACCAACAAACGGCGCAAAAATTCCAATTTTTTTATCGTCAGGGAAGACATATTCGGAACGAAATTCGCCTGTAGTTTCATCATCAAACAAATCGTACCCACCCACCCCAACGGTTAGAAGACCCGGTTCATCTCCCAGTGCTGCGTTCACTCCAAACAAAACAAAGAACAGAAAGGTTACCTTAAAAACCAATTTATAACTTTGGTGGATCGTGGGAAATGGTCTATTAATCATAAAAAATTCCATGTTGTTTAAGGTAAATCTTTCAAATGCTCTTTCATGTACTCGGTTGCCCTTACCAATGCCATTTTAATTCCAGGTTCCATTGCCGAGTGACCTGCATCTTCAATGACTTTATATTTTGCACGAGGCCAATGCATTGCCAACTTATCAGCAGAATATATGGGGCATACTACATCATACCTGCCCTGAATTATAACAGCTGGTTTATTTGTGATCTTCCCAATATGTTTTATCAATTCGTCTTTTTCTATAAAAATTCGGTTAATAAAATAATGCGCCTCCAATCGAGCCAAACATAGCATTTGATCGAATGTAGATGAAATGCTCAACCGATTTTCTGCGGGTTTAAGTGTTGAACAAGATTGCTCATATTCATTCCATGCCGCCGCAGCCCCGAAGTAAACGTCCGGATCAGAATGATTTAAAAGCTTCATATAGGAAGAAAGCGGGTTTTGACGTTCGGTTTCAGATAACAGACTCAAAAATTTTCTTTTAGCTTCAGGAAAAAATGTACCCATGCCGTTCATAAACCATTCTATTTCCCATTCTTGACCCAAAAAAACACCTCTAAGCACGAACCCCAGACAACTATCTGGGTTTGACTCACCGTAGGCTATCGCCAATGTGCTCCCCCAAGAACCTCCAAACACTAACCACCCGTCTATTTTCAGATGCCTGCGCAGCTTTTCTATATCTTTTATTAGATCTTGGGTCGTATTTTCTCGACATTCGGCTGTAGGTTTAGATTTTCCAGCACCTCGCTGATCAAATAAAATTATGCGATAATGACATGGGTCAAAAAAACGCCGATGAATAGGAGCAATTCCAGCTCCGGGACCACCATGTAAAAATAAAACAGGAACTCCGGACGGGTTACCCATTTCTTCCCAGTAAATTTTGTGTAATTCGGAAACCGTCAGATAACCGCAGGCTCTAGGTTCGATTACCGGAAATAGCGTTGACCGCATAATTAACTGGGTTCCTTCTAAGAGACAAAGCGCCGATGTTGTAAAAAAGTTGATTATCGCTTTTTTTGTGCGCCAAAATATCGACTTTAATATTATCTATAGCAACAAAAAAATGCGCTAGATTTATTGATTTGGCGCGCCCAAATTCTTCCCTAGTTGGGAACAACGACTTTTTTTACCCCAACAATAAATCAACAACTAGCCCGCTGATTTGACTGAATAAAATTTTTGGTGGTCAACAGAGTGGATTTAATTGCCTACAATATCCACTTTTTTAGCCCAACTCTTCTTCGAGGTATTCTTCTTCTAACGATTCTTGTAACTCTTCCACAGGCTGATCTATATGCATTAATTTTTCTAGCCTAGCTATTGCTGTTTCCTCATCTATTTTCTCGATAGCCGCAAACTCCCTTGCTAGTCTATCTAGAGCCGCCTGGTACATTTGCCGCTCACTGTAAGACTGTTCAGCTTGGGATGTATTCCTTCTTAGATCTCGGACTACCTCGGCTATAGACACTGGATCACCCGAGTTTATTTTTGCCTCATATTCTTGAGCTCGACGCGACCACATCGTACGGCGAACCCTCGCTCTGCCCTTCAACTTCACCAAGGCTAGATCCATCTGCTTTTTCGAACTTAATCGCCGCAAACCCGACTCGTGGGCTTTTGACAATGGAATACGCAACGTCATTCTATCCTGTTCAAAATCTATAACCAAAAGATCCAATTCAGTTCCTGCAATCTCCTGCGTTTCGGTTCCGAGAATTTTACCCACGCCGTGAGTAGGATAGACAACAAAATCCTCGGTTTTAAATTCAGTTTTTTTCGTCATTCCTACTTCCTTATATACTTACCGTGCCACTATCAGAGAAACTAGCGGCATATCCAAACTCAAAAAGGCAGCCATATTATTGAACCAATGAATTCATTCATAGTTGGGAAACTATGGTCATCCAATTGCAATCAAAGTGAAAAACGGCCTAGGATTTCCAATCTCTATCTGCAGAAGGCGAGGATTATAACACATTTTTAAATAGAAAAGTAGTGATGATTTTCGAATACAGATTTTTTCCGCATTGCACAGTAATTTTAACAACGGTTTTTCAGCTATCAATTACCTTCGCCCGGCTTCTGGCTAAAATATTTTTCAAATTTATTTGGTAAACCTTCATACGACTCTGCATCTTCACTATGCGGAATCATTCGAGTGATATTCGGCCATTCTTCTGCAAATTTTCTATTGTGCTCAATCCAATCCTCTGCCCCGGGTTCAGTGTCGGGGAGAATAGCTTCAACCGGACACTCGGGCTCACAAACACCGCAATCGATACATTCATCAGGGGGAATCACCAGCATGTTTTCACCCTCGTAAAAACAATCTACAGGACAAACTTCTACGCAATCCG
>CAYFGZ010000004.1:0-76060 GCA_964342575.1 uncultured Nisaea sp. | reverse complement strand
GGGTCGTTTAGTGAACCTCGGCTGCGCCACTGGACATCCAAGTTTTGTAATGAGCGCATCATTTACAAATCAAACATTAGCGCAAATAGAACTTTGGCAAAATGTTGGAAAATACGACAACAGGGTCTATGTGCTGCCAAAAACCCTAGATGAAAAGGTTGCCGAACTTCATTTGGCTCGAGTCGGGGCAACTTTGACGAAAATGACTAATGAACAAGCTTCATATATTGGGGTAAAACCCGAAGGTCCTTTCAAAGCAGAAAACTATCGATACTGAACCAGCACGCAGCAAACTCTGTGATGTATTCGCTTATCAAAAACGTCCTTGTAAAAATTGGTGCTGGTTAGCTACACTAGAACAATCGTTATAATGGAGGGTCTGATGGCGGTTTTAGTGCATAGCCAAGCTGAAGTGTTTATATCCAAAAATTCAAATCTACCGATCTCCCGTGTCATCGAACAGGGTAATGGTTCCGGCGCTTGTGAATTGTGGGAACAACCGTTGTCTCCTGGCGATGTGATACCTATGCATTATCATCTAGTTGAAGAAACCATTACATTTACTAGCGGACAAATTCGCGTGATTCTTGATAATGTTGAGCATGAAATTAATGCAGATCGCGATGGAACAAGTTCTCTATTGATACCTAGCCGTTTGCACCACGAAATATGCAACATAGGTAATAAGCCAACGTCCATGCTCGCTTTCTTCCCGGCTGTTAGACCACAAATATTTCCAGTAAAAAACGACAGCAAATAGCAGCATTGTCTATTCGTCAAAAACAGCTCTTTTCGGTGCGCACTCTTTTTTATCGGCTATCCCCTGAATAGGCGCTCTCTTCTTGGATGGATTAACACAATGACAGGAAAAAGTCCTATTCGCAAAAGATCCATAGTAGTATGTGGACACCGGACGAGTATCTCAATGGAAAATGAGTTTTGGAATGTTCTAAAGACTATCGCTAGCACTAAAGGTCAATCTTTGAGCACAATTATTTCACATTTAGACGCCCATCGAAAAGGTAATCTTTCCAGTACAATAAGAATTTTTGTACTCAAAGAACTGCTAAATCAAAATTCGAAAGATTGACATTATTTCGATCAAAAAGTCAGGCTATCTTGCATATGTCGTCAAATTCAAAGCGGGGAGCTCGATCTGGAATTTTATCTCGAACACCATATCCTAGATTGCATAGAAAGTTGCTCTTAATATCTGTGTCACAAAAAAACTCTTGATCAACAGCACTGTTATCGAATCCAGACATAGGACCACAATCAAGACCTAAAGACCTTGCAGCCATTATAAAATAAGCCCCCTGCAGTGAACTGTTTCTAAATGCAGTTGTGTCCGCAAATATAGGATTATCCCGATACATTTTCGTCATATCTTTGCGAGGAAATAACCGTTCAAGGTGCTTCCAACACGATCGATCATAACCGATTATGGCGCAAACAGGCGCCGTCATAGTCTTCTCGATGTTGCCAGCAACAAGAGTCGGTCTTAAACGCTCTTTTGCAGCAAAACTACATGCAAAAATTATCCGAATTGGCGAAATATTCATACTGGTTGGTGCCATTTTCATTAAATCGAATAATTCACGCAAAGTGGCTTCTTTAACTGGTTTATCCTGCCAAACGCTATGTGTTCTAGCCTGCAAAAATAAAAGGTCCAGCGCCTTTCGATCAACCCCAAGTTTCGGGGTATCTGTTAATTTATTTATCATTACATATTCCTTTTACTTGGTAGTTGGGCTCAGTATATAAAGGAGAAATAAAATGTCCAATTACCCGGAATCACGGCTTTGTTTTACTTTCCTAACCAATACCTAGGGCATCCATATGGAATTCTTATTGAATATTATTCCTCCAGAACTAACGACCATACAGGCATTCAGTTTAATAGCTTTTAGCTACTTAACGTCAGCCATAACAGTAACTTTTGGTATAGGTGGAGGCGTGATGATGCTTATGGCGATGGCATCTATGATGCCGGTTGCTTCAGTAATTCCAGTCCATGGGGCAGTTCAAATGGGCTCTAATGGGGGACGAGCCTGGATAATGCGTGGTCACCTCAACTGGCCAATATTCAAATACTTTTTTCTTGGCTCCGTCATAGGGGCAGCGGTTGCTGGCCAAATAGTGATTTCTCTTCCAAAAGATTGGCTACGTTTAATTCTGGGGATTTTTGTGGTTTGGATAGTTTGGGCACCAAAATTAACAAAAAGGGATACAAATCCCGTCACCTTCATCCCTGTTGGAATTGTTACCACCTTCGCGAGTATGTTTGTCGGAGCGACGGGGCTGCTGATTGGGGCGTTTTTAGCTCCTGATAAACTGGGCCGAATGGTAACTGTCAGCACTCATGCTACGTGCGCCATGTTACAGCATGGCCTAAAAATTATTGTATTTGGGATGCTTGGGTTCGCATTCTGGGAGTGGCTGCCATTCATTTTGGCTATGGTTGCTACAGGTTTTATCGGCACATATACTGGAAAATATATTTTGCACCGCATACCGGAGAAGGTCTTCTCATTGTTATTCAAAGGAATGCTTACTCTATTAGCTATCCGACTCGTATCCCTAGCCCTGTTCAATCTCCTAAGCGGCTAGGATCTGGAATAAAAGTTAGTAAATACAAGGTTTTAAACCAAAGAGTTTTTCTTAGTTCCATACGTGATCAAGAAACTTTAGCCAGTTTTCACCCAGAACTTTGCGTATTTTTGTCTCTTTCCATCCGGCTCGCTCCATGGTTGGAATAAAATTTCCAAAATCTCTAAGTGTTTCGAGACCCACGGGCATACTTGGTACCTTTTTATGAGGAGTAGATGTAGGCCGACCCTTTCCTTTATCCGATGAAAGATAATTGAAAAAATCGATATCCTGGCCCTGCACCCAATCTGTACCTATCCCAGCATTTTCTTCTCCGACAATATTTATTAAGTAATCCATAGCTGAGACACAGTCTATCAGCGTACTCTCTTCGCCTTTTGGCAAAAACGGAGTATAACTAGCGAAACCTACAAATCCTCCCGCATTGGCTATTTCTTTCAGTTGATCATCCGTTTTATTCCTAGCGTGTTGCTTTAGCATTGGACAGCAATGGGTATAAGCCACAGGCCTTTTTGAATGTTTAATGGCATCGGAACTCGTTTTTGCGCCCACGTGTGATAAGTCAATTAAAATGCCGAGCGTATTCATTTCGTCGACAACGTTGTGTCCGAAGTCAGTTAAGCCGCCGTCATTAGTTTCCCAACAACCGGACCCAACCAAATTTTGGGAATTATATGTTAACTGCATTATACGAACCCCCAACTCCCGGAATAAAACTAAATTATTAATATCGTCCTCAATTCCACTGGTGTTTTGCCAACCTAGAATAATACCAACTTTTTTTTGAGACTTTGCGCTCAAAATATCCTCAGAATTATAAACCTGCAAAATTATGTCATCATACTGTTTAAACCAAGATTTCCATTTAGCGACATTTGCCATGGTTTCCGAAAAATTATGCCACACGCTGCACGTGCAGTTTGCTGCAGTGATGCCGCCAGAACGCATATCTTCAAAAATTTCTTCAGAAAATTTTGAGATCACTAGACCATCAATCATAACTGCATCGTCAAACTTTCTGTTTATCATCGTATCCAATCCTTTTTCAAATTTTGACTTTAATTGTTCATTTCAGGCCACCAATGTCGATTACTAGGGATTTCATCTCCCAATAATTCAGGTTCCTCATATGAATAAAGGTTAGCAAGATGATCCTGATAATCTTCCGTGAAGATGCTCGCACATATTCCTTTGACCAATCTTTCGGCACCCTCGCTAATAGCAGGGATGTCGCCACTTACATTTCCGTGGCTAACAGTCGCTGCAAATGTAAACTCATGAATATTTTTTAAATACGGCGCACTGCCAGCAACCTTTTCCTGCAACTCAAAATCTTCACCAAGGTCTGGAAAATCTAGAAACTCACCCAAATTTGAATGCTCGGCAAGCCAGCTAGAATCTCTAAATATTCTAATTTTGTCGGCAAACGGGACCAATAATTTTGGAGCATGTATGTTTATTTTGAATCCAGTTCCCAGAATTATATTATCCACCTCAACAATTTCGTCATGCGTCGACAGTCGAATTCGATTCCCGTTTAAACTGGCGTCCAGCACTTCGGCGTTGAGACACAATTTAGCCTTCTGATGAGCCCAAACTCGTTGAACTGAATTACGTGGCGGAGCAACTCTATATTCAAAGACATAAGATAATAAGTTTAATCTATCCAGAACTGGAAGTCTCGGAAACCCGTGAGTAAAACCCGAATAAACTGTGCTCTTCATCTTATTTACTCTTGGCACAGCCGATGCGCGAGCCATAACGTATACTTTTGAGGCACCGGCTTCTAAAGCCGAAGCTGCATTGTCTACGGCAGATGCACTTATACCTACCACGGCTACATCTTTTCCAACCATCCTTTTAAAACAAATATCTTCTGAACTGTGTTGACAGTTTGGACCGAGAAATTCTTTCAGAATACCTGGAACTCGGGGCTCTGCCATTCCCTCTCGTCCCGTGGCTAATATTATTTTTCGAACCGGAATATCCTCAAGTGATTCACCGCTAGTCACTCGCATATTAAATCCGTAGGAGGCGGGTTCAATACCAATGACTTGTTTCTCATTTTCAATCTTTAAATTCAAAACTTTTCGGTACCATATTAGGTAATCCATCCATAGTCTCGTTGGAATACGCTCAAACGACTCCCACCCTTCTATGCCCCACTGGGCTTCAAACCAGGCCTGAAAGGTCAAATTTGGTATTCCCAACGCGGGGCCCGCCAGTGTTTTTGGAGATCGCAAAGTTTCCATTCGCGCATATTTCGACCACGGACCCTCAAAACCTTCTTTATTTGCGTCGAAAGTTCGAATATTACTCACGCCTGACTTTAACAAAGCAAACGTGGCAACAAGTCCACACATACCACCGCCGACCACAGCTACATCCAGCACGGTCATGCCATCTATTGTTGACCGGCGATTTATCCAATCCGCCGGCGGATATTGTAACATTTCTAAATCATGCCGGATGCTACTTCCAAGGGCTTCTAGCCCACTTAGACGTTCAGACAATATAGTTGACTCCTACAGAAGCAGTTAATGACGAAAAGGTATTGACGGATAGGTACAAGTCATTCTTAGCTGCGTATTAAATTTTATTCAAGAAGGAGTCTTTAGTGCATCATCGGATAGTCTTAATTCACGCGGTATCCATGGCCATCAATCCTATCAAATATGCTTTTACGAAACATTGGCCTGAAGCCGAAATTGTGAATTTTCTGGACGATTCACTTAGCAGCGATCGTGCCACTTCAACGGGACTAGATTCTGCTATGATGGACCGCTTTTCTAAACTCGGGGACTATGCTGCGTCGATAAATGCAAGCGGAATTTTATTCACTTGCTCCGCCTTTGGCCCTGCCATAGATATGGTAGCCAAAAATGAAACCATTCCGGTTTTACGGCCTAATGAAGCGATGTTTGATTTGGCCCTTAAAACTGGACGACGAATAGGAATGTTAACAACATTTGAAAACAGTATTGCCTCCATGACCAAAGAATTCGATGAAATGTCGAAAAATCGAAGAATAAACTCTATTCTTTGCACTCACCTTGTGCCAGGGGCAATGGAAAAGCTGAAAAAAGGAGATTCTAGAGGACATGATAAACTCGTGGCTGAAGCAGCAAAAAAACTTGATAGCTGTGACACCATAATGCTCGCTCAATTTTCCATGGCACCAGCAAAAAAAATTGTGTCCGATGCAACAGATAAGCCTGTTCTAACCGCCCCGGAGGCTGCAGCACAAAGAATGAAAACACTCCTTCTACAATAATTTCGCATTACGGGTTATGATAACTAGTATTAATTTTCTAAGGAGAAGCAATGCCAAAGGTACACCATGTAGGAGCCTCTCCATCGACGGTTCATTGGGGATATTTCGACGCTGCACTCCCACCAGTGTTAGAAGTTGATTCTGGAGACACCGTAATCCTGCAATCAGTTTCGGGAGGGCCCGATAATCTGCCTAGCGATGATTATTATGTGCCTCCGGAATTATATGAAATTCATGATAAAGTACCTAGAAAAATGCTTGGGCATATTCTAACTGGTCCCATCAAGATAAAGGGCGCCCGGCCAGGGCATGTCTTACAGGTCGATATTTTACGTATCAAATTGCGCCAAGACTGGGGTTATAATTTCGTAAAACCCTTGTCAGGAGCATTACCCGGCGAATTTGACGAAACATCCCAGATAATAGTACGGCTTCATGAAGAGAAAAATGAGGGTGAGTTACCATGGGGCACACATCTACCGCTTAAACCTTTTTTTGGTGTGATGGGTTGCGCGCCACCGGCTAAATGGGGAATGATTAGCTCCATCGCGCCCCGAGCCCATGGTGGCAACATGGATAATAAAGAACTTGTCGCCGGAACAACGCTATTTTTACCTATTTTCATTGAGGGAGCTCATTTTTCAGTAGGTGATGGCCACGGTTGCCAAGGTGATGGGGAGGTATGCGTAACTGCGATAGAGACGGCTTTGGAAGGTGAGTTTTGCCTTACACTCAGAAATGATTTAAGTATTGACCTACCTCAAGCAGAGTCACCCTCACATTATATAAGCATGGCCTTTGACGAAGATCTCGATGACGCTGCAAAAGAAGCTCTTCGACAAATGATCCGTCTAATTACGCAAAAAACGAATCTATCTAAAACCCAGGCTTATTCACTCTGCTCACTTGCTGCAGATCTACGTGTTACTCAAATGGTTAATGGGAATAAAGGCGTTCATGTGATGTTACCCAAAACAGCGCTTTAGGAGAAATTAATGTTAAAAAAACATGGAAGATATTCGTATTCTAGTTTACCCACGCGAGCCAAATATGAATGGCCCAATGGCAGCAAACTGGCGGTCTATGTTGCAATGAATATCGAAGTATTCAGTTTTGGAGAAGGTAAAGGAGCAGCCATCGCTCCACCTGAGCAGGCGAGAAGTCATAGCATATTTTCCTGGAGGGATTATGGTAATCGCGTGGGTTTCTGGCGTCTGATGGATATGTTCGATCAACTTAAAATCCCTTTGGAACATCAAATAAATACTGCAATATACGAAGAATGTCCTGATATTCCATCCCGCATACGAGGCCGCGGCGATGAGTTTCTCGGGCACGGATATACAAACTCAGATGAACAGGAAGGGTTATCAGAACAGGATGAAAGAACTTTGATCCGCAACTGCACGCAAACCATTACCGAGCAAGAAGGTCAACCACCAACTGGGTGGATGAGTCCTTGGCTTTCTAATAACGCGTCGACAATGGATATTCTTCAAGAGGAGGGTTACAGATACGTTATGGACTGGACTATGGATGATCAGCCTATTTGGTTACGGACAAAAAATGGTCGGATATTGTCAATGCCCTATCCTGTTGAAGCTAATGATAATAGAGGCATAGTCTGGTATGGATATACTTCAGCTGAATTTACTGACATGCTCATTGATAATTTTGATGAAATGCTCGAACAAGCTAATAGCGATGGTCATCCCTTGGTTTGTCCAATATCACTCCATCCATTTGTTGTGGGAAGGCCGTATCGGATAAGACAGTTGAGGCGGGCATTTAAACATATCCTTAAATCACGCGACAAAATTTGGCTCACTACTCCAGGAGAAATATGCAGATATATAGAGAGCCTTCCAGAAGGAATAGTTCCGATGGCTTAAAAAGAATTTATGGGAACTAGACGGAGGATTGCTCTAGCATAATTTGCCAGCAACCTCCTTAACTTCCAACCATGCCTTCTTCACATGCTTTAAGTCAGTATTTGTCTGACCAATAGACCATCGTATAGAATAGATCCCACGTACACGATTTTGCGTGAAATAAACAGAACCCCGATCGTTTAAATCATTAAGTAATTGCTCATTTAGTCTGTCGAGTATGACAGCATCATTAATTTTTTTTGGCTTATAGCGAAAATTTATTAGGGAGAGCGATCGTGGTGCCATGATTTCGAAATCGCGTGCAGCATTTATCCATACTTCGACCATAGATGCTAGCTCGAGGTGTCTTCGTATAATTTTTTTGAGACCTTCTAACCCATAGTATCTAATAACAAACCAGAGTTTCAATGCCCTGAAACGTCTTCCCAAAGGTATACTCCAATCACGATAATCTATTACTTGTCCCTGCTGCCTGCTCTTCAAGTATTCTGGCATTATACTCAATGTCCGTATCAGAGATTCAGGTTCCTTTACGAAATGAGCTGAACAATCAAAGTT
Source organism: uncultured Nisaea sp. (assembly GCA_964342575.1). Classification (GTDB taxonomy): domain Bacteria; phylum Pseudomonadota; class Alphaproteobacteria; order Thalassobaculales; family Thalassobaculaceae. The sequence goes on along the minus strand of CAYFGZ010000004.1, from coordinate 67,726 downwards.
TGTCAGCAACCACTTATGTGGATTAAAAACTATGCTATCAACCAACTCAATCCCGTCCATGATCTCCCTTTCTTCGGGAAGAATCATGGCAGAACCTGCCCATGCCGCGTCAACATGAAGAAATATATCATACTTATTGCAAACACCTGCTATTTCCCTAATCGGGTCAACTGCGCCAACCCCTGTTGTGCCTACTGATGCAACCACACAGGTTGGAGTTTTCCCCTGGTCAATATCAATCTCAACAGCGTCAATTAGTGATTTGACGCACATCGAGAAATTAGAATCTGTTTCTATGAGACGTACGTTTTTTGAACCAAATCCAGCTATTTTCGCCCCTTTTTCGGTCGAAGAATGAGCCTCTATGGAAGTGTAAACGACCATGTTAGATTCGCTGGATATTAGACCGCGACGATTTGTTCCCCAACCGCTGGCTTTTTCGCGAGCCGTCAACAAAGCGCATAAGGTGGCACTAGATGCTGAATCTTGTATCACACCATGAAAGTCGGCTGGCAGACCAACCATATGGCCCAGCCATGCTGTCATGCGTGTCTCTAGCTCCGTTGCTGCCGGGCTAGTCTGCCAAAGCATACATTGGGCCCCTAATGTGGCCATCAACATTTCCGCCAGTATCGATGGTGGACTGGTATTGGCTGGAAAGTAGGCAAAGAAGCTTGGATGTTGCCAGTGCGTGATTCCTGGTAGCACTGTCTCCTTAAAATCCGCGAAGATTTCATCCATCGGCTCGCCCTCTTCAGGAGGTGTTTCGGGGATGAGCGAACTTATCTGGCCGGCCTTTACTTGAGACCGAACCGGGAAGTCTTCGATCGATTTCATATAATCTGTCATCCAGTCAATAAAGGTGTGACCGTGTTTTCTAAATTCTTCTGCGTCCATATTTATCTCATTTCTTGATAAACTATTTGAGTGTCATCATTTAAAGCTGTTTCCCATTCCTGTCTTACCGTATTATCTTTTTCTAAGTCATCACACCTATCGAAGAGACCCTTAATCGCTTCCTTGTTGCCCAATTCCCCAACAGCCCAGACTGCCATGGCTCGGACGATTGGTGCGGGATCTTCCAGTAGTTCAAGTAATCTATCTGGGAGTATATTAGTCCCCGAATTACCTAATGCTATTAACGTATTGCGAATGAACCGATCCCGACCAATACGTTTTATCGGTGAACCACTGAACATTTTTCTAAATTTTTTATCATCTAACGATATTAATTCTTCTAACAGCGGTAATTTGAGGTCGTCACGGGGCACAAAAGCCAAGTCGCTAGCGATTTTTGAAAATTTATTCCATGGGCAAATAGCCAAGCAATCATCGCAGCCATAAATTCGATTCCCAATCGGTTTTCGAAATTCCAACGGAATATGACCTTTAAATTCGATGGTTAAGTAAGATATGCAGCGACTCGCATCAAGTATGTACGGCTTTGGGAATGCGCTTGTTGGACAAACATCCAAGCACTGCCGGCAACTACCGCAATGATCTATTTCCATTTTATCTGGCTTTATTTTAAGTGTCGTGAATATTTCACCGAGAAAAATCCATGACCCAAATTCTCGGCTCACCAAATTTGAGTGCTTTCCTTGCCATCCAACACCAGCAGAATGAGCTAACGGTTTTTCTAAAACAGGCGCAGTATCCACAAAAACTTTTAAATCACAATCAAACACTTGACCAAGCCATCTCCCAAGTTTTTTTAAACGCTTTTTCAACACATAATGATAATCACGGTTACGCGCGTAGACAGATATGTTTCCATGCGCTTTTGCTTTAAGGTCTGTTAGTGGATTACTGTCTGGCCCATAATTAACAGCTACCGCGATCACTGACCGCACCTCTGACCATAAAACTTTTGGGTCTTTCCGACGATCAATGTTTCTGGCCATCCAATCCATTTCACCATGATGGCCCTCTGCTATAAAGGCATCCAAGCGTGCTCTATCCCGCGCCCCTGTAGATGCATCAGCAAACCCGACAGCATCAAAGCCAATGTCTAGAGCTTGTTTTCTGATTAAATCTTTCATCAAACCTCTTAAGGAAAAAATAAATACTCATAAATAAAGCTTAATTCACTCGATGGGAGGTATATCCCCTAGCGATTGATTCTCCTTAAATGACTGGATAAATCTTTCCAATAATCCACTTTTTATCGCGGTCCTGAGATCCATCATCAGCTCCTGGTAATAATGAAGGTTATGCCACGTTAGCAGCATTGATCCAAGAATCTCTCCAGCCCTTATAAGGTGATTTAAATAGGCTCGGCTGAATTCACTACAGGCTGGACAGCTACATTTCTCATCAAGCGGTCTAGGATCCTTAACATGCCTTGCGTTCCTAATGTTGACCTCTCCTCGCCTTGTAAACGCTCGCCCAGTCCTACCAGAACGCGTCGGCAACACGCAATCGAACATATCTATGCCCTGTTCTACCGCAGCGACCAAATCGTGGGGTTTGCCAACCCCCATCAAATAGCGCGGCTTATTTTGAGGTAAAATAGGCGCGACAATTTTTAAAATTCGGATCATTTCTTGATGGCCTTCACCAACAGCCAAACCACCTATAGCGTAGCCATCGAAGCCAATGTTTTTGAGGGTCTCGGCAGACGCGAGTCTCAGTTCGTCGTAGACGCTACCCTGCACAATCCCAAAAAGTCCGCATCCATGGCTATCTGAAAACACATTCTTCGAACGTTCTGCCCATCGCATAGAAAGCAACATAGATTTTTCAGCCTCAAACTCTGAAACTGGAAAAGGGGTGCATTCATCAAATACCATCGTTATATCAGCGCCAAGTTTCTTCTGTATTTCTATAGAAATCTCGGGTGTTATCTGATGCTGAGAACCATCGATATGGCTCCTGAAAGTAACACCTTCTTCATCTAACTGCCGAAGTTGTGAAAGCGACATAACTTGATATCCGCCCGAATCCGTCAATATTGGTCCAGTCCATCGCATGAAATTATGGAGCCCGCCAAGTTTTTCGATATTGGTAGCGCCGGGTCTTAACATCAAATGATAGGTATTACCGAGAACTATCTGGGCTCCTGTATCCCGGATCGAAGACGGTAACATGGCTTTAACGGTTGCCGCTGTACCAACAGGCATGAAAGCTGGTGTATCCACAACGCCATGTGCTGTATATAGACGACCACGTCGAGCTAACCCATCCCAGTGATCTAGAGAAAAAGTGAGCGACATCTAGAAACTATTCCTAATATAAAGGCATTTTTTCAAAAAAGCGAAACACTGTAACTCAGTTTTTAACGGTTATTTCCAAATAATAGATTGTAACTCGCGCGCTCGATATCGGTGCTCTTAATCGAAAATTCTGGAAACCCAGGTTCACAAAGAGAGGCAACTGCTCGAGAAGAGATATTACTATCCTGCGCCTCTAATACAATTATCCACTCTGGTGTTTCATTCATGGGAATATCTATACCCTGTGCCCTACGTCCTTCATTTACCACTTCTAAATTATTTTCGGCAAGCACACATCCAACCACACCTGGTTGCGTCGTCAATTTTGGCAACAAATCTTGTTCTAGGTGCTTTCTCAGCGCCTGCATAGTTTCTATCTTCGGAAAAAACCGTGCTATAGAACATCCCCCCCCGAAACCGTGGGCTAGATCGATCGAAATATCAGCTGTTATTCGATCAAACTTTGTAAATGTTGCCATAACTTTCTTTGACCAATCTGACTGATCTTTCAGCAACTCCATGTATTCTGGGTTAGCGAGATCCTTTACTGTATCCGTTTCATAGGTGGCGAAGTATTTAAATTCTGCGCTACCTTGCGAAGCTAAATACCGGCGTGCTCGGTGAAAACCTGGCATCCAAACACGCTCATCCACATGCTCTCGATTATACCATTCATTGAATTCTTCTTCATTTTCGGCCGACGTTTCTGTGAACGTCATCAGCATTCCCTTACCATAAAGTGCCATAATTCTGCTCCATTACTCGTGAGTAAGAATTGAAATAAAATCCTTAAGTGGCATTCCAATTTCTCCTCCTCGATTTTTTGCCATGCCGTTAAGGTGCGAAATAATTCCTTCACTATAGATCGAACCACCATCCCCGATACGCGCAGACATTCCTTCCACTGTAGCAGCAACTATCCCCCTATCATTTAATGGCATTAGCCTACTAATCCCAGCACCGTCTTTTCCAATGCCAGCGTCGTGGAAAAACCCAGCAAATGCATCGTATTTCAAAGCTGTAGCCGGATCTTTTCCAAGCATTCCGCCGTGGCTACCAGAAACAATGATCCGTCCCTCATCCTGTTTCGTGACCAGCGATATCGAATCCATCAAAACAACCATCTTACCATCCGAAGTTATGGGTAGTTCTTTACGAGCCTCCGAATATTCGGGCGAAGTTTTTTCGTTCATAGGTGCTTTTGTGAGCTTGTAAGCAGCGTCTATTGCCGGCATTCCAATTACTACACCTAAAGAAATTGCGGGTCCATTGGCATACGAAATGATGCCCTCGCGCGCGGCACTCTCTCCATTGCCGATTCGACATGACATAGTATCTGTGGCAGCAAAGGGAACATCCAGATTGGCGCAGTAGTCGCCTCCTGAGATGCCGGAATTATCTTTGGCTCGTCCCGCGTCGTTTAATATCACTCCTCTAGCTCCGGATCGTACAACTAAATAGGCTGCATAAACCGCTCCGTGTGAGGCCCCCAGAACGACTCTGCCTGCACATTCCACCCCGAGTTTAGTGGCAGAGTTTGCAACAACAATTTCATCATCAATGACGCGATTTTCCATCTGTTCTCTCCGTATACATCAACAACTCATATTTATTTTCCAGTGACCATTTGTTGAGCTGCAGCGGTAATTTTTTTGGCCGTCACCCGAACTAAATCCTCTAGTGGTGGTGAGTAGGATATTGGTATCCGTGGCGCAGCACAACGAACAACCGGGGCTTTTAAAACTGAGAACATGTGCTCTGAGACAGTAGCAGCTATCTCGGCACCAAAGCCACCAACAGCAACACTCTCATGAGTTATCAAAAGTCTGCCCGTTTTTTCTACAGAAGAAAATATGGCGTCGCGGTCCCAAGGCCATAAAGTCCTTAAGTCAATGAGCTCAGCAGAAATACCTTCTTCACTTAGTAAGGATGCCGCTTCTATTGCAGTATGCATCTGTGCTGACCAAGAAACGATTGTTATATCAGTGCCTTTTTTCTCTAATCTAGCTTCTCCAAAAGGAATAAGAAATTCCCTATCTGGGACCTCCCCTTTGATATCCCAGATGTTCTTGTGTTCGAAATATACGACGGGATCATCGCAACGTATAGCGGTCTTAAGCAATCCTTTATTATCGGCCGGGGTAGACGGGACTGCTACAACTAACCCCGGAATATGTGTATACCAACTCTCCAGAGATTGGCTATGTTGCGCTGCTGAAGAACGCCACATACCCATGGGTTCTCTTATAACCATTGGCACCTTCACTTGGCCTGCCAGCATATAGCGGGCCTTAGCTGCCTGGTTTATAAGCTCATCTATAGCGCAGAGCGCAAAATCAGCGAATCGCATTTCCACCACAGGCCTAGTCCCCGCCATCGCCGCACCCACACTTGCTCCCATTATAGCTGATTCCGAGATTGGGGCGTCAGAGATACGATCGGGCCCGAATTCTTCGACCAATCCTTTATATTGGCCAAACACACCTCCACGACCTAGATCTTCGCCTATGGCCCAAACTAACGGGTCCCTCCGCATTTCTTCAGCAAGAGCAGCTTTGGCTGCCTCGGCGTAGGTCATTTGAGTCATCAAAATGCCCTTTCCCGAGGATCGCCAATATCTTGCACATCAGAAAAAGCAAGTTCCATATCGGGCCAGGGGGCCTCCTTAGCAGTTTGATATACTTTATTCATTTCTTCTTTAGCCATTTTTTGATGATTGATAATAACGTCTTCCGCCACGTTTGCCTCTTTCAACAGTGCAGCGCAACGTGCTATTGGATCATTGGCCCACGCGGCCTCAACCTCACTTTCTGTCCGGTAGGTCGCCGGATCCGATGCCGTGTGGCCATGCAATCTATACGTTTTACACAATATTAACCTTGGTCCCATACCATTCCGTATATCGGTAATATAATTTCGCGCAAGCTCGTTTACAGCTATAATATCATTTCCATCGACTTCTTCTGCGCAAATTCCCAACGACTCGGCCCTAGCAGCAGCTCCGCTTCCAGCCGTCATCGCATCCGTGCGTGTGGTCGAGGCAAATCCATTACTTTCGCAGACAAATAGAACCGGCAATTTGAAAACCTCGGCCCAATTTAACCCTTCCAGAAACGGCCCGCGGTTGATTGCCCCATCTCCAAATATACTGCAAGAGATGTTGTTTCCTCCCTTCAATTTTATCGCATGGGCGGCACCAGCAGCGATGTTTATATTCGCGGCCACTACGCCATTTGCACCAAGCATCCCAACATTAGAATCAGCAATATGCATCGACCCACCCTTACCGCCACATATCCCACCCTTTCGCCCTAATAATTCAAGCATCATAGCTATTGGATCAGCCCCTTTTGCCAACGTGTGACCATGTCCCCGATGGGTGCTTAATAAGAAATCTTCTGGCCTCAAATTCTGACAAATACCCGCAGCAATGGCCTCCTGTCCAATTGACAGATGGATGGCTCCCAAAACCAAATGCTCGTTATTCGCCCTAGCTGCAGCCTCTTCAAAAGCTCGAATGCGCCACATCATTTTGTGAAATTCGATATAACGCGCTATATCCATATTTTGCGCTTTACGTAGTGACACGTTTGTCTCCGAATCTATATTTTGGTTCGTTAATTCTAGGATCCTTGACAATCTTAGGCAAGGCCACCTTTAAATAAAGATTTGTTTGGACAAGAGGATCGCAAAGGATTATCACCGAGCAGTCACTGTCCGAGAAAGTATCAAATCAAATGGCCCTGCTTACCAATAAAGCTCTTATATCCGGTGTACTGGCTATGAGCTTTGTGGTGGCAATATCAAACATTGCCGTTGGCTATCCAATCAACGATTGGCTCACATGGGGTGCCTTGACCTATCCTATCGCCTTCCTGGTAACAGATTTGATGAATCGATTTTTTGGGGCCTCTTCCGCCCGAAAAGTGGTTTATGGCGGATTTTTAGTGGGAATTATTTTATCTTTTAGCCTGGCAAGTCCCCGCATTGCGATCGGCTCTGGCACTGCATTTTTGCTAGCGCAATTGTTAGACGTTTTCATATTTGATAGGCTTAGCCAAAAAATCTGGTGGAAAGCCCCATTAATATCCTCAACTATTTCATCTGCGGCCGATACAGCACTCTTCTTCTCGATTGCCTTTGGCGGGTCCGGGTTACCTTGGATCACATGGGCTGCGGGGGATTACATGATAAAAATAATAATGGCACTATTTCTCCTAATACCCTTTAGGATATTTATATCTTTGGTGCTGCATCAAATCCCTGTCAATTCTAAAAATACATTGTCCTGACGAATGCACGTCGATCTTTTTGATTACGATCTGCCTCCGCACTATATAGCGCAACATCCAGTTAAGCCAAGAGATGCTGCGCGCCTACTGGACCTGACCAAGGGTGGGAAAGTGGACCGCTTTATTATTGAGCTTCCAGAAATACTGCACCCAGGGGATTTGATTATCGCTAATAACACTCTTGTTATCCCAACAAGACTTCACGGACATCGGGGCAAAGCAGCTGTTGAAGTTACACTGCACAAAAAAATTTCGTCTGGAACATGGCTAGCTTTTATCCGTCCTGCCAAGAGAGTTAAAGAGGGTGACGATATCTTATTTCAAGAAAACCTCAGTGCGAAAATACTCTCTAAAATGGGAGGGGAAATATTATTAGATTTTAAAATCGACGACAGTAACCTTATCTCATATCTTCAAAAAATAGGGGAAATGCCAACCCCCCCCTATCTAAAGCGACCTAATAATCAACTTTCTTATTCAGATAAAACGGATTACCAATCGATTTTCGCTAAACGCCATGGTGCGGTCGCCGCGCCTACCGCCAGCCTTCATTTTACAGAACGCTTAGTAAGGAATCTTAAAGCAAAAGAAATTTCAATAGCAACAGTAACATTGCACGTTGGAGCTGGCACTTTTTTACCCGTAAAAGCAGACGATACTGAACACCATGAGATGCATACCGAGTGGGCTGAATTAGACGCTAGTACAGTTTCGTTAATCGAGGAGACAAAGGGCAAAGGCAATAGAATAGTCGCCCTAGGTACTACCAGCTTACGCGTTTTAGAAACTGCAGTTCAAGATGGTGTTCTTAGAACATTTTCTGGAGAAACCAATCTATTTATAACTCCAGGCTATAAATTCGAAGTTATCGACATGTTGATTACTAACTTTCATTTGCCAAGGTCTACCCTACTAATGCTGGTTTCGGCTTTGGCAGGCCGTGAACGAATTCTCACAGCGTATGAGCACGCAAAAAAACAAGGATATCGCTTTTTTTCGTACGGGGATGCTTGCCTTATCGATACGTTCTATCCTTCAGATTGAAGTTTAAATTCATAGAAAAAGAATGTAATCTAAGAAAAGTCTTTATCTACTCAAAATCTCACCCGAATTATAGTGTTTGATTTCTATCTCAATCTCTCCCGCGGAATTAAATAATGCCAGATAGTGCTGCCCAAAACCCTTCTGAGTTCCTTAAAGCAATTTTCGATTCCGCTGTGACTGCTGCTGATCCAAAAACCTGCCTGCCACCTCACTTGAAGAAAGCATTAACTAAACCAGCTAAAGGCCGAACAGTAGTATTGGGTGGAGGGAAAGCAGGTGGGTCTATGGCCAAGGCAGTAGAAGATTTTTGGTTGGAGAACCATCCAACGAGATCGTTGGAAGGACTCGTAGTGACACGTTATGGGCACGCAGCGAATTGTGATCATATTGAAATTGTTGAAGCCGGGCATCCAATTCCCGATGCAACAGGTAGCCAAGCAGCCCAAAGGATTTTATCTTTGGCCAAAGGTCTCAATTCCGATGATATAGCTGTATGCCTAATATCGGGAGGAAGTTCGGCATTACTTTCGCTTCCAGCAAGTAGTATTAGATTACGGGATAAGCGTGTATTAACGGAAAAACTATTAAAATCAGGGGCAACAATTCAGGAAATGAATTGTATCAGAAAACATCTTTCAAGCATTAAAGGCGGCCGCTTAGCACAGGCAGCATCCCCGGCCCAGGTTTTAACATTTTGCATTTCGGACGTCCCTGGCGACGACCTCGACGTTATTGGATCCGGTCCAACGGTAGCAGACCCTACTTTTTATAACGATGCCATAAGAATACTAGAAAAATACAAAATTAATAAACCCTCAACAATCATGGAACACCTCAAACAAGGAAAAGACGAAACGCCGAAACCTGGGGATATCCTGTTCGATTCCTGTCAAACCTCCCTGATCGCAACACCGCAGTTGGCTCTTGAGGCCGCAGCTCGGTCAGCCACCGCCAAAGGCATTACACCGATGATTTTGGGAGACGCTATAGAAGGTGAGGCCCGTGAAGTTGCTCTAGTACACGCTGGAATTGTAAATCAAATCGTCCGCCACAATCAGCCTATCCAAACTCCCGTTGTTCTATTGTCTGGAGGAGAAACGACAGTAACTGTTCGCGGTTCGGGGCGCGGAGGACGCAATTCTGAGTTTCTTCTGGCATTGGCCATAAATTTCGGTCAGCGCTCAAGCCAATATTTGCACCGGATCGCGGCTATCTCCGGCGATACTGATGGACTAGATGGAACCGAAGATAACGCAGGTGCTCTATATCTACCAGACACTTTACATCGAGCTGGAGTCAAAGGAATCAATCTGCGGCAAGCTCTCGAAAATAATGATGCCTACAATGTCTTCAAGGAACTTGGAGATCTATTTTTTACTGGCCCTACTCTGACAAACGTCAATGACTTCAGAGCAATATTGATTACATAAACTACCCCAAGCAATGTTGATAGTTACTAGCTTTATGAAACAAAAGTTCGTAGCATAAATGCATTTTATAATATTGGGATACATTCTAGTGAAGAAATTGCATTATTCAGCGCGCGACTGGATCACGCAGCCAAGCTATCTGGACAAGGCGTATAAATCCACTGAACACCGGGGCCCAAGGCAACCTCTGGTCCCTATAAGCCAAACTTTATCAGAAATTACTGGTCCTATATTCGGGAGAAATTCAATACATCCACTCGACAACGACCTAACAAAAAATGGTATCACGACCGGTGAAGATCCGATCGGCGAACGTATTGTTGTTAGCGGCAGAGTTTTAGATGAAAAAGGTAGAGCTCAACCTAATACCTTAATTGAAGTTTGGCAATGTAATTCCTCTGGAAGATACATTCACTCCGGTGATCAGCACAACGCACCCCTCGATCCAAATTTTTTTGGCAGCGGTAGGTGCATTACAGACGATCAGGGTAGTTACAAATTTTATACCATCAAACCGGGTGCTTATCCATGGGGGAATCATAAAAATGCCTGGCGCCCTGCTCATATTCATTTTTCACTGTTTGGTCCTGCGTTCGTCACTAGGCTGATAACTCAATCTTATTTTCCGGGCGACCCTCTTCTAGAATTGGACCCTATCTTCCTAGCTACACCTGCCAATAGCCGCAACCTTCTGGTAAAGAAATTTGATATTGAAACAACTGAAGAAGGCTTTGCTCTTGGTTATAAGTTTGATTTTGTTTTAAGAGGTTCCCGATCTACTCCATTGGAGTTTGGATAATGAACATAAAACAAACACCCTCTCAAACTATCGGCCCATTTTTTTCCTATGGCCTAGCCCCCCAGCAATATGGCTACTCGAAGCATAGGAGCATAGCATCTAACGTTATGACTACGGATCAGAATGAGAATGAAAAGATATATATAGAGGGAATAGTATTTGACGGTACGGAACAACCTGTACCTGACGCCCTGGTTGAGGTTTGGCAGGCTGATAGCAACGGCCACTATATGGACCCCCAAGACGAGAAACTCTCAAACTCCAATTTTACGGGGTTTGGAAGATGCGGAACTGGAACGTACAAAGAACACAGATTTATGTTCGAAACCGTTAAGCCAGGTATTACCAAAGACAACCAGGCCCCACACCTCAATATTATAATTTTTATGCGAGGTCTCCTCCTCCATACCTTTACAAGAATGTATTTTCCCGATGAAGAAGCGGCCAATGCAAAGGACCCCGTGCTATCTACAGTTCCGGAAGACAGACGCCATACGCTTATTGCAAAGCAGATATTCCCATCACTACAGAATAGATACGTCTTTGATATCCACATGCAGGGCCGCGATGAAACCATTTTTTTTGATATTTGAAGTAGTTTAGTAGCGGTTTTAAATGATAGAGAAGCGGAATATTATTTGTAATAGACATTTCGGTCGTTTAAACAAAAACCATAAAAATAGCCCTACTTTCTTGTGAGACACCCCATCTTCAGTATAGAATTTAAAATGATAAAGGAACACTGAGACGGTATATCGAAATGAAACCCAAACTAATCGAAGTCCAACCCGTTTCTGGGAACATTGGAGCGATAATCAGCAACGTGGACCTTAGCAACCTAGACGATAAAACATTTGATGAAATTTATAAGGCTTGGTTAAAATACTGTGTTATATTCTTTAGAAATCAAAAAATAACGCCCGAGGAACAGATTGCTTTCGCAAAACGGTTCGGAGAGATTCACTTTCACCCCTATATGCGTGGCCTTGACGAATTTCCCGAAATTCTGGAAATAATAAAAGAACCTGGTGACAGTTACACCTTTGGTTCAGTTTGGCATACGGACCAGATGTTTAACCCGCAGCCTGCTAAGGCTACAATGCTCTATGCACGCGAAGTACCCAAACTGGGCGGCGACACGCAATTTTCTAACCAACATCTAGCATATGAAAGTCTATCCGATGAAATGAAGAATATGTTGAAGGGTATAAAAACATATAATGTTGGTGACGGGTTTAGACGAGGTGTGGGAAAAGTAAAGCGTATCGACCGCTATGCAAATAATCCTACTATGCAAGCAAAAATCAGAGACCCAGGGAACCTTCCTACCGAGTCTATACATCCACTAATCCGAACACATCCTGAAACAGGTAGAAAATCGCTATATATTGGCAGTCATACTCAAAGTTTCCATGGCTTTCACGACAAAGAAGCAGATCCGTTGGTGGATTTTTTGCGCGCGCATTCTACCCGGCCTGAGTTCACATGTCGTTTTCGATGGGACGTAGGCTCTCTGGCCCTTTGGGATAATCGAAGTGTGCTACATCAAGCATTAGCCGACTATGATGAACGCCGTAGAATGCATCGCATCACGATTGCGGGAGATACACCGTTTTAGATTGGAAGAACTAATGGAATTTGGATTGCATCTTGGAGTGCGTGGCCCTGCCGCGGAGCCAGACTCTTTGAAAGTTATTGCAACAGAGGCTGAAAACCTTGGATTTACTCATCTTGGATTTAGTGATCATGTCGTTATCGCGGAAAATGTAGACTCACCTTATCCGTACACAAAATCAGGACGTTGGTTCGCGGAAGACAGTGGCGAATGTCTTGAACAGATAACCACCTTAGGATTTGTCGCAGCTGCAACCACGAAAATCCGACTGCTCACTTCGGTTATGGTATTGCCTCATCGCCCGCCCATTCTCACAGCGAAAATGCTAGATACAGTTGACATTCTTTCTAAAGGCCGGTTGACAATAGGACTTGGTGTCGGATGGATGGCTGAAGAAATATCTCTCCTGAATGGACCTGAATTCAAAGATAGAGGACCAGCCTCTGACGAATATATTGCAGCCTTCAAAGAATTATGGACTAATGACTCGCCCTGCTTTAAAGGAAAACACATAAACTTTTCAGGACTTAAATTTTTTCCTAAACCACTTCAACAGCCATATCCGCCACTATGGATTGGAGGTGAAGCCAAACTCGCCCGGCAACGGGCCGGTAGAATAGGAAACGGCTGGTATCCAGTCGGAAATAATCCGAGCGCTCCCTTTGATACTGCAGCGCGTTATTCCAAGGGCTTAAAAGACGTAGAAGAAGCAGCTGCGGCAATTGGCAGAAGTCCCATGGACATAACAAAGGGCCTTTTAGCCATTTGGTATAAATTGGGTCAATCAGATCAAACAGATCAAGGTACTCGCCGAGCATTCACAGGTTCACAAAAAGAAATATTGCAGGATGTTGAAGAATATCGAGCGGTCGGTCTAGAACACCTTATAATAGGGGGCGAAAGTAGCGATCTAAATGCCTGCCTCCAGCGAATGCGAACTTTTAAAAAAGAAATAATGAGTAATGTCTGAATACCATTCTTCAAAGTAATCATAGTGACTTTATAAATCTGGATCGTATAGTGTTGATTTTGGAATAATTCAAAATGTCTGCCTTTATACAAAGACGTCTTATTATTGGAATAAGCGGTGCCTCGGGAATAGTATACGGAATAAGGCTTCTTCAGCTTTTAAGCGATATAGCAGATGCCGCCCCATTCGAAACCCATCTTGTAATGACACATTCCGCAGAAATCACTCTCGCTCACGAAACGAGTTTAAAAGTTGCTGATGTGCTTGATCTTGCAGACGTAGTCTACGCCAACAAAGATATAGGAGCAGCAATCGCATCCGGATCATTTAGAACAGCCGGTATGATAATAGCTCCCTGTTCCATGAAAACGCTAGCAGAAGTAGCAACGGGTGCAACCGACTCTCTATTAACTAGAGCCGCCGATGTTACCCTAAAAGAACGAAGGCGTCTTGTTTGTTTAGTTAGAGAAACGCCGCTCCATTCGGGCCATCTAAAGAATATGCTAGCGCTTTCAGAAATGGGAGCTGTCATTGCACCACCGGTTCCCGCCTTTTACGCAAAACCCACCTCTATTGACGAAATGATAAATCACACCGTAGGCCGTGTACTAGATCTTTTCGATGTCGACGTAGGGACCGTAACGCGATGGAAGGAAGGTTAATCAATAACTCGTTTCATTCGCTCGGGCGCACAGGGCCATTGCCCTATATAAAATTCCAAATCAGAAAAAGGCTGCGTCACCCACGACCAAGCGCCTGTTCAATACTTTTTGCAACTTCTAAAAGTGCTTCATCACCTCCTGTATCACCAACAACCATGAGTCCGACAGGCGCTGACCCTTTCTCATGAATTGGTATAGAAACGGCACACCGATCTAGAAAGTTCCATAACGAGCTGTTGCGTAACATCAGTAAATTCATTTTGTGATAGAGTTCGTCCGATTGTTCCAACTCAATTAATTTTGGAGCGACAACTGGAACAGTAGGCATCAACAGGGCGTCAAACTCCCGAGTTATTTGATTAGCTTCCCTCTGGATGCACGTAGTTTGACTACGAAGCTCAAGATATTCGATTCCTAGGACTGTGGCTCCACGTTTAATCCTCGATGCCACTCGCGGATCAAACTTACTTTCATGTTTTTCCAAAAGGTTCTCTAACATAAAAAAGGACTCTACTGCAGCGTATCCTCCCTTCTTGTTTGCTAATGTTATTTCATCTAGTAGTTTAAAAGGCACATCTATTATCCGCGCACCCAATTCGGAAAGTTTGAACAGGTTCTTTTCAAAAGTCGCTGCTACTATTGAGTCCACATCGTCGAATACAATAGTTTTAGGAACGCCGAATGTAAGCCTTCCGATCGACCTTGCGAGTACAGGCTTACACTCCACTCCACGCATAATCTGATCTAAAAGAGCACAGCATGATACGCTTGCGGCAAGTGGCCCAATTGAATCTAGTGTGGTTGAAAGAGGGAAAGCACCTCTTGTCGAAACTCTAGACGCTGTTGGCTTAAAACCTGTTACCCCACATAAAGCAGATGGAATACGAACAGACCCACCAGTATCTGTGCCAATAGCAGCTGCTGCCATGTGGTCTGTCACCGAAACCGCCGCCCCACTTGACGATCCACCCGGGATTCTCCCGGTGGATCGATCCCAAGGATTTAGAGGCGTTCCATAATGTGGATTCAATCCCAAACCGGAAAAAGCAAATTCGGTCATATTAGTGCGGCCTACAAGTACTGCGCCAGCGGCTTTTAAACGAGAAACAACATCAGCATCAGTCGAAGCTTTAGCACAGTTTTCTCTAACCAAAGAGCCTGCCATCGTAACTTCACCCGAAATATCAAAGAGATCCTTCACGGAAATCGGGATGCCAGCTAAAGGAGGCAATCCAATGCCTGACTTACTCATATCATCATTTGCATCAGCAAGAGCAATTGCTTGCTCTCGATAAACCTTAACAAACGAAGTCCCGCCCTGGCCGTCCGTCTCATCAATGGCGGCCAGCGCGGATTCAATCAATTTCCGGCTAGTCACCTTTCCACTTGTTAGTTGATTTCTTAAAAAGGCAAGCGTTGTTTCCATTCTATGTCATCCAAAATATTTAAACATTTTTTTGGCTATAATTACTCGAAGTCAGCACCTTCTTGATACTATCTCTAGAAATATCTGGAAAGGCTGCCACAAAAATTTCTAAGAAAACTTTTTTTATAGCATTATCCGCACTCGTTTTATGGTGTTGCAGGTAAGAAAGTATATTCTTATGAACCATTTCAATCCCAGTAAGATCTTGTAATAACTTTCCACCCAATGACGATAAATCCGACACATTCACCAGAATACTTTGCTCTATTCGTTCTCCCTCTAGCTCTATCGCAAGAATGCTGTTCTTCAGGCACTCAGATGATATGCCGTGATTACTACTTTTTATAAATCTTCGAGCAGTTCTGAGTGGGACTATAAAATTTTTCCGAATAGGCTCTACTCTACTGCAAAATAATTTTATTTCTGTAGGCTTCAACACCTTTCCAAGTTGGCCAAGCCAACAACAAAATAGCAAAAAGTTAACGTCAATTTCAGCATAATCCTGCAACCAAATAAATTTAGACGGAACTTTAGAATAAAGGTCTTTTGAATATTCCCAGAACTCCTTTTCCATGAAAAATGGCCTTTTCTTGTTATTAGTAACCAATATTTATACCAATTCTTTTTTTATTCGAGTTTAGTTAAACTTTTTTAATCACATGTCACTCTCCGCAGCGCGTAGACAGTAGTAATTATGCAACGAAGTACTACAACTTTTAAAACATTTACCAATCTTGACGCTAACTTCGATTATTTAACTTGATAACAATAGATGCTTTTGTCTAAAACTTTCTTTTTAAGGTTAGGAGCCTGTATGACTGCTAAAGATCAGCCCTTATCTTCAACGAAGCCCGTGGTCGGGGTCGTCATGGGAAGTCAGTCGGACTGGACGACCATGCGCAACGCGGCAATAATGTTGGGTGAGTTGGATATCTCACATGAGACAAAAATTTTGTCGGCCCATCGCACTCCAAAAAGAATGACGGAGTATGCAGAGACAGCTGGACCGCGCGGTTTAAAGATAATTATAGCCGGGGCTGGAGGTGCCGCACACCTTCCGGGAATGATTGCGGCACAGACCATGTTACCCGTCCTGGGTGTTCCCATTGAAAGTAAAGCACTTGGCGGCGTGGATAGCCTCCTCTCGATAGTACAAATGCCGAAGGGCGTGCCAGTAGGGACGTTGGCAATCGGGGCAAATGGCGCCATTAATGCGGCATTATTAGCAGCCTCTATTTTATCGATCAGTGATCCAAACATAGCAGCCCGGCTAGCGATCTGGAGAACCTCCCAAACTCAGTCCGTGGCAGATACACCTAATGAATCTTCATGTTAAATAGTAAAACTAGCCGACTGGATCCCGGTGGAACAATAGGTATATTGGGCGGCGGCCAATTAGGCAGAATGACATCGTTAGCAGCTGCGCCACTCGGTTACGGCTGCCACATTTACACGCCCGAAGAGGAAAGTCCCGCGGGGCAGGTATCAGAAAAAGTTACCGTCGCTTCATATGAAGATGAAAACGCACTGAGAACTTTCGCTGAAAAAGTAGATGTTATAACTTATGAATTTGAAAACATTCCCTTAGACTCTGCTCTGTTTTTGCAAAAATTACGGCCAGTTTATCCTGACCCATCCATTTTAGGTATTTCGCAGCACCGCGGTGCAGAAAAACAATTCGCGCTTGATAACGGTGTAGAAGTTGCGCCATACGAAATAGTGACCAACAAAGTCGATTTAAGAGAAGCAATCGATATTATTGGAATGCCGTCTATTTTAAAGACGTGCCGATTCGGCTATGACGGTAAGGGCCAGAGCAAGATTTCAGATATTGGGCAGGTCGCGCAGGCTTGGGAAGCATTATCCACCACCGACGCTATATTAGAAAAATTCGTAGAGTTTGAAAAGGAAATATCAGTAATAATCGCCCGAAACATTACTGGGGAATGCAGCGCATATCCTCCTGCAGAAAACAACCATAAAAATCACATTTTAGATACCACTATTGTTCCCGCCAACATTACAAATTCAACGCACTCCTTAGCCATTGCCATCGCAACCAATTTAGCGCAAGCAATGGATCTCGTCGGCTTACTAGCGGTGGAAATGTTTGTTCTGCCGAATGGTAAAGTAGTTATGAATGAAATAGCACCCAGACCACACAACTCCGGCCACTGGACCCAAGATGGTGCCCGCACGAGCCAATTCGAACAGTTCGTGCGAGCAATAACTGGGCAAAAACTGGGGAGTACGGAAATTATCTTTCCAACGAAAATGAAAAATTTAATCGGAGATGATGTGAATGACTGGTTTAAATATATAGAAATTCCCAACGCCAAAATTCACCTATATGGTAAGAAAGAAAGTAAAGTTGGAAGAAAAATGGGACACATCAATATTCTGGGAGACAATGACACTTAACGGGTTGTATTTTCTTCAAGGCCTTTGTCTATTTTTATCGTGAGCTTTCAAGAACTAACTCAGGAACTAGTTTCTGTAATAGGTTCGTAACGGCCCTCTCATCCTGTTGAAGCACCGCTTCTTCCAATTCACGTAATGTCTTCTGCATGGAAGCCAAAGAACCAATCGTTGAAGATACAAATTTAATGCCTTGTATTTCTGTATCCATCAGCGTTTCCGATTCAGAGAATAATTCTTCATGGAGTTTTTCACCCTTTCTTATACCAGTAAACTGTATTTTTATATCCTTATCAGGGCTTAATCCGGACAATCTTATTAATTGTCTTGCCAGATCAACAATTCTAATCGGTTCACCCATCTCCAGCACATGAACCCCAGCTTTGTCCGTGTTCTCTTTATTTCGAGACATAGCAGCAGCTTGTAGCACTAGAGAAGCAGCTTCCTTAACCGTCATAAAGAATCGAGTCATTTCACGATGAGTAACGGTGAGAGGTCCTCCCGCGGCTATTTGTCTTTCGAAAAGCGGTATAACTGACCCTGTGGAACCCAGCACGTTTCCAAATCTAACTATAACAAATTTACATCCATTTTGTTCTTTATCTAAACTTAAACAAATTAATTCCGCCAATCTTTTAGTAGCTCCCATTACATTAAACGGATTTACGGCCTTATCTGTTGAAATTAGCACCATAACCTTCGCATTATTCTTGATAGAGGCCATTGCCACATTTCGGGTTCCCAAAACATTGGTCCGCACTGCTGCTATAAGGTTATTTTCAGCAACTGGAACATGTTTTAAAGCCGCAGAATGTACGATTACGTCGGGCGTGAATTTGCTTAATAGATGGTCTACATCCTGCTTGTTTTGGACATCGCCTAAAACCGCACACCGTTTTATTTTTGGATATAATTCGTGCAAAGCAAGATCTATTTTATAGAGAAGAAATTCAGAATTATCGAACAAGATAATTTCCTGGGGATTAAAATTAGCTACCTGACAAGCCAGTTCACTGCCAATGGTGCCACCAGAGCCAGTTATTAAGACACGATTCCCTGAAATTAGCTTGCTTACAGGTGATGGGTCCAAGATCGTTTGGCGACGACCGAGAACATCTTCCACGTCGATAGGCCTAACCGTGAGGTCCGTCTTCTGTGCATTCATATTTCCAAGATCCGTAACTCTCGGCATCCGAGAAACTGATAGTCCCGCCTTCTCACAAGCCTCGCTAATCTTTCTTACCGTTTTTCCATCTAATTGGGGATTCGTGATCACTACGCGCTGCGGCGAGCGACCATCACGGTTTAGCTTCTCCAATGTTGAACCCATAGACTCTATATTACCGAATACTGGAACACCTCGTATGTTACGACCAATTCGTCCCCCTAATTCATCTATTATCCCAACAACCCTATACGGTGCTTCCTTTCCACGTGTCATTTCTCTTATAAATAGATCGCTCTCATTACCTGCCCCAACCAGAAGTACGTGTGTTCTCTGATGAGCTGATTTTTCAAGGAAAGCGCTTAATTCGCCGTCTTTTAAAAACCGATAAAAGAAGCGGGGTGCACTTATCATAGCTGTCAATACAAAGATTTCTATGAGCAAAAATGAACGTGGAAAATCGTCCAATCTATTGTAAACAAATTGGCAGGCAACAAAAATCACTATGGTTAAAATGACGCTTTGCAGTATTCTGCCTAGATCCCCCAAAGAAACATAGCGCCAAATGATTCTGTCTAGCCGCATAAACAAGAAGACCAGCGCTGCGACTAGAACGAATATAGAAAAGCCGATATAAATGCTACCTTTGGACCAAGTCAGTAAGTCGCTTCCCAGTCTTAAATAAAGAGAAAGTATAAATGAAACACCAGCCATAGTTACATCGTGCAGATAGCTAAAAAATAGCCTTTTGGTGCGGTGTATATTCAAAATTTAAACTCCCGATTACAAACATCAAATTTTACGGGTCGGTATCGTCCAAAATTTAGGCTAATCTAATTACTCTTGTTTCATCTCTTCAACTGTTCTGGATAATCCCTCATAAACACTATATGGTGGGTGCCAGTTAAGGGTCTCTTTAATCGCACTGTCGTCCATTTGGAGCGACTCGTAAAGTCTCACCGCAAGCCCAGGCACACAAAAACTCAGCGTTTTCCTCACGAAACCTAATGGATCCCTTCCCAGAACTTTGGACTTTCCCATTTCCTCTAATAACGCCATACACAGTTGGGAGGTTGATAGCATCTCGGAATCCCTGGCAAAAAATAAGCGTGACTCACTAGTTGGGTCCTCAATGCTACTAATTATCGCCGATGAAAGGTTATCAACAAAGATTAAAGATCTTTCATTTTTTATCTCTTTCAACGGAACACACCACCCCGGAGACAACGAGAGTAGTTTGATTAATAACCCTATATTTCCCGTGTTTCCAGGCCCATAAACAATTGGGGGACGTATTATTGTCACTGGTAGTCCTTTTTTTGATAGTATAGCCAATCCATGTTCTGCTTTGAGTTTATTCTCGGCATACGCCGTTTTTGGATTTGGTAGGCTGTCTACTGCGAAAGGTTTCCCATCAGTAAATTCCCCATTCACTTTAACGCTACTGATAAAAATCATCCTCTTTAACTTATTTGTTAAGGCCGCTTTCCCAATCGCAACCGTTCCACGATCTATCACGCGCTCATAATCAAGACGTTGCGATGACCGAGGATTGTCCACAGCCTTCGGCGACGTAAGTTGTACTATGACATCAATGTTGCTAATAATCTTTTGCCAGTCTTGCTCTGGACCTGCATCATCAATGTGGACAATTTTCTGGGCCCCACTAATATTTTCTATCGATTTGTCCCTTAAAATTGCAACGACTTCGTGGTTGGTAGTATCCAAAGCATTGCAGACAGCCCGGCCAATAAAACTGTTTGCTCCTATGATGGCAATTCGCATTTCTCACAAACCTCAAAACCTACATATTTTGTATAAGAGACCTCGCATCCACAACAAAACAAAGCCAACTAGTAAAGAACCTATCAACATCGCTATAAATGGATAAGTTGTGGTCAGAAGCCAGGCCGTGATTAGTAAAAATAAGTTGACGGCCGCTATTCCATAACAAACAGTACCATGGGATATCCCTCGATCTACTGCTTTCTGATAAAAATGCTGTCTATGTGCCAAAAGGATGTTTTCGCCCTTAAGTATGCGAAAAACCACCGTAAAGGTTGAATCCGCTAGATAATATCCGGGCAAAATAATTATTGCGGCTATGGAATACTCGGCACTATCTCTTTGCACCGCAGCTGAAATTAATAACCAACCTATCAAATAGCCAATAGGAATACTTCCTACATCCCCCATAAAAATTTTTGCCGGGCTCCAGTTCCAAACCAGAAATCCCAAAGCGGCAGCCGCGATAACCAACGATGGGCTCAAGACAGATGGGTTTAAAATACCCGCACCGGACAAAAGAGCCATGCCAAGGCCTAACGTTAACATTTCAGTACCTGTGATGCCGTCTATACCATCCATAAAATTAAATAAGTTAATAAACCAAAGCCATATTATACCAGTCAGCAGTAGATCTAAACTTATGGGAAACCATCTCCCAAAAATACCCCCCTCGGGAAACAGTAGGTATATACCCGAAACTACACCCGCAACTTGGAAAAAAAGTTTTACGTACGGGGACATCCCTTTCATATCATCAATAAAGCAAATAACTCCAAGTAGAGCAGCTATACTGAGAATTACCAGATCCGCCACGGCGAGTGTATTTATCAAGATATCGTCAAGTAGCCAGCCCACCACAATCGCGCAAAGTACAGTTATACCGCCTCCCCGCGGCACAGACACATTGTGGCTGCTTCGCTCATTCGGGATATCCATCACTTTGTGGATGATTAGGCCCCTTATCAAAAAGCCAGTAAAGATTGTCGACAACAAGAAGCTAAATATAGCCAGTGCAGCGAAATGAATAATCTCAACCATTATCATTCAGGTTCTTTCCAGTCTTAACTAATCCTGATCGAACGGAACCCCAGCTACACTCTTTTGCCGCATGTCTTTTTGCCTAGCAAATGTTGCTGAGCTTTCCAGAAGTTCGACAATTGCCTCGGCCGCGGCATCTAGCAATCTTTGTCCCTTATCCTTAGACGCAAATGTTGGATCTCCAATAACCCCATTAGGAGTCACGTGCGTCAAGGAACGCCAACGGTAAGACCCATTCCCAGCCCTCAAAAATTGAAGATCCATTGGCCCCCTAGAATTTTCCAATATGCTATCGTCTACGAGTTCCTGTTCTAGAGCCATCATCATTGACGTCTCAGCTTCGCAAGCATGCAATACATTATCCTGCTTTTCCAATATTTCGCCAAACCTTTCCGCCGCCTCCAACCAATAAGTAGTCGCAACAACCGTAACTCCCAACTTTATGCTGATATCCTGTGCACACACCTCAGCGGCCGTAATATTTCCACCATGCCCGTTAAGAATCAAAAAATTCGAAAATCCATGTCTAGAAGCACTGCGAATTATTCCTTCCAACACAAGATAGAACGTATTGCTATCCAAACTTATCGTT
This sequence comes from uncultured Nisaea sp., assembly GCA_964342575.1. GTDB lineage: Bacteria > Pseudomonadota > Alphaproteobacteria > Thalassobaculales > Thalassobaculaceae. The sequence continues at coordinate 45,272 of CAYFGZ010000004.1, read as the reverse complement.
CCACCATAGGCCATATGATGTTCCGACAACCCATGCCAAACAACGGGTAAAGTCACTGCAGTAATCCCAGATGCCGCCCCCTTCAACGCCGCTCGGCGAGCGACTTCACCGGTCAATCGGCTATCCACCATTACAGGTAAATGAGGTCCGTGCTGCTCCAAGGCAGCTACTGGCACTATAATAACACTATCCCGTTTGGCTAAAAGCCTTAGCTCATGTGCCTTGAGGCGTGACCACTCAACTTCACTCATCATATGCTCCCACTAAGGTCCATTTCAACTGGATGTTGGACCGTCTTCGCGGCAAACGGCCCACTTTATAATCACATTGCCGGTTTCTCGAATATTTTCAAGAACTTTGGTTACAACAATTTGCTCGGTTTTCTGTCTGGTCGCAGTCCCCAAATATAGACTTTCCGATAAGTTTAGGTTGGCATCTGTCTTAAAACGCCAAATACCCCCCGCCGTGGGCCGCAGTATAATAGATGAACCATTCTGCACCAGAGACGCCCTCACTCTCGGGTGCAAATGAAACCTAATTATTGCCGCTTCGGGAACGAACCCTGGGTCACCAGAGTATTGAAGTCCCTCCTCTCCTCGCAAGTCATCACCAGACGCCGACAAATAAAGCGTTCGATTATGCGTTAGTCCATGACTGCGTTTATACCCATCATGACTAAGCTCAAGTAATAGTTCACCTTTAACGGCACTCTTTTTGTGAAACAGCAATACAGCTTCGTTCCGAAGAAATGGTTCGGACTTTTTATCTAGTATATCGAAACCGTCTATCGTAAGCATTGAGTGCGCTGAAGAGGCTCTTAAGGCCTCCCTGATATAAGGGTTGCCGGGACTTGTTCCACAATTAACAAAAAGACGTTGTTTTCCAACACTGAATTCAAAAGCCGCTAGACTTGCATGTTCCCCAATGTCATTGCAATCCCCTATACCGCTATCAACAATCACATTGGAACCACCAGCTGAAAGTTTATAGAACCCGGTGATAGGGGCTTCATAAAAAGTCTTTCTGCGCGACTCAGACTGTCCTATTATACTCTCAATCAATGATTTTCCATTTTCTTGGGTACTATGAAAAAGTGCCAGCTTCCCATCACCGTGCCGCCATAATCTCAACATCGAAGTCATTTTCCCAATAACCTCCTGCAGGTTCTCAGATGTTCCCTCCCCATTCGCTCTGAATACATTTCTAATATCTATCAACGCCATCAGAACCTCTATGTGCACCGATGGAGATCGCGATATATGACCACCATCAGAATTCACTTGAAGTTCCACCTCTTTCTCCAAAAGCTTTTGCAAAAACTCGATTCGATGCAAATCACTACGAAACGCCAGACAAACGATTATTAGACCTTTTATTGCTCGTAGTCGCTTGACACCAGACTGAACGGAGTCAATATCGCCCAAACCATGGGCTGTTTGGCGCCTTATGCTTGTTAACACGCTAATTCGAAATTCGTCGTTCGCCGACTCGCAAAAAAAATCATGCATCCCAAGCCACGCGGATACTCTTTCTCCAAGAATATCGGCTCTCCATACTAAGGGATGCCACTCGCTGAAACGGACCAGCCAACCTTCGACCAATTGACACGCCGTTTTTCGTGCGGCCTCTCCCCCTTGGGCTCTTAAATGGCGAAGCCAAGAAAATCCATGTAATGATTCAAGACTGAGATGGTCTATCGCCTTAATATCCCATAGAGACTCTCCATTTTCCACCTTGACCCCGGCAGTCTCTCCATCGATTACAGCTCGCCCTACCTCCGACTCTCCTGGCCACAAATCGACAATAGGCGTTTCTATCTCTTTGAAGGCGATACGATTTAGACGCCACGAATAAATTGGCGTACGGAAATACAGTTCTTTTAACGAGCGGGCTATAATACCTGTCTTCAAGAATAAGGGTTCCTAAGTTTATCGATAGTCTCCGAATACGGGCGTCCATTCGCCCTGAAAATGGCCGTACCCGCAACTAACACATTAGCTCCCGCTTCAATAGCTAACTTCGCCGTTTCTCTGTTTATGCCACCATCAACAGATAGGTCTATGGGTTGCTTCAATTCGTCTATTTTTAACCGCACATCTGAAATTTTTCGCAACTGACTATTCAAGAAAGACTGACCACCAAAGCCTGGATTTACAGTCATTATAAGAATCAAATCGATCAAATCAGCTATACCGTCTAAGACCTGGATAGAGGTACCAGGATTCAAGGCGATGCCAACTTTAGTTCCTGTCTCGCGAATTTTCTGCAATGTGCTGTGGATATGAAATGTCGCTTCAGGGTGAACCGTTATTATATCAGCACCAGCGTCTACATACGATTGTATATACCTTTCTGGAGAATCTATCATCAAATGCACATCAAACGGCAAATGACTGTGTGGTCGCACTGCCTTAACAATATCAGCTCCAAAAGATAAGTTTGGAACAAAACAACCATCCATAATATCTAAATGAATAAAATCAGCCCCCATCCTTGATATGTCCTTCACTTCTTCCCCAAGACGAGAAAAGTCAGAAGCAAGGATCGAGGGCGATATTCTAATATTCTTTTGCATAGATAATTCAGGTAGCAGTTTGTGATAATATTCGCAATAGTCCGATTTGGAACCATGGACTATATTTATCCTCTTGATAGCCTTGCAACGAAAAACCCATCAATGCCACCCACTTCGGAAAATTGAGATGGAAGTGTTCTCAAATCTCCCGATTTGTTGATCAATTCCGTCATCCCACCTATTTCATTGGGTCGCACAGGGTTCCGCTTAAATTTCATATTCTTAGCAAGAAATTTGGATATCCTTTGCTCTCCTTCTTCTGGCTGCAGAGAACATGTGCAAAATATCAATTGTCCGTGCGGCTTGACTAATCTGGACACTTTGCTAAGCAGCTTATCCTGCAATTTTACTAATTTTTTGGTATCGTTAATAGCTTTTCTTATTAATAAATCTGGGTTCCTGCGGATCGTTCCCGTCGCGGTACATGGGGGATCTAATAACACTGCGTCAAAACTCTCTTCCGGTTCCCAATCGATCAGATCCGCCTGGATACACGTAACGGGCAGGCGCAATCGGATCATATTACTCTCTAATCTTTTCAATCGTTTTGGAGAACGATCAACAGCTGTAACATCCGCGCCTGCCGCCGCAAGTTGAGCTGTTTTACCTCCCGGGGCCGCACAAGCGTCTAATACGCGGAGCCCCTTTACATTCCCAAACAGCAAAACGGGTATTGCTGCGCCTGCGTCTTGCACCCACCAAGCCCCTTCTTTATACCCAGGCATATCTTCGATTCGACCACCAAACCCACGTCTCAAAGATCCAGTAACTAGAATTTTGGCATCTAGTTTTTCGGCCCAAACGTTGGCATTATTCTTAACAGAAATATCCAATGCAGGTTCTTCAAGAGAAGACAGAACCAATCGACGAGCCTCACTTTTTCCGTACTCCCTAATCCAGGCTTTAACTATCCACTCGGGAAAATTTAATTCCTCCGGGAATTCTCCCACTAATTTCTCGCCCTCGCGAGCTAACCGGCGCAATACTGCATTTGTTAACCCCTGAAACTTATAAAATCGTCGAGCCTTAACAATCGTTACAGCACTATCAACGCTTGCGTAGACGTCAACACCCAAAAATAAAATCTCAGCTGCCGCTAACCTTATGACATTCGTAACTGTCTCAGCACCTTTAGGTAACTCCTTAATTAAGCAATAATTTACAATAGCATCTATTTGCCCAAGCCTTCGCAAAGTGGTCACCACTATTAATCGAGAGAAACCTTTGTCGCGTTCCGACAATTGATCGAAGCCTAAAAAGGTCCCAATTGCCTTTTCTAAGGTTTGTTTGCGAACTACAATCGAAGTAAAAAGCTCTAAAGCCGCGTAGCGCGAAATAGAAACTCGTATTTCTTGTGCCTGCATTAAATTCCCACGATTTTCCGGCATCTTTTCCGCAGCAAGCCAGTTCCCAACCTTGCTTATTTTTTATTCTAGATCTATTGAAATATTAGTTAGCAACGCTTATGTAATAATTATGCAACAGAGTAAACACATTTTAAAAACAAGGAAACCAAAAGAAGTCGTGCTAAAACAAGATGGCGCACCTGTTTCCAAAGCCAACGAGTTAGAAACAGATACAGATAAACACGAGTCAGAAAAAGAGTTGGGCGGCTACAATGGTCCCGAACCAACGCGTTACGGCGATTGGGAGCACAATGGTCGATGCACAGACTTTTAGACCGTACGCTGATTCAAGTTTTATGCTTCCACAGCAGCTGCTAATGGAGAAAGCGGGTGCGCTACTCCAACGAGTTTGCCATCTTCCGTAATTTGCACACCGGAGGGAACCGCATAAATAGAAGGGAAAGTTGTGGGAGCCCATGGGCGCGTTGTAGCAAGACCGTCTAGCAACGTCCTCGTCTGCCTATCAAATCGATCATCGTAGACAATCACATCCGTTGTGCTAACATCAATTCTAGGATAATTAATGGCAGTAGCTAAATCCATTCCAAAGTCATTCATGTATACTGCAATTTGAAAAACCGCCGGCAAAATCTTTCTCCCACCGGACGCTCCAAGACCAGAAGAGGGCTGTCCATCTTTAATTGCTATTATCGGACACATATTTGACAAGGGGCGCTGTCCAGCAGCAATTGAATTGGGTCGATTGGGCCTAGGGTCGAACCAATTAATCCCATTATTCATCAACACACCACTTGTAGGCAGGACAAAACGAGAACCAAATCTCGACAAAAGCGTTGTTGTCATAACCACAATATTACCTTCTGAATCCAGCGTATTTATGTGAGTTGTACAGCTATGATCATCAGCATCAGCGGCGTGGCCCATTGTGTCTAATCTTGTCTTATAGGCTTCTATTAAAGCCTCACAAATCGATCTATGGTGTTCTGGCGCTGGAGTGCCCTTATCAAACTTTGGAAGGCGATTAAGTGCATCCAAAAAAGTAGGCCCTGCTGAATACTCAGGAACCAAATTGTAAACCGTAGAACCCCGAGATACAGTCAACGGGTCCAATATCCGAGCTGAATAGTTTTTTAAATCCAGCCGAGAAAGCCGCCCTCCTGCTTCCCCTATATCATTTACAATATTTTCTGCTAACTCGCCTAAATAGAAATATTCAGGCCCATGAATACTGAGCAATTCAAGAGTTAAAGCTAATTTATCCAAATTAAGATAATCGTCGTTTGGGGTGGACGAGACCGTTGGGACTTGGCCATCGGGCAACCAATCTAACTTAGATTGGCTATACAGAGCGAGTAATTTTGCCTCTGCCGCTACATTTAACGTAGTCCACCAAGTTTTGCGATGTCCCCTTTTGGCTAACTCGACAGCAGGTTGAATAAGCTGTTGCCAACACTTTCGACCAAACACCTCATTTGCTAGTGCATAACCTGCTACCGCCCCCGGCACCGAAATAGCTTTAGCACCATGAAAATTTGTATCATGTTCAACAGCGGGCCAACCAAATAAATCATCGCCTGTTTCACCGGTCAAAATATAATCGCTTTGAACGAGCTCCGCAGGAGCTATCATGCTAAAGTCTATTAATTGGACTGTTTGGGTCTCGGCCATGTAAACTTGCATAAACCCACCTCCACCAAGGCCACTCATCCATGGTTCCGTTACACAGAGAGCAAAGGCTGTGGCAATAGCGGCATCTACCGCATTACCACCGGCTTCTAGCATCAACGCACCAACTCTCGCCGCTTCTATTTCCTGAGCGACTACTACTCCCTTGCTGGCCATTGCCGTTTTCTTTGAAATGTTCCATATTTCGTATGGCATATTCAAAGTGTTATATTTTTGCATGATTCCCATCCAAACACGAGATAATGACTTTATCGGTAGCGCGACTAAGGTTATCTTAAACGAATGAAAAAATGTGACCCACCAAGATTAGCTAAGAGATCAGTTTTGTTCAAAAGTACGTTTTTTTTTGTAATCATCCTTGCAATAACCTTTTGCTATCCGTTGACCTCCACGGCTCAAGAAACCGCTGCAGGCTCAACACAAAAGAATAATAGATCACAACAAACCCAAACAAACGATAAAAAAAGTTTTGATAGCGCATCCGCCGATTTGTCCGAAGAACAATGCGAAAAAATCACTGATGGAAATGCGATGATTGAACGAATAGCTCGACTGGAAGGCGCTATGTCAGTCAAGAACCTTACTTTAAAATACTTTGATAAAGCCTTATTTAATTTCTCAGACGCTGACTTCGAGTATATGAAACTTTTAAAGCCATTTTGCGATAATTCATCAGAAGATGTAGCCAAACTCATCTTTGATAAACTTAAAGATAAAATTCACGAAGCCAAGGAAACGCGGAAAAATACTATCGAATGGATTAAAAAAACGACAGATCAACTTCAGGGTATAGGAGGCAGCCCTTCAAGTGTCAAAAAAATCCACAATGCGTGGAAAGAAATGGAAAACCGAAGCCATGAAATGCTTGAGGGTGATCTCAAATATCTTGCGGACTTCCTTAATAGAATTCGCGAAAAAGTCTATGAAAAAAGTGGTGCGGGCAATGTAAAATTTATCTCGCCGTTCACTCCACCGGACACAATGCCTGAACCCAGAAAAAATGACTAATTTTTGGGAGTGTTGAACGACCAGTTAACTCGTACGTTTTCCGCCACGAAGGTACGGGCAGCTGCCTCCCTGAACCTCAGCGATCAACATCTCTTGGGAATAATCATTTCTCGAGGCACGTATACATCTCTCACTCCAATCTGGATTATCCCCACCATCTAGAAAGACTTCGTTTAATGAGCGGCCCATAATGGTCTTCGGACGTCTAACATCTAATCCACATAAGATTGTCGGAAGGACGTCTACAATACTACTTGGAACGTCAAAAATCATTTCCCGCTTAAACCTATCGCCTCCAAAGACCATTAAGTTATTTAATTCCGTTTTGTGCAGTCCCCCATGAATACCACCACCGTGTGGGATATCCGGATTATCCGCGTAGCATAACCCCGGGTACCCAAATTCGTTTACTCCATCAAACGTTCTCATAACATAATTAATATCTGGTGATCGTTCGTTCAGGCCATTAATGTCGGCCATGCATAAAGCGCCGTATAGCCCTGTCCTAGTAAAGGTTAAACCACACCAATATTGGTCCTGCAAAAACTCCAGTACCCGCTTGATCAACTTAGGATTCCTATCTCGCACTGTTATTTGACCGCTATAACTTCTCTTCACAGCAATATCAATGCCATCGGCTACAGCTATGCCCGCATTAAAACCGCCCTTCCTCAATTCTTCGATTACATTTATCTGTTTAATTGTGGTGATTTGAGCGTGATCGGAAACCACTATGATGTGCCAGCCTTTACTACGACCTTCTGCGTTCCACCAATCCAATATTTTTCCAAAATTTTCGTCGATTGACCTTATAGTTGATAAACTTTCGGGCGCCCCAATGCCGCGATAATGAAAGGATAAGTCGGGCTCATTATACCAAATCACCTGTACGTCCGTTGTAACGTCACAAAGAAAATACTCCAACAATAATTTTGTTGCATATTCGGTGACCATATTATTAGGAAACTCCTGCTCAGGTGGAGGACCGAAGTCTCTAATTATACGATCATAATCAATAGCAGCACTCGAAATGTCTCTTCCCCAAATCGAGAACAGCTTGTGACGAAATTTATCTGCCTCTAAATTAAGAAGTTTCGCGTTTCCTATTTTTCCAGTCGTTAGCACTGAATAATTAAACCCAGCTCCAGCTAAAATTTCGCCAAGATTTGCGGCTTTTTGTATACGCCCGTATACCTGACGAGCGTGTTTCATGTTATTTGTATCTGAAGTATCCAAGGGTTTGTCCAGTTGGAGAGACAAATCGTAGAATACGTTTGCCATAATCCCATGCCCCCCGCCCTCTTCACTTTCTGCTGAAGATCCGGCACCCCCAGCATAAGCTCCAGTTACAAAGCTTGACACTTGAACGCGAGTTTCTGAAGGAAATGCAGAGTTACTGTTTGGGAAATCACACCAACTCCGCCTAAACGAATTCAAATTTGGCATGGTGTCCTGACGAATTAAGTCCCGTCTAAGACCATCAAATACGCAGAACAGAAATTTTGTGTTCGTCATTTCGGTCTCTATTTTCCAGTTGCTTATGATTTGTCTAATTAACAGATGCTAGGCGTTGTTAAAAAAATATCAGAAATTTATTATGGATATTATTAATTTAAAACCTTTTCTTATTGCTTTTGAAGAAGAAGTCATTAGCAATGTATTCAAATAGGTCTAAGCGGTACGATAAATTGCAAATGATCTATTTGGCTACGTATGGAGTTTCCAATGTATCTATCCACCGAAATTCAAAAGTTAGAGGCGAAAAAATGGTTTAAACACCTTCGCGATCAGCTTTGTGCAATTTTTGAAGAACTTGAAAATAGTTATGAAGGTCCTCTAAAAGGTCTACCCGCTGGAAAATTCAAACGCAAACGTTGGGAGAGGGATGGTGGCGGGGGGGGAGAAATGTCTATAATGGAGGGTCGTCTCTTCGAGAAAGTAGGAGTGAATGTATCTACAGTTAATGGCGAATTATCCGTCGATTTCAGAAGACAGATACCGGGTGCAGAAGATGACCCTAGATTTTGGGCATCAGGTATTTCAGTGGTTGCCCATATGTGGTCCCCCCTCGTTCCAGCTGTGCACATGAATACTAGACACATTACTACGACTAAATCATGGTTCGGAGGTGGAGCAGATCTGACACCAATGGTCCCTAATGCCGAGGATGCAAAATTATTTCATGATGCTTTTCAGAAAGCATGCGACAAACATGATTTAGGCTATTACACGCGTTTCAAAAAATGGTGTGATGAATATTTTTACATACAACACCGCGATGAACCACGAGGCGTTGGTGGAATTTTTTTTGATCAACTGGATGATGACTTCGACAAAGATTATAGGTTTACTAAGGAAATTGGCTCAACATTCAAGAACATATTTCCCTCTATAGTAGAACACCGCATGAATGATTCATGGACTGAAGCCCAAAGGGAAAGTCAACTTGTTAAACGCGGTAGATATGTCGAATTTAATTTGCTTTACGATCGCGGCACACTGTTCGGGCTAAAAACCGGTGGCGATGTAGAAGCCATTTTAATGAGCTTACCCCCGATGGTGACTTGGCCAGCCCCTAACATGGAAAAACTAGATTCTTTTTAACATCTGTTGATCAAGTTAGAGCCATACTAAGTGATTTCAACTTTATTTGGTTACATAAGTCAGATGGGCGACGCCTAGGTTTTCAAATTCTGCTGTAACTGTGGAATTATTGCGTGCAAAATCGACCCCGTTCCACGACCCGGTAGTAACGATATCGCCCTTCTTTAAACCCCTTTTTGATATAACTGGAGCCCTGCTAGATAAGTGCTCCGCAAGCCACGCGATAAGACTAAATGGATCTCCCCCTGGAAATCCTTTGCTTGCAGGAATGTTTTCGTTGTCAATCGTAAAGTTCGCACGAAGTCCACCAATATCAACATTATCCAAGAAATCAGTTTCTTCTCCAATTATCAGTGCTTCATTGCTCTGACTATCAGCCAATGCCCAGATAGGGTCCGGAACAGGCCAAGTGTTATAACGCGTCTCAACTGCTTCTATTGCAACCATTGCCGTGGCAATCGAAGCCTTTACATCATCTGATGTGTATGGTCCTCTGTCGGCCGGTAAATCCATGCTCAACCTAAATGCCACTTCACACTCTACAGCCTTTAATCTTAGAGTATTGGGTAAACTTGCAGGCGAACGTATAACATTATCACTGGGTATGACAGCACAGGTGGCTGGAAAACTTGACGTGGCCGGGCCAACCTTCCAAGCGCCAATCTTCGCCTCCGTTTTTTCAAGCACAGCGTCCTGAATGGCAAAAGCGTCGTCAACACTAGTAGGTTCAGATTTATTTGGATATTCAATGAGTGCTTCGTTCGTCGATCTAGCTACTATAAGTGCCTCTGCTGCTTGTAGTATTCTTCCCATTTCTCAGACCTCACCCCTAGTTATGTTCGCGATTTTATCCATCTTATACAATCCTCATGGTTGGCCAAGAAATCTCCGGCTATCCACCATTCCTCTGTTTCTCTAAGAATTTTTCCAACACAAACCCCTGGTTGCACACCCAGCGCAATAACATCTTTCCCACTAATAGGAAATTGAGGTGGAATCCACTTTTTTACAAGCTTTCGAGTATTTTCAAGAAAACTGCCAAAAGCGGGATTCAAGGCAGTCTTACAAATTACTAAATCCAGATATCTTTCTTTTCCGTGAAGGTATATCCCAGCCTTGATTAATTTTAAGTTAAATTCTACCTCAAGCTGGGTTTCTGCCAAAAAAACGAGCCTTTCAGCTATCGATTTGGACAGCTTAAGGCGATCAACAATGGGTGCCGTTGGCCCAGTAACGAGCACTGCTAATCGTCTTACGGGATCAGGAGTACCCTCCATAGCATTTAGCCTTTTGAAGGCCTCCAACCGTGCTTTTTCGCGAGGAATTTCTGGAAAAATTTCGCATTCCAACATTTTTTCAACAATATAATTTGCATTTTTTGCCACAAGAATTTGGAATATCTCTTCCCTAACACGTTCCCCAGCTAATTGATTCACTTTGGATGCGTATTTTTTACACGCAGCTAGGCCCGATGGATCCATTTCTCCCCGCCCATAATGAGCGTGAAACCTGAAAAACCGCAAAACACGCAAAAAATCTTCGTTCAATCGATCAGACGGAACCCCAACAAATCGCACATATCCAGCCAAAACATCACTTTTCGAATCTAGCGGATCGAAAATTTCTCCCGCCGAACTCATAAATAGAGCGTTCATCGTAAAATCTCGCCTCGTCGCATCCTCGTACCAACAGTCAGTATATTCTACTTTGGCATGGCGGCCATAAGTTTCAACATCCCGGCGCAAAGTGGTAATTTCGAATTTATTATTGTCAATAAAAGCCGTCACTGTGCCGTGGGATAACCCAATAGTTTTATATTTTATACCAGCAATTTTCAGTAACTCGATTGTTTTGTTGGGTAAATGCTTGGTGGCAATGTCGACATCTGTAATGGAAATTCCTAAGATAGTATTGCGAACACACCCCCCAACAAATCGAGCAGAGCCCAACGGAACGTTAAGTACCTCCATTAAAGTAGAGATAGGCTCTTGCCTCCACCACTTTTCGAACGCCCAAGAATTCATGTTTTAAGACTCTTCCAATACTTCTAATAACATTTCCGCCAGGTTGACCAGCATACCAGCCGTCGCACCCCAGATGTAATGATCGGGGTGAGGCAAAACGTAAAATTTCCTCATTGTATCCTGCCATTCCCGACTATGTCTTTCGTGATTCATCCTATTTAGTATAAAGGAAACCGGAACCTCAAATATCTCGGCAACCTCTATTGGATTGATCCTCAATTCAAAGGGAGGTTTTACAAGTCCTACCACCGGTGTGACTCTGAAACCAGTTCTGGTATCGTATGTTTCTAGTTGTCCAATTATCTCAATATATTTGCGTCTCAGTCCTATCTCTTCTTCTGTCTCACGTAATGCCGTTTCTGCCTCGCTTGCATCACTTTCTTCCATTCTTCCGCCTGGAAAACTCACCTGTCCAGCATGGTGAGACAAGCTTTCCGATCGTTTTGTCAGTAAAATAGTGGGGTGCCCAGGCCTACCAATTACCGGAATCAATACAGAAGCTGGCGTACTTTTTCGGGGAATAAGCATTCCTGGATTTAAGTCATGGTCTCCTGAACCGACTGTTTTATCAGGCCGATGATTTGTTTTTTTTAGAGCTTGCGAAAACAGCACTCTGAAATGATCTAATGTCACGAGTCCATATCTATTGGCCCCAGCGGAAAAAACGTTGCCTCGCTCCATACTCCTAGTATCCTCTTTCCCTTAATTATACGCTCGCTAGACAGTTCTACCAGTTGATAAAAAACTGATCGGGTAATCCTTGCTTCCAACTTGTCTCGCACAAGGATATAGGGGCTTGGCTCCTGCGTCTCAGGCTCTATTTCGACTCTTAGTGGGTTCTCAGGTCCACAAACAATCTCTTCATCTAAATTTGTCCTAAAAACTAGAGAAATATCCTGATGTTCCTGACCACCTACTTGATTAACGTCAACGGCCAAAAAAGGTGCATCGTCAACCTCAATCAAACCCCGTTCCATTGGCGTAATCAACCAATATTTACCATCACTATCCTTTTGAAGCACTTTTGCAAATAATTGCACCAATGCAATTCTATTGATCGGAGTTTCTCGATAGTACCAAATACCATCCGCTGCTATCCGCAACTCAAAATTCTGAATCGGCATCTCTGTATTTCTTGTGTAAGGTCGCTCCAATTGTTTCACTAATCGAGTTAATTTGTTAACCTTATCTGCCAAGTCTTCATACCCTATAATACACAAAGATAATCAAATATGATCGAGAACACCTCTGAAATCAACCTGGACAAGGTATGACCTCATATGGAAAATGACATAGCTTCAACAAAAACCACGGACGAGCAAATAATAGAGAAAGTTGAGGCTGTAAGGAAAAGTATGAGTAACATTAGGTCTCGGCTATCGTCGATAGTATTTGGACAATCAGAAGCAATAGACCTTACTTTAATCACCATTTTGTCGGGGGGGCACGCCTTGCTGGTAGGTGTACCAGGACTTGCAAAAACTACAATCGTTCAGGCTGTGGGGTGTTTAACTGGTTCAACTAATAGAAGAATTCAGTGTACGCCAGATTTAATGCCGGCAGATATCTTGGGGTCTGAAGTATTAGATACAGATAATAAGGGGCACAGGTATTTTCGTTTCATAAAAGGGCCGATCTTTAGCCAAATACTGATGGTCGACGAAATAAATCGGGCCAGCCCTCGGAGTCAATCCGCCCTACTTCAAGCTATGCAGGAAAAGCAAGTTACTATAGCCGGCGAAACCTTAGACTTGCCATCCCCGTTCCATGTATTGGCGACACAAAACCCTCTTGAACAAGAGGGTACATATCCTTTACCAGAAGCCCAACTAGATAGATTTTTAATGCAAATCGATCTTGATTATCCGGATAGAACAGCCGAGCGAAGAATGTTAATAAATGAATCCTCTCCTCAAAAAACCACTTTTTCCAACGAAATGCATCAAATTGATTTAGCTTCTGCACAGTCGCTTGTAGGTAATATTCCCGTATCAAAATCTGTTTTAGACGTCATATTATCCGTCGTCACGGCAAGTAGACCTGATAGTTCAGAAATAGATCAAGTCAAGAAATATGTTGCCTGGGGAGCTGGCCCTCGCGCAAGCCAAGCTCTGTTGCTGTCCTGCAGGGCCCGGGCCATCTTGGATGGAAGGCTGTCCCCTTCGATTGAAGACGTCTTAGCACTAGCCAAACCGGTACTTAAACATCGAATGGCATTGAGCTTTACCGCTCAAACGGATAATTTCGTTGCAAATGATATTATCGATATTATTTGCAAAAAATACAGATGATGAACATCGAAAAAGCGGAACTGCTAGCGAAACAGTTTTTCGCATTTCAATTTAAGACCAAAAAAGTAACTTTCTCTGCAAGACACGGGTACCACGAAAGCAAAAAGACTGGAAACAGGGGATCATTTTTGCAGTTTCGAAAGTTTGAACCTTATGATTCATTGCAAGCAATAGATTGGAGAAAATCTGCCAAAAGCGACGAATTCATAGTCCAAGATAAAGAATGGGAAACTGAACACACCATTTGGCTATGGAGATCTCGTTCTCCCACTATGTCCTACCATTCCGGTTTAGTTCAGGTGGGGAAAAAAGAACTTGCTGAATTAGTTATATTATCGCTAGCTGCGATTTTTAGAAATGGAGGTGAACGCATTTCTTATTTAGGATCCAAACTTCCTGCTAAGAACGGCCAACTCGGTTTTGAAAATTTTATCCAAGCTATGTCCTCTAACAAAGATAAGGGCGCTATACCTGTTACTAAGAGCTTGTCTAAATCCTCCCGAGTAATCCTAGTCAGCGACTTTATAAACCCAAGCACAAGTTTCGAGAAACAGGCCCGACAACTAGCCCAGCAAGGTTGTAAAGGCAGCTTAATACAAATCTTGGATCCAGCAGAAGAAACTTTTCCATTCCAAGGAAGAATAAAGTTTGAAAGTATAGAAGGACGGGATTCTCAGCTTTTACAACGGGCGGAAGAAATTCGTATAGACTATATGAACGGGCTAGCAGAACATAGAAACTATCTGAATAAAATAGCAAAGGACATTGGTTGGGAATTTTTTAATTTTTCGACGGAAACGAAAGCAGAAGTTATTCTAAAGTTAGTTCTGTATAGATTAATAAACCAAAACCGTTTGGCCAAATGATATGTTTAATATAGGGCCAGTCGCATTTGCCGAACCGTGGTTACTTCTATCTCTTATGGGCGTGCCCTTAGTATGGTTCATGCTGCGTACAATGCCACCTGTTCCAAATACCTACAAGTTCTCAGCACTTTGGTTAATCACTCAATCACAATCCAGTCGTCAATTTACTGATAGGGCACCTTTATGGATTGTCATAATAAGACTAACGTACATTAGCTTATTGATAATTGCTTTAGCCAATCCCAAAATGCATTCTTTTCAGCACTTGAATGGAAGCCATCCATTATTGATAGTAATTGATAACGGATGGGCTTCTGGATCAGGTTGGCAACAAAGGAGCCAAACTGCCAACAAACTGATTTCGGCAGCAGAACTGAAAAAAAAGGACATTTTTGTCGCAACGACAGCACGAGAGCCAGATAGGAAAAGTCGTTTGGCGGGACCTCTAACGGTATCAGAGGCCCTACTCTTGGTCGATCAAATTATACCTAAACCTTGGTCTATAGATCCACTCTTTCTAACCCAAGATAAGGTAAAAAAACAACTCCCCAGATATTTTGAGACACATTGGATTTCGGATGGAATATTTAACTCTAAAAAGTTCCATGTCATCGAGCACCTTAAAAAGTATGGGCCGGTATTACTTCTTCAAAATAAATCTTTAGGCCCAACCATTATTTCATACATTAAACACAAGGGCCTAACGCTCCAGGCAACCGTAATGCGATCAACTGCAGAGTTAGAAGGAAAAACAAAACTTTCCGCGGTAAATAAAGATAATCGCGTTATAACAACTTCTAATATAACATTCAAAAAAGGGGAGTTAACTAAAACCGTTGAAGTAAGATTACCGGAAAAAAAGAAAAACGAAATTAATCGATTTGTCCTTCAAAACGAAGCTAATGCCGCCGCTGTTTATCTTGTAGATGAATCGCTAAAAAAAGTATCGGTGGGAATAGCAACCAGAATTAACTCTCAGTCTCCCCACCCTCTTTTGAATGAAGTCTTTTACCTAAAAACTGCTCTATCAGACAGCAGCTACACAAAAAAGGGAACTTTAGATAAGCTTTCAAAAAAAAATATCCCCATCATTCTCGTGCCAGATGCCTACCAAATATCCATTGAGGAGAAGGCCAATATAAGAAAATGGGTTGAAGCCGGTGGCACTTTAATTCGATTTTCAGGACCAAATTTAGCAGCAAATTTGGAGGGAGAAAGTGAGGAAGCCAACGACAGTTTGATTCCAGTTAAATTACGTGGGCGAGAAAGGGCCTTTGGCGGCAGTTTGTCCTGGCAACAACCTCTCAACATAACTACCTTCAATAGAAATTCTCCTCTCTCAAATTTGCCTCGTTACAAGGACGTCCTCGTAAGGCGTCAACTTCTGGCTACACCTGCCCCCACTCTGAAACAACAGACTTGGGCCTCTTTGAGTGACGGAACACCTATTATAACGGCCAAAAATAAAGGTGATGGTCGTATCATTCTCTTCCATACTACCGCCACTCCTGAATGGAGCGATCTGGTTATTTCCGGACAGTTTGTTGAAATGTTGCAACGCTTAATCAAATCGAAACGAACCCGCGCTAACAGTGCCTACCTAAGTAACTTATCAGCACTAAAGCTGCTTGATGGATTTGGTCAATTAAGAGTTCCACCAACCTCGGATATTATTATTCCAAACATAGGTCTAGCTAAAAAACTAAAGCCAGGCCCTATACACCCCCCTGGCTTTTATGGAAGCAGCAGCGCACCTGCTGCATTCAACCTCAGCCTAACCGCTAAAGACATAAAATCCGAAACGGTAATTCCTAGGGGTATCGAAACTAGTAATTTCGATTTGGTTAACGTTGTGAACCTTTCAGCGCATTTATTTTATCTAGCACTTGGCTTATTGCTAATTGACACCTTGATAATCTTATTTTTGAATAACGATAGAATAAACTTTTTCACAAAAACTCTGCCGAAGGTTTCACTTCTCTTTCTGATCATTTTATTAGGTATATTTGTAGATATCATTTCAAATAGTGCTCTGGCAGACTCTAAACTGAGCAGCGCAGATAGGTTTGCTCTTACAGCCTCGTCGCAAACGCGGCTCGTTTTTGCAAAATCGGGAACCCACGAAACCGACGTTCTAAGCCTATCAGCACTAAGAACATTAACTGACGCTTTAAGAGAACGAACAGCTGCGTCATTGGGAGACCCACTTGGCGTGAATATCGAGAGTGATGATCTTGCTTTTTTCAATATATTATTCTGTCCACTTTCAGCGCTTAAAGAACCACTGAGCATCAATGTACAAAATCGATTAAATAACTTTATGGATAATGGCGGCATATTGTTTATCGATAGTCAAAATGCTATCGAAAGCCGCCGGTCAGTGCGAGAAATTACCTCTCTAGTTCCAAAATTAAGAGCTATCGGACCCCATCTAAATATCTTTCCGCTAGTTCCTATAACCAGGCAACATACCCTTATGCGCAGCTTTTATATACTCAAGTCATTCCCCGGTCGGTTTTCAAATGAAATTTTGTGGGTGAGAAATCGGCAATTTTCCAAATTTGGGGAATTAACACCAATAATAGCTGGCACGAACGATTGGATCAGGGCTTGGGCTAAAAACAAACAGGGTGATTTCGTTTTTTCCATGAGTCAGAAAGCCCACTCACAGCGCGAACTTTCTATTCGATTCGGGATTAACTTAGTTATCTATGCACTAACAGGAAATTATAAATCGGACCAGTTACACACTAATAACATTCTAAAACGAATAGCCAAATGAGCCTTAATAATATTGAAATTATTTTCCAGCCCTATCTTTCTTGGTCGATTATGATAACCTTTTCGATAGTCTCGCTTCTAGCCATCCTGTCTCTTGGTTATCAAATAGGAAAAGGTGTTATATGGAGAGGTTGTGCCATAGGAAGTATTTTACTGGTTCTGGCAAATCCGCTTTTAATCTCAAATGCAAGTAAATTAAAAAAAAATTTAGTAGTAGTGGCGGTAGACCGCACTGGAAGCCAGCAGCTACAAGGCAGAAAAAAGAATTTAGAAGATATTCTATCCAAATTGGTAAAAAGACTAAACACCAAGCAAAATTTAAAAGTAGAAATAGTAGATATCCGCGACACTTCAGATTTAAATCAAGAAGTTTTATATAACAATGGAACACTTTTATTTGGCCAACTAACGCAATTTTTATCCACCCTGGAAAAAGAAGACGTAGCTGGAATTATTTTGTTAACAGACGGCCAAATCCATGATGGAGAGAAAAGTCGTCATGTTGCAGATTCGAAGTTTCCTATCCACACTATATTAACCGGTAAACGCGATGAGAAAGACCGTTCTATTGAATTGCGGCAAGCCCCAAGTTATGGGATTCTAGGAAACTCCGCGACAATCACAATTTTAGTGAGAGACAAAAGCCGAACAAGTGAGACGCATACACCCGTAACAGTAACAGTGAATGAACAGGCTCCAACAAAATTTTTGGCTACGACCAACAAATTTTTCGAGATAACTATTCCGATTGAGCATTCTGGAAAAAATATAGTTCGGCTGTCCATCCAAAAGCAACAAAACGAGCTAAGTCACAAAAATAATAATGTCACACATCAAATTTATGGCATTAGAGAACAGCTTAATGTTTTAATGATTTCAGGTGCTCCGCATTCTGGCCAAAAAACGTGGAGAAAATTCCTTAAGTCAGACCCCTCAGTAAACCTCATACATTTTACCATTTTACGACCACCCAACAAAATAGACGATACCCCAAGAGAGGAACTCTCCCTAATAACCTTTCCAATACAACAAATTTTTGAAAAAGAACTCAAAAGTTTTGATCTTATAATTTTGGATCAATATAAAAAGCGCGGCATTATTCCTCCGGACTACTTGGAAAATATCAGTGACTATGTCAACGATGGGGGTGCCCTATTTGAAGCGGCAGGCCCGTCTTTTGCCTCCTCGAAGAGTACTTCATTCACCCCATTACGCAAAATACTCCCTGCCGTCCCAACGGGACAAATTATTGAACAAGGTTTTCGACCTCAACTCACCGCGATAGGTCTTCGACACCCCGTAACATCTGCATTATCTAAAGTTAAAATAGGGCTAAATAACGGTTCCTACGAACCCAATGCGACCTGGGGACGATGGTTTCGACAAATAGAAACTAGACTGGTTAAAGGTGATGTCCTTTTGACAGGCCCTTCTCAAAAACCTCTACTTATACTCGCCCGAATAGGACAAGGACGGATAGCGCAGCTCCTTTCCGATCAGATATGGCTTTGGGATCGAGGTTATCAGGGTGGCGGACCACACGGTGAATTACTAAGGAAGGTAGCACACTGGTTAATGAAGGAACCGGAGCTCGAAGAAAATACTCTTCGAATACGCTTCATTAACAACCAATTACAGGTCCAAAGTCGCTCCACAAAAGATGTCTATGCACCAATTAGCCTAATACATCCAAACGGTTCAGTGAAAATAGAAACTCCGAAACAAATTTCGCCGGGAGAAGCAGTTGCGTACTTCAAGAACTCGGGGCCCGGACTCTATAAAGCAACCGACGGAAATTCCAAAGACATGATGGCGTTAGGATCAACCGATTCCAGGGAATATCTAAATCTATTAACTACACCAGAAATATTAAATCCTATTATATCCAAAACAGGAGGAAAAATATTTTGGCCACTAGAAGACGGGTTCCCAGATATTCGCTTAGTTAAACAAGGGCGAACAACTTTTGGAAAAAAATGGCTGGGTTTACAATCAAATAATCGTTATTCGACATCTGAATTACAGTGGACTCCCTTGCTAGACCCGATATTGTGGCTGACGTTCATAATCGGTTGTAGTATTTTGGCTTGGCGCAAAGAAGCCCGATAGTTACCCTTATGGTATCCGCTCAATTCGTAGTACATTAGTAGATCCGGGCGTTCCCATGGGCACACCAGCTGTGATTACTATGTGGTCTCCCGAGCCGCCGAACCCTTGAGATGCCGAAACATCAAGGGCTCGTCTTACAACCGCAGAAAATCTTTCTTCTTCCGCAATATGTACTGGATAGACCCCCCAAGCGAGACTTAGTCGGCGAGCCGTTTTTATATTCGATGTTACACATAAAATTGGAACGGGTGGGCGTTCACGAGCCGCCCTAAGCGTGGTAGAACCCGAAGTGGTATAGGTAACGATACAGTTAGCGCTTACGGTTTCAGCTACTTGGCGAGCGGCTAGAGTAATAGCGTCAGAAACGGTTGGTTCCGGATCTTCATGGCTTGCATCAATTGCCGCCTGATAGGCGTCATCCTCTTCAACTTCCAGTATGATTCGTTTCATCATATCCACAGATTCTAAAGGAAATTCGCCAGCCGCTGTTTCTGCCGATAACATAACCGCATCTGCAGAGTCATAAACAGCAGTAGCCACATCCGAAGCCTCGGCCCGAGTTGGTGCTGGAGAATGTATCATAGAATCTAACATTTGAGTGGCTACAACAACTGGCTTTCCCCATTCCCGACATAGCTTCACAATTCTCTTTTGTAAGCCTGGGACTTTCTCAGGTGGTAGTTCTACCCCCAGATCACCACGAGCGACCATCACAGCATCCGTCATCTCCACCAATTCTTGTAAATGATCTATTGCCGCAGGCTTTTCTAATTTTATAAGTACCGATGCTCGCCCTTCAATTAATTCTCTGGCTTCTCGAACATCATCTGGGCGTTGAATGAACGATAACGCTATCCAGTCAAAACCAAGTCCCAGCGCAAATTCCAAGTCCACCCTATCTTTTTCGCTCAACGCTGATAGACCTAGGGTAACTCCTGGTACATTAACACCTTTTCGATCCGAAAGTTTACCGCCAGTAACCACTTTTGTCTCAATAACCGATTTTCCTACTTTTTGAACACGTAATCTTATTTTTCCATCGTCCAGCAAAAGGTCCATTCCTACTTTAGCAGCATCAAAAATTTCTTCATGTGGCAACTGTACACGGCGAGTTGAACCAAGCGAGTCCCGAAGGTCTAATTTGAAAATATCCCCTGCCTCTAGTTCAATTTCCCCATCCTTAAAAGTGCCTATTCTCAACTTTGGCCCCTGTAAATCGGCCATAATAGCTATAGGCTGGTTCAATTCCTCTTCGAGAGCCCTAATATTAGTCACACATGATCTTTGGTCGGAATGGGTGCCATGACTGAAATTGAGCCGGAAAACATTAACCCCCGCCACGACAAGAGCTCTAATTTGCCTTTTAGTCCTGGTCGACGGGCCTAATGTAGCTACTATTTTTGTATTTCTATGCCTACGCATTTCTTGCCAACACCCAGTCAAATACGAATTACCGCCCAAAATACCTAATTATTAGAAAATCGTAGTCACAATCTTATCTCATTTTCCAGAAAAAACTCCGAAAGTCTTAAAATTTTATTTTTAACCTCACCTTCAAGAGTCTAAATCAACTAATGGCTGGAAATCATCTAAACTTTCCATAACTTTGTCCCTATTGTCAGATGGCAACGCAAACAAAGCTCTATTAATTCCTGCTCTCCGGTAATCATCCACCACGTCCGGCTTAACTGGAGCCCCGAATACGCTGATAGAAAGTGAATTAATATCACGTTCTTCCTCATCAGCCATTTTTTTCAATCTACCAATGCTTTCCACAGCATCGAACCCGCCCCTCCCCCGCGGGAACCAACCATCACAATATTCGACGACGCGCCTTAACGTGTAATCGGTTTCACCTCCCAACAAGATGGGTGGATGTGGTTTTTGCAGCGGCTTCGGGTAAGACCAACTCTTATCAAAACTAACGTAGTCTCCACTAAATTCAGCGTCTTCCCTCGCCCATAACGATTTCATTGCAAGCACATGCTCCCTCATCATGGCAAACCGTGTGTTATACGATACACCATGATTTTCCATTTCTTCCATATTCCATCCCCCGCCCAAGCCAAGGACAAAACGTCCTTTCGACATCAAATCTAGGCTAGCGACCAACTTGGCTGTGATAATTGGATCTCGCTGCGGGAGTAGACAAATTCCAGTTCCAATTTTCAATTTCGTTGTTGCAGCCGCTGCAAAACTTAAGGAAATAAAGGGATCAAGCGTGTGAGAATATTGTCTCGGTAATTCTCCGCCCCCTGGAAAAGGCGACCTTCGGCTGGCTGGTATATGAGTGTGCTCGGGAACAAATAATGATTCGTAACCCCGATCTTCAAGCTCTCTAGCTAATTCACCAATATCTATACTATAATCGGTATCAAAGATGAAAACACCTATATCCATTTTTGGTTTCCTTTTATCCAAATGAACAAAGACTAAACAAGAGTTTTAGGTACTTATAACAGCAACACAATATTTCTCTATATTGAGCATTTAAAATAACCTAGCAAATCTTTAAAAAAAAATCGTTCTCGGTATTCAAAAAATTGCAAGATTAAATTAATCTGGTTGTTCCAATTAAATCAAACGCTCACGGCACTAGCATGAAGAAGAAGTCTCATACTCCCCTAGTTTCTGTTATTCCTATTATTGACCTGCTCCCTTTATCTGAGAAAGGGATGGCAGGAGCCAATTTTATCGCTAGGCAATTGAGAGAGGCCCTAACGAATAGTGGGTTTTTGATAATCATCAATCACGGCATCTCTAGACGTTTGATAGATCAAACCTTTGAAGAAGCACGTCGTTTCCATAGCCAGCCCATGCACGTCAAACAATCCGTGTTGATGAATTCTCACAATAACGGCTACATGGCAATGAACCGATACAATGTAAAGACGTCGAGAGTCAGTGACGAAGAAGCCAAATTCGATTTGAATGAAGCATTCTTCATAAAACGAGAAAGGAAACCCGACGATCCTCTTGTGCGGGAAGGAAGAAGATTTGCTGGTCCAAATGAATGGCCAACAGGCCTAACTAATTTTAAAAAAAACATTTTAGAATATACAGATGCGGTCGATAAATTAGCAAAAAGTCTGCTTCAGCCGCTAGCTATTTCGCTGGATATGCCAACCAATACCTTTGAAGATGCATTCTGGGAGAGTCAGTTCTCATTCAGATTATCGCATTATCCCCCAACAAAGAGACGCGACAAAGACCAATATGGAATCGCACCACATACCGATGCTAATTTTTTGACGTTTTTGGCTCAGTCGACAGTGCCTGGATTACAAATTCAAACTGCCGATAATAAATGGATAGATATTCCTTATGTTCCCGACTCGTTTGTTGTAAATAGTGGGGACATGCTGCACAGATGGACAAACGGATATTATAGATCGACACCACACAGAGCATTACCTCCCAAGAAACAATCTAGGTACGCAATACCATATTTTTATGGCCCGCACCTCGATGCTCAAATTACATGTTTACCCTCTTGTCAGTCGAAGGAGAACCCTGCCAAGTTTCCGCCGATATCGTACAGCGATTATATCGACTGGTGGTACGATGCGAACTACAATGCGTCAGATCAACAAGACCTCTCAATCTCTGGATAGTGAAACAGCAGCAAATAGATTACTAGTGAGCTATACGAAAAATGATACACAATGTAGCTAACCTATTGGTAGATAGCCTCGAAGGTCATGGGGTTAACCAGGTTTTTTGTGTACCAGGGGAGAGTTATGTCGGTCTCTCTAGCAAACTAATAGAACGTGAAACAATCCGAATCATTGTGTGTAGGCATGAAGCCGGCGCTGCCTTTATGGCGGTAGCGGACGGACGTCTGAATAATCGAGCTGGCGTCGTGCTAGTTAGCCGAGGGCCCGGACTAGCAAATAGCATGGTCGCTCTCCATTCAGCTTACCATGATGCTACACCAATCGTAATGTTGATTGGCCAAGTCGAGCGAACTGACCTAGGTAGGGGTGCCTTGCAAGAACAGAACTATTCACTTCTACTCGCTGATATAACAAAATTGGTGATCGAGGTTAACTGCCCAAATATGGCTTCTGAGGCCCTTGCGAGGGCTTTTAGCATAGCTCAAAGTGGTACTCCCGGGCCTGTAGCTGTCATACTGCCGGAAGATCTATTTGATGAAGAAATAAACACACCCATTGTTCCGCCTGCGCGAGCGGCAACTCCCGGCCCACGTGCCCAGGATATAGCCGCAGTAATTGAAATGATTGAAAGATCCACCAAGCCTGTAGTTTTGGTCGGGGGAGCTCTTCTAGCGGAAGCGGTTTCAGATCAAGAAGTTCTCACCAACTTAAATAAATTATCGGAGATCTGGAAGCTACCCATCTGCCCTACCCACCGGCGTCCGCAACTATTCGACTCCAGGCACCCTAATTACGGTGGCTATATGGGTATTCGTGTTCCAACACCACTTATTGATAAATTAAAAAAAACTGATCTATTGATAGCACTAGGAGAGCGATTAACAGATACAGTCAGCCAGTCCTATAGCTTTCCGACTGCACCAATCCCCCAATTTCCAATGATACACATATGGCCAGATGCTGACGAAATCGGAAGAGTTTGGCAACCAACCCTCGGAATTCCATCGAGCCCAAGCGAGGTAGTAAAAGCACTTTTACTAGCTGCCCCCCCCACAATTTCATCAAGCAGAAATAATTGGATAAAACTTTTAAACAAGACTCATCTTGATTTGCTTTCCCCAAACTGGGAACCTACAAGCGATGGCATTAACTTCGCTGCGATAGTTTGTGAGGTCGACAAGCACCTAGCAGACGATGCCACGGTGACCTCTGATGCGGGGAACTTCGGAAGTTTCGTCCACCGTTATATCAACTTCAAACAAACTCAAGTTTTCCTATCATCCGTCGTGGGTGCAATGGGATCTGGAATACCTATGGCTGTAGCAGCCGGATTACGGCGACCCAACACTCAGATAGTTTGTTTTATTGGAGATGGTGGTCTGTTGATGATGGGAAACGAAATAGCGACAGCGAGACAATACGGTGTTAATCCAATTATCATAATTTCCGATAATTCGATGTATGGCACAATCGGGATGCACTCATACGTTCGCTATCCTGAAAGAGCGTTTATGGAGGGAACGCGTTTAACCAATCCTGACTTCGTAGCCTGGGCAAATTCATTTGGAGCCCAAGGTATAAAAATAACCAGTGAAGACGAAGTGAAAGAGAAAATAACGGAAGCGTTCAGCATTAAAACGGTTCCCGTGGTTGTTCACTGCTATACTTCCGCCATCCAGATGAGTGCCTGGAGACGTTACAATGATTCGGAGACGCTGCCTTGAGCACCAAAATCCCATCAAAATCTCTCCGCTACCATGCAAGCATCGTTGAGGAGCAAATAATCAGTATTCTTTTGGCGTGGGGTATGCGGGAAGAGGATACAGAAATTGCCGCCCATGTCATGGTCGAGACTGATTTACGCGGGGTCGATTCTCATGGAATCAATATGCTTCAACAATATGAAGAAACTTTCCGTCGTGGGGCGTTAAATATAAAGCCTATGACAAAATTAATACGAGAAAGAAAAACAACAGCCCTGTTGGATGCCGACAGAGGCTTAGGGCATCCAGTTTCTGTCCGCGCTATGGAATCAGCCATAGAAAAGGCCAAAACACACGACGTGGGAATCGTCTGTGTCCGCAACTCTCATCACTTTGGAGCGGCTGGGTATTACGCGGAACTTGCTGCAAAAAAGGGAATGATCGGCATTGTTACCACCTCCACGCGTGGGATATCTATGGTACCCACCAGAGGAACGCAACCGGTCTTAGGAACAAATCCTTTTGCATTGGCTGCGCCTGCTGGTAAGTACCCACCATTGATACTTGATTTTGCGACCACGATAGCCGCTGTCAACAAAGTGAAGGTGCGGAAACTGCGTGAGCTCGAACTACCCGAGGGCTGGGTAAATGATGGCGAGGGAAAACCGATAACTGACGCTCATGAAGCTCTAGAGATCTTTGCATCTCGCACATCAGGAGGATTAAATCCAGTAGGTGGAGTCGGAGAAACACTTGGAGGTCATAAAGGCTATGGGCTCGCTGTCTTTTCCCACATATTAAGCGGAGCAATGCCTGGCGCCTCCTTTTCTCCTGAGCGCATCAAAAATCAAACTAAAAATTCACCAGACGATTTGGGTCACTTCTTTCAAGCCATTAATCCAGAAAGTTTTCGTCCTTTAGACGAGTACAACAGAGATGTCCAAAAGGTCATCGAAACCTTAAAGGGAGTAAAACCCCAAGATCTGAATAAACCTGTCCTGGTTCCAGGAGAGCCGGAACAAATTACCCGGGCCGAACGTCTAAAAAATGGAATTCCTATAAACGAAAACCTTCGTGAAATTGTAAAGAAGGTGGCCGAAAATGCGTCAGTAAAATATCTCTTCTGATCTTTGCTATTTTTCTGTTGAAAAGGTTTTTTTAGATTTACTATTTTATAGAAGGGACTTAATGGATGGCAGATATAAATCAGTTTGGACTGGACATCGGGATATACGGACCGTTAGCTCGGGCCGATACCATCATTGATTTAGCATGTTTCGCTGAAAAGTCAGGCTTTAACTCCATTTGGCTGGCTGACCACATAGTATTTCCGAGTGAATTTGAGTCGCTTTATCCATATAGTTCAAACGGTGACTTTCCCGTGTCTATATCTGAACCATTGATGGAGCCAATAGCCACCATGGGCGTGCTGGTGGGTGCAACAAAAACAATTAGACTTGGCACGGCAGTGTTAATTATGCCTTATCGCAATCCCATTTTATTAGCCCGAATGCTCATCACAATAGATCAGTTTTCGAAAGGCCGCATTATACTTGGGGCGGGAGTTGGTTGGCTTAGGGAAGAATTTGAAGTTATGAATACCTTTGATTTCGAAAAACGCGGCCAAGTAACAGATGAGTACATTGAGATCTTTAAGTTGTTGTCCAAGGGTGGGGAAGTTAGTTACAACGGCAGTACATACCAATTCCCACAAATATATTCAGTGCCCGGGTCTGTGCAAAAGCCCCATCCTCCAGTATTAATCGGAGGAATAGCCGACCCGGCTCTCCGTCGGGTCGTAAATTTTGGCGACGGCTGGTTGGCCGTCGCGTTGGATGCCGAGCGGATGAAGGAGCGCCTAAAAAAACTAAAAAACCTATGTAAGGAAAGTAACAGAAACTTCAATGATTTAGATCTTGTTTATAAAATTTTTATCAATCCGGGTGACCCCAAACCCGGTCCCTTCGGCGGCAGGGAAGTGGGTACCGGATCCGAAATTCAAATCATAGATGACTTGAAAAGCATCTTTGATGCTGGTTTTAATAGCGTTGTTGTAAGGTATCGCGGTGAAAGTACGAAAGTTCAAACTGAACAAATGGAACGTTTTGCCTCTGACATCATCCCAAAAATATAGAAAATATGTATCCGGAACCCAGGATTCTTAACTGATTATACCAAATATAATCGCACAAAAAGGGAACGGGATATCAATAACCCTCTCGTTCTAAACGTTTGCGCATGAGCTTCCTATGCCGTCTAGTAGCCTCTGCTTCCTCTCGAACCCGACGCTCCGAAGGTTTTTCATAATTTCGCCGAAGCTTCATCTCTCTGAAAATACCCTCTCTTTGCATTTTTTTCTTCAAAGCTCTAAGAGCTTGGTCAACATTATTATCGCGAACGGAAACCTGCACCGACAACTACCTCCTTGTATAATAACAACAAAGCCCGATTCTTCTAATCTATATCCAGCTATGGGCAGCACAGATACCACAGTTTGATACTAGATAACAAGCTAGTTCT
Organism: uncultured Nisaea sp.; assembly: GCA_964342575.1. Taxonomy (GTDB): domain Bacteria; phylum Pseudomonadota; class Alphaproteobacteria; order Thalassobaculales; family Thalassobaculaceae. The sequence continues at coordinate 18,121 of CAYFGZ010000004.1, read as the reverse complement.
TATAGTGGCTTTACGTATAGAAACGCAAGGTCTATAAAAAATTATGGCAGTTAGAGATATTATTCGGATGGGACACCCACTGTTGGCTACAAGTGCAGAACCAGTGAGGGAGGAAAACATTGGAGAACTAGCTTCTTTGATTAATGATATGCTTGATACCATGAGAGCTGCAGAAGGAGTAGGGCTAGCAGCACCCCAAATTGGGATAAGCATGCGCGTAATTGTGTTCGAAGATCCAGATAACAAGATAGTTGGCGGTGATATAACCACCTCAACTAGCCCTCATGTGCTGATCAATCCAGAAATAAATATAACCAATGAAGAACAAGAGTTGGGCTGGGAGGGATGTTTATCCATCCCTGGGTTGAGGGGCGAGGTGCCCCGCTATACTTTTATCGAGTACCATGCTCTTGATTTGGAAGGCAATACCATCGTCCGTGAGGCCAATGGTTTTCATGCGCGAGTTGTCCAGCATGAGGTAGACCATTTAAACGGCATTCTCTATCCCGAGAGAATGATCAATATGCGTCAATTTGGTTTTGTTAAAGAGTTAAGCGATAATATTGAACACAAACTTTTGAAAAAATAATATGGATGATATTCAGCAGCATCGAGAAAAATTGAGAGACGAGCTTTTGTTAGTTGCGCTGCCACACGTAGTCTTCGACGGATGGGGATTAAAAGCGTTGACTGCTGGAGCTAAGAGCATCGGATTTCAAGAGGGCTACCCCCATGCCCTATTTACCGATCCCGGTCGTGAATTGGTGGCCCATTTTTCCGACTGGGCCGACAGAAAGATGCTGGAACAGCTTTCTAAAACTAGTCTTACAAAACTAAAAGTACGTGATCGTATTTCCCTATCTGTCCGCTATCGTTTTGAAGTCATATCGGATTATCGTGAAGCCTTTAGAAAATCGCTCATACATTCATCACCTCTGTTACTCTATACAACTGTAGATAAAATTTGGAGGAATACCGGAGACTTGTCGGTTGATTTTAATTTCTACAGTAAGCGGGTACTCTTAGCAGCAGTAATTTCTTCTTCTAGCTTTTTCTGGCTAACGGATACCTCTGAAAATTATAGCGAGACGTGGAAATTTATAGACCGTCGTATAGAAGATGTGATGTTAATCCCCAAACTACATACGGAAATGAAAAAATTACTGTCTCCGATAACCAAAAAATTAAAGCCAACGGCGTGTTAGGTAGATTTGGATTAAATTTATTTTTCGACGATGACTCTGCTAAGTGCTTTTAAAAAGGCGTCTGTATCATTTCTTGTGCCAATCGTTACCCTAATATATTTTTCGAACCCCGCCGTGTTAATCCCACTAATTAATATTCCCTCCTGGGCGAGTTTATCCACTACTATATCTGCCAACAATGGCGTTGACGCCGTAACAAAATTTGCGGCGCTAGGATATGGTTTACAACCAAGATCTATTAGACCCTCGCGCAACCTAAATCCCTCAGCCAAAGTTTTTCGAACAATATTCCGCATGTAACCTAAATCCTTCAAAGCCGCTTCTGCGGCTACTTGCGCCACTAGATTAACGTTGAATACGCTGCGGACAGCCTGAAAAGCTCTATAAACTTGTTCCGACCCACACAAAGCATATCCCACTCTAATGCCGGCCAGACCAAATGCCTTTGAAAAAGTCCTAAATACGGCCCAGGGACCGCGTCGACACCTCATTGCCTCCAAATGCTCGGCGCTGCCCGCCTGAACGGCAAATTCATAATAAGCCTCGTCAAGTATTAATAGCGAGTTATCGGGAACACTCTTGGCTAAGCGTTCAACATCTTCGGCCGACATCATAGCCCCAGTAGGGTTATTTGGTGTGGCAGCGAAAACAAGCCTGGTAGCATTGGTCATCTTCGATAGCATATTATCAACATCATTAGCCCCATCAGGTCTAACAGGAACTGAAATCAGCTTTGCACCATTCGTTCTAGCAGCTTTATAGTAGCTAGGAAAAGACGGTGCTGGGGCAACTACTTCTGTACTCGGTGATAAAGTAATGCGCCCCGCCGCAACGATAAACTCGTCACTGCCGCTAGCCATTACTATCCTGTCTTGCGGCATGCCTGTATAAGCCGACAACCGGCTCGTCACCTCTGTCCAGTTTGGATCGGGGTATCTATGGACCTCGGCGCAAGCCGACTTCATCATTTCTATAACATATGGAGAGGGGGGATATGAAGACTCGTTTAAATTCATGCGTCTTGACGAGTTAAATGCTGCTTGCCTGTCTAAATTTTTTCTACTAGACAGCTGTTCATCATCTGACAAAAAACGTTCGAAGGTATCGTTCAAAAACAACCCAAAATTAGAAGATAAAGACATCAACAACCTCTTTTAGAACAAAACCAACTAGAGAAATCATAGTTTGCTGATCATTGTTGGAAAAGCGTATAAACAATGTGTCCAGATAACATAAAAAAGAGAAAAAATCCTAGTGAGAATAGATAAATATTTTCAGTAGACGATAAAGTAGATACAACACAGGAAATGCTTAAACCTAAAATCAAAACAACCGTTTCCCCAGCGACAAATATTGAAAATGCCGCTCTATTGGTGACGCTAACGCTGGTAACTATGTTATATGCAATGACAGTCACAATAGCGAATGTATCATTGCCACAAATAAAGGGAGCTCTATCGGCTACAACCGATGAAATAGCTTTAATAATAACTTTTAACATAATTGCAACAGCTGTTGCGACACCTATGACCGGCTGGCTAAGCACACGTTTTGGAAGAAGGCAGACATTAATTTGGTCGGTGATAGGATTCACAGTCTCCTCTTTTTTGTGTGGAACTGCCACCTCTCTTGAAGAGTTGGTATTTTATCGGTTTTTGCAAGGGGCCTGCGGTGCGCCACTACCACCATTGTGTCAAGCGATTGTAGTTGACGCATATCCAAAAGAGAAAATTGGCCCAGCGAATGCTATTTTTGGAATGGGTGTAGTGCTAGGTCCAATCATAGCGCCCATATTCGGGGGGTACCTAAGCGAAACCTACAGTTGGCGGTGGGTTTTTTATATGATAGTGCCCTGCGGTTTGGCGTCTCTGATCGGTGTATTAATTTTTATACGTCAGCACTCCTCAGATAAAAATACCGAATTGGATTGGACCGGGTTTATATCGCTAGCAGTAACTATCGCAGCCTTCCAATTCATGCTTGATAGAGGAGAGCGCCTTGATTGGTTCGATAACTGGCAAATTAGTTCGTGTGCGATCGCTGCCGTAATCGGAATATATATTTTTATCTCTCATTCAATAACTACAGACAGACCATTTTTAAACCCTCGTCTATTATTAAAAAGAAACTATACTTTGGGTCTGATCTTCGTGTTTATTTTCGGCCTACTTAACTTCACACCTATCACCCTTATACCTGCTCTACTACAAACCCTCCGTGGATACCCAGATTCAATAGTAGGAATGATTTTAGGAATTAGAGGCACGGGAACTCTTCTTGGCTTTACCTTTATGTTTATGGGTGGCAGCAAGCTAGACCCTCGATACACGATGTGTGCCGGCTTTTTCCTCCAAGGATTATCTGGCTGGTATATGGCACAATTTAGCATTAACCTGACCATGTTCGATGTTTTATGGACAACTTGGCTCCAAGGTTTGGGGGTGGGTCTAATTTGGGTCCCTCTCACTATCGTTACATTTAGCCAACTTGATTCTAAAGAAACCGCAGAGGGATCTTCCATCTTTCACCTTGTCAGAAACTTCGGAAGTAGTGTCTTCATATCCATTAGTATTGCAATAATGATTAGAACCGGTGGTATGAATTATGCGCAACTTTCCCAAAGTATTACTCCACTAAATGAAGCGCTCACTTTTCAAGATTCACTATTCGCCATATGGTCGATAGATGGAGTCGAAAGATTGGCGGCCTTGAGCAGCGAAGTTACTCGGCAGGCTATTATGATCGGCTACATCAACGCGTTTTACGCCTTTTGCATGACCGCATTCGCCATTTGCCCTTTTCTATTTCTGGCAAAAGTTCGGAAATAGGATCGCTGCACCAATAAGTCAATTAATTTAACCACTTTTTTTGGTCCTATTTAGGCGTGATGTAGCCCACTCCAAAGCCTCAAGTGTCACGGCACTGACGTGATGCTCGATTCCTTCAGCATCAGCCTCGGCAATATCCGGGGGAACTCCAATGGCATGAAGAAAATCGAGAACAATTTTGTGCCGAGCCCTAGACCAATCGGCAAGCTCTCTTCCTTTTTCAGTTAAAAAAATCGACCTATATGGCTTTGATGAAACGAATCCGTCTTTTTGCAACCGCTGTATAGTAGCATTAACGGTGGGCTTACTAACACCCAGGTGAGATGCCAAGTCCACCAATCGAGCCTCACCATGGATTTCTATAAGATCTGAAATTAGCTCAATGTAATCCTCTGCTATTTCGACACTGTGATCTGTACGAATACGTTCGAAAAGAGCTGCACGGCGGTTGGAATCACGTATGTCCACGACCGGCTCTGTTATCATTTGAACGGCCTCATCGTCTTTTTCCATAAGTTGACCATCCTTCTATTTTTACTGGCTGTCAATGATTATAAATAGGCCAAATCAAATAGGGGTTATCTGTTGATCTAGAATAAAACCTTTTCTTGAGGAATCGCTAGATTAATCAATTGCGCACATTACTAGCGTCTAGCATGGCATCAAAAATCAAACAAATCGATTGGTGACGGTTTTCCAGGTCTCTTGCCGGTTGCAGTAGGATAAAGCTTCCCCAATCGCCTTCAGGAACCGGCCCATTTTCTTTCAACATCTTAAATATTGATTCTCGGAGAAGTTGCACTTCCTCCACCGTTTTTCCCAAAATATTCTCTGCAACAATAGCTGAAGAGGCTGAGCCTAAAGCACATGCATCAACATCTAACCCGAACTCCGTAATTAAATTATCCTTTAGGACTAAATCAACTGTCACTCTGCTACCACAACTCCGTGAAACAGCTGTCGCCGTAGCATTCGGTTGCTCAAGCCGCTTATATTTTTTAAGAGTTGCTGCGTAAGCCAGTAACTTGTCCTGGTACACCTCACTTAAATTTGACTTCATAATCAACAATCTAGTTTTCGTTGCCTTGCAGCTCCAACTGGGCTCTATTCAAAATGGCCTCCAACATTGAACTAAGGCCGTTTTTCCTAGTGGGGCTCAAATGTGTCTCTAGGCCAATTTTGTTCAGACAACTCAGGTCACTAGCTAAAATTTCTTTCGGACTTCTATTTGAATAGATCCGCAGCAATAATGCGATCAATCCAGACACAATGGCTGCATCACTTATTGCCTGAAAGACCAAACGACCCTCCACCATTTTTCCCACTAACCAGACCTGACTTTGACATCCTTTTAGCTTAAATTCGTCCCGCCTATATTCCTCGGGAAATTCGGGCAATTTTTTCCCAAGATCAATTAGATATTCGTACTTATCCGTCCACTCATCAAATAAATCAAATTCTTCAATCACATTATTTTGCTCGTCCAGAATTGATACGTCAGACTCTAATATTTTGTTTGTTTGCATTTTATACACAATCGACTTTGTTTTTCATTTCCAGATTATTTTTTCCGAACTTTTTTGCACAACAACTGTCCCTCAAATTTTAAAATACGGCTCCACGAGCCGCAACCGGCCATATAGCCTCGACAATATTGTTCCGAACTCCAATATACCAATCATGCAAGTTTACCGTCGGATCACAATGTCCAGGGATTAGACGAACTTTCTGACCAATCTCTATGCTCGGTGCGTCGGCCCCGATTACAAGTGTTCCATGCTCATCAGATGCACCAACATAATTAATACCATGGAGATCTGCTATGACAGGCAAACCAGAATCAATCGATGTCGCTTTGTGTCCAGCATCTAGTACCGCTCTATCTGAGCTTGGATGACTCATAATGGTGGACAATATGAATAGACTATTCCGGAAATCATCAAAATACGAGCCCTGCTCATTCAGGTTTAAGCCATAATCAGCATCCATGAAACAATATGACCCCGCCTGTAACTCGTTCCAAACACCGGATTGAGCCTCAAATTGAAAAGTGCCAGTGCCTGCTCCAGTTACACGAGGACATCCTAATCCCGCTTGCTCCAATAGAGTCACTGTCTGCTGAACAAGTTTGCCCGCTTTTTCAATTGCTACTCTTCTTTCGTTGTATCCGCGGATATGTTGAGCTCTACCTTGATAAGCCTGCAAACCGGCAAAGGTGAGGTTCGATTGGTCCGAGATTTGCTTTGCGAGATTCACAGCAACGGCGTCCGGGCTAACACCACAGCGTCCCGCTCCAATATCAATTTCTACTAAAACTTCTATCTGTGATCCAAACCGCTTCGCTGCTTCATTTATGTCCTGAATGTTTTGATGATCGTCAACACAAACACCTATGTTAGCCTGGCATGCTAGTCCGGCTAACCGATCAAGTTTTTGACGACCTACTATCTGATTAGAGACAAGTACGTCATCTACACCCCCCGCCACAAGAATCTCTGCTTCACCTACTTTTTGGCAACACTGGCCAACTGCTCCGGCCGCCATCTGTTTTCTTGCAATTACTGGTGATTTATGTGTTTTCGCATGCGGCCGATGAGTAACACCTAACTTTCTCACGATATCCGACATCAGTTTTACGTTATAATCAAATGCATCCAAGTCTAACAAAAGTGCTGGCGTATCAACCTCTTGGATGGCCATTCCAATTTCTGCAGGTTTAATATTCATCATGAATAATCTCCATTATCTTATATTCGCAGCAGCTAAAACCTTTAGAGCCGCTGTACCCGGCGTAATTTTTTGCTCCTTTACATCTAACTCCAACTCCGCGGCCAACGCCTGTGCCTCTTTGTTTTTCTCAACACTAACCATCAATCTCTCTCTTATCATGGACCACATCCAGTTTATTCTCTGCTCTTGGCGTTTTTTTTGCCACTCTCCAGAAGTTTCTAAAATTTTCTTGAAATTTTCAATTTTTTTCCAAATTTCAGGCAAGCCATCACCTGTCAATGCGCTGCAAACAAGTGAAGAGGGAATCCAGTTAGGACTCATTGGTTGTAAAATATGCAGAGCCTGTTCATACTCTAAAGCAGCTCTTCGCGCAGCAGTTATCATATCCCCGTCCGCCTTGTTCACGGCAATCATATCAGCTATTTCCAGCAATCCCTTCTTTATTCCTTGCAACTCGTCTCCCGCGCCAGGCAGCATGAGAGCCAGGAAAAAATCCACCATCCCCGCGACTGATATTTCTGACTGCCCCACTCCAACGGTTTCAACTAGGATTACGTTAAAACCTGCTGCCTCGCAAAGGGTAATTGTTTCGCGAGTGGCTCGAGTCACTCCACCCAGAGTGCCCGAGGTTGGAGATGGCCTTATGAAAGCATTGGTATCTCGACTCAATTCCAGCATTCGGGTTTTGTCACCAAGGATTGACCCTCCTGTACGAGTACTAGTGGGATCTACCGCCAAAACGGCCACTTTGTGGTTCGAGGTTGTTAAATATCTACCAAAAGCCTCAATAAAGGTACTTTTTCCAACACCAGGAACCCCCGTTACGCCTATTCTAATGGAAGTTTTTACTTCTGGTAGTAATTCAGTTAAAACCGTCTCGGCCATGGCCCGATGCTCACAAAGGGCGCTTTCAACTAGAGTAATTCCCCGAGCTAGTACAGTCCTGTCTCCGCTCCGGATTCCATTTATATAGTCAGCAACTACAAGCTTATTTTTGCCAGTGGACATTGAACTGGACCTTTGCAAATTCAACCCAGATAGAAACGACCACTAATTAGAACTGGGTTTTTAATAATTTTAATTTAGACGGTGACCTAGACTTTCGCTCAATGTCAGCAGCAGTTTACCAGCCGCCTCAGTTATGACCGTTCCAGGAGGAAATATTGCTGTGGCGCCCGCTTTATACAATTCCTCAAAATCCTGCTCTGGAATCACCCCGCCTACGACTATAACTATATCATCACGTCCTAAAATCCCTAATGCTTTTTTAAGCTCAGGCACTAAAATTAAATGGCCCGCAGCTAAAGAACTGGCTCCAATTATGTGAACATCGTTTTCAACGGCCTGTTTTGCGACTTCTTCAGGCGTTTGGAATAGAGGTCCTATATCAACGTCAAATCCTAAATCAGCAAATGCACTCGCAATCACTTTTTGCCCTCGATCATGACCATCTTGACCCATTTTCGCTATTAATATCCTTGGCCGTCGGCCTTCGATTTCTTGAAATTTTTGAACCAGTTGTGTCACACAATTCGTCATTTCACTGTCAGTTCCCACTTCACTGCTATATACACCAGACACACTCTTTACATCCGCTACGTGGCGACCAAAGACTTTTTCTAATGCAAACGTAATTTCCCCCACCGTTGCTTTAACTCTCGCCGCTTCTACAGCTAACGCCAACATGTTACCATCCCCCCTTTCTGCGGCGCTCGTCAATGCTTCGAGCCTATTCTCGACTTGTTTCGAATCTCTCTCCGACCTTAAAATATCTAGTTTTTCTATTTGTTGTTTCCGCACTTCTGCATTGTCAACCCTTAGAACATCAATTTTCTCTTCTTTATTTGGACGATGCCTATTCACGCCAACAATTACTTGTCGACCCGAATCTATTCGCGCTTGGGTGCGAGCAGCAGCCTCCTCAATTCTCATTTTAGGGATTCCCGCTTCTATGGCCTTCGCCATGCCCCCAAGGCTTTCAACTTCATCAATGTGTTCTAAAGCCTTTTTAGCCAGATCATAAGTCAATCTTTCAATATAATAGCTTCCACCCCATGGATCGATCACATTGCAAGTTCCAGTTTCCTGTTGGATGAACAATTGTGTATTTCTCGCAATTCGTGCGCTAAAATCAGTAGGTAGTGCAAGTGCTTCATCTAGTGCGTTAGTATGCAGCGATTGCGTGTGCCCATGAGTTGCTGCCAACGCTTCTATGCATGTACGAGTAACGTTGTTAAAAACGTCCTGCGCAGTAAGGCTCCAACCGCTAGTTTGGCAATGTGTTCTGAGCGATAATGATCTGGGATCTATCGGTTCATATTTCTTTATTAAGTTCGCCCAGATAAGACGAGCCGCGCGCATCTTTGCAACCTCCATGAAGAAGTTCATTCCTATCCCCCAGAAAAAAGATAGGCGAGGCGCGAAATCATCTATGTTAAGTCCAGCTTCTAGACCAGCCCGCACATACTCAATACCATCAGCTATTGTGTATGCCAGCTCTAAATCTGCCGTCGCTCCAGCTTCTTGCATATGATAACCCGAAATGCTTATGGAATTGAACCGAGGCATCTCGCCTGATGTGTATGAAAATATATCTGATATTACTTTCATAGACGGTCTAGGGGGGTAAATATATGTATTTCTGACCATAAACTCCTTGAGAATATCATTCTGAATGGTTCCCGCCAATTTTTGTTTACTTACTCCCTGCTCTTCCGCTGCTACAATATATAGAGCCAAAATCGGAAGAACTGCGCCATTCATGGTCATAGAGACACTCATTTTATCAAGCGGGATACCATCAAAAAGTTGGCGCATATCTAGAATGGAATCTATGGCAACACCCGCCATGCCCACGTCACCAGAAACCCTAGGATGATCTGAATCATAGCCGCGGTGTGTCGCTAAATCAAAGGCCACTGACAATCCTTTTTGGCCTGCCGATAAATTTCGCCGATAAAATGCATTAGACTCTTCGGCGGTGGAATAGCCAGCATACTGCCGTATCGTCCATGGTTTAGTTACGTACATTGTTGGATAAGGACCACGAACAAATGGAGGTAAACCAGGCCAACCTGAGAGAAAATCCAGTTTCTCGATATCAATTTTAGAGTAAAGTGATTTGACTTCTATGCCCTCGGGCGTCTTCCAAATTGTCTCCTCAGGCTTCTGATCAACCCTATCGGCCGTCCCGCAAGATGGCGGCTCCATATCAAATGGTATACTTGAAAAGTTAGGTATCCCGGTCATAGAGAATTCATCCCGATACTGTCCGCCACCTCAAATAGTGTATCCAACATCGGATCTCCTGGAAAAATAAACTTGTCTATGCCTAAACCTCTCAACTCTGATTCTTGAATCCCCGGAGAATATGCCAATAGAATCGGTTTTCCTGAACTTGATCTCACGCTTCTCAAAACTGATTCCAAATTCTCTCTATATAGTTGGTCAGATGAACAAATTACCAGTAGCTGAGCCCTGGTACTTTCTAGAATATTCGCCCCTGATTTTGGTTCAATATCCATCTCCAAGGAATCTATCCCACCGGCAGCTAAATAGCTTTTCGCAAAAACAACCCGAGCCGTATAGTCGGAGGGTGACCCAAGCCGGGCGATCAAAGCAAGAGGCCGCCGGCCCTTTTTACGCAACCACACATCACTTTTATCCCGCAGCGATTCAAAAGATTCACTGTATCTATGCGTTTTTATGGGTTCACAAGCATGCTCTATCACACCGAATAATTTAGCGAGGGTCGAAATATACGCGCCATCAGCTGCCATTTTAACCAAGTTATCAAAACTTTCTAGCGAAACTGAAGAGTCACGAAACCAAGTATCTTGGGAAATTTCAGTCTGGGTCGTATCTTCTTTAGGTCGAACCGAAGGTAAGTTTTCAGTTAAATCAGGAAAGCTGGACACACCAGTTATCAGATCTGTACAGTTGGCGAGGTTTTTCTCTCGTGTTTCCCAAGATCGTTTAGCCATCAACTGAATCTCGCCAGCCAACAGCATTTCCGATATTCCCCCTTTTTCTTCAATATTTTGAAATATTTCCCAACTCCGTCTTGAAAAATCATTAGTTAAACTTTCCACATAGAATGCTCCACCGGCTGGATCCGCCACGTTAGCAATAAAAGACTCGTGCATAAGAACATTCTGAATATTTCGTGTCATTCTCCTGTCAGTTTCGCTTGGATATCCTATCAAATGCGTATGCGGAAGCAACGTCACGCTATCTGCCCCACCAACAACTGAAGAAAAACAGGCACATGTAGAGCGAAGTAAATTAACCGATAGATCACGTCCACTGAGAACTCTCTTCGAAATGTTAGCATTAATTACGGGGTTGCCAATTTTTTTTGATTGGTCACAGTTTTCAACGACACGGTCCCACAAGACACGAAGCGCGCGGAGTTTTGAGATGTTTTGAAAAACATCAGTCCCCACGGAAATATTAAACGACACTTGCGTAAGCGCTTCCTCAAGAGCTATGCCATTTGCTTCCATCGAACGGAGATATTCTAACGCAGTGGATATTGCTATAGCTAGGTCCTCAGTCTCGGTGACACCACCTTCGTAATAAATGCTGGTATCAACGAGAAAAGTCCTCAGCTTTGGAAAATTCTTTGCAGCCCAATCCGCCAACTCGGCACCACCCTCCATTTGTTCCTTTAACTTGCCTAGCAAAGCGCCGCCTTTAGCAAGAGTTCCCAGCGGATCTACGCCAAAATTCCCACTTATTGAATCTGGATCGATAGAGCTAGTCTGAATATACGCAGCAAACATACTAGATAATGGCAATGCAAATCGTTCCGCATGCAAAGAAACTCGTTTTTCCGTTAAATCTACTCCATTAAACAAGGTTTCGAGATCCGATAAAGATCGGATGGCCACCCCTTCGTCGGTGCTTCCCTTCATGTTACAGTTGAATAAAATCGAAATTGCATCGACACCACCATCTATATCATTTTGCAGTTCTTCGTTAACTTTTTGAGGATCCGGGTAGGAATAATATTGACAAACATTCCAACTAGAGTGACTTGGAAACGCAGCTGCCCTCTCGCGGATTTCAGATATCGAAGTTACAAAACCTTCCTGACTTACATCACCTTCAACTACCCCGCCACTATAAATGGGTTGCAATTCAAAACCTTCATATGTGCAACGACCAAATAAGTTATCTACTGACTTACCTTGTAAACTTTCTTCAACTAATCTCGTCCAATCTTCCCGGGTACCATTCTCGAACCGTTCTGTAAATTTTACAAACTGTTGATTTGGTTCTCTACTCATCAAACGAAACCTCCACACTTCAAGCCATTCTAATCAGCAGTTTCCATAAACTTACATTTTGATCTTTGAATTTCTGTCCTATGGATTATTGAAAATCCCCTATTAAGATTTACCAACGAGAGGTTTGGACATAGCAATAATAAAAAAACCCAATTAAACTAGCAAATTCAAATACCTAGAATTAGTCCAAATCAGTCATCACTCCCCAAGGCATCAGCCCACTGGATTGGGGCTTTACCCCCCGGCATTGCCAGTACTGTTATGGTAATTATAACGGCAGCTATGGCCGTCAGGATAAACATTAATTCAAATCCACCCGAATCTTCATACAACCAAGCAACTGATGGTACCACTGCAGCTGATACAGTGAATGTTAAAACATACTTCACCGAGTAAACTCGACCACGCCAGGTATCCGGCGTGTACCGTGCTATTAACGTATCATTAATGGGAATTTGACCAAAAACCAAAACCATTATAACAACTGCCACACCAACCATTAACCAACCAGTCGCCATCACTCCCAAATATAAGAATATAGCTTGGCCAGCAACAAAAATAAGAAAAATAGGTTTAATGCTATACTTATCGATTGCACGACCTACTGCTATTTGAGTAAAAGCAGCTGCGGCATATACAATTGAGGCAATCGCTCCCACTTCAGTGGAACTCATAAAAAAATCGGAGAGCGTGTCGTCTAAGACTTTAGGCAACGATACGGTCATAGAATTAAAAATAAACCCACCAACAGTTGCTGTAATAGCAACTACTACTAAAACCCTTTTCCAATTTTCCGAGGGACTTATGGTTTTTTTTGCGGTAAAGCCGCCTTTATGCTCAGATTTCTTTGTAATATATACCCATCCAAACCCCAATATTATCGATAATACACCTACTAAAAAAAACGCCTCTCTCCAACCCGCTAAATCAGCGAATACCCCTATCGAAAGTGCCGACGCAGCGACACCCATATTTCCCCAAACGCCATTTACACCTAACCGGCGTCCAACATCTCCGCCTCCTTGTGAAACCATAGCTAACCCTACAGGATGGTAAATTGCTGCAAAAACCCCCATCAGCGTAAGTGCACAAGCCAGCTCCCACGGTTCCTGAGCTAACCCCGTCAAAAGCATGGAAATACCCATACCCACAAAAAAAACAGCCATCATAAATTCTCTACTGAGACGATCCGCCAACCAACCCATTGGCAGCGAGCAAACCCCAAAGGCGATAAAACTTCCCGTCGCTAATCTCAAGACTTCTCCGTATTCTTTGGATAAGTCTGCTGCAGCAAGCGCTGCAACAGCTGGGAACATAAGCATGAACAAATGATCAATGCTATGACCTATGTTTAAAAATAAAAATCTAGACTTTTCCATCACGTGCCCCATCGCCGCCGTGCCAAGTTGCAGAGGATCCTACACTAGGAACTAACGATTGAAAATACAGGCTCGTATCCAGTAACATTTTGACTACAAAACCTCGTCTATACTTAATTTGCTAGAGGAGTCAATTAATGGTTGAGGTCGGCATAGTTCGGTTAATATTGACTGGTTGACCAACAATAGAAAAGGTCAGTTTTTCATGCTGAAAAAGACGTTTTGCAACCTGCTTCAATTGGCGTATGGAGACTTGATTAATCAATTCAGACCTTCTTTTCATATATCCAACATCCAAGCCATTTTTCTGCATGGATACAAGAATTCCTGCTATTTTTTTAGAATCGGTAAATAGTAGCCCAAACGACCCATTCAGATAACTCCTAGCATCACGAACTTCTTTTTCTGTCGGACCTGATTCACCAAATTTTTTCCAACTTTTTCTAATCAAATTAATAGATTTGGCCACCCTCTCGTTAACCGTCGAAACGGTGCCTATTATCAATCCAGCTTTATCTAAAGCCAGAGGATAAGCTGACACACTGTAAGTAAGGCCCTGAACTTCCCGTATTTCCTTCATAAGCCTAGAACCAAATCCTCCAGCCATAATTTCCAATAATACCGTTACAGCTTGCCAATCCGGGTGACTTCGCAAAACTCCCTGATGACCAAAAACTACTACAGATTGTGGAATTTCCCGGTTCACAATAATGGTCTGTCCAAAGTTTTTAATCTCAGCGTTGGGAAGTTCTGTAACTTGAGCTTGTTTTGGCAGTTGTCCAAAAATTTCATCAAGCTTTTTTTTCAAATGTCCAGAAGTTATATCTCCAACAACTCCTATAACTAAGTTGTCCTGTGCAAATATCCGTTCTTTAAACTGCTTAAGATCGCGCGAAGTTATCTTGTTTAATGAAGTCTCCGTACCTAGTTTGTCCCTGCCATACAGGTGCTGCCCAAATGACGCTTTCCACCAGGCTCGGGCGGCTATACGGTTAGGGTTTTCTTTTCGGTTACGAAGATTCACCACCATCTGATTTCTAACTCTATTAAGAGACTCGTCATCAAATCTTGGGGATATCAACGCCAATCTGAGTAACCGAAACGCTTCATCGCTAGTTTCCGTCAAAGTAACTATACTCCCGTGGAAGTAGTCCCTTGTTACTTTAAACGACATGGAGATTGAGTTTTTATTCAATCGCTTTTGGAAATCTAAGGATTTTATAGATCCTGCCCCTTCATCGAGAAGTCCTGATGTTAGATATGCTAGACCCTCTTTGTTTTGAGGATCTTGACCAGTTCCCCCTTTGAACGCGAATTTTATCGTTATAATCGGATTTTTGTGATCCTCGACCAACCATGCTTTAATTCCTGTAGCGCTTTTTAATTCGTTAATTTCGAACGCCTTCACCTGTGAAACAAAAATAACACCTCCGACCAACGCTAGAATTATCGAAGAGAAAATTTTCATAATTGACATCATTCTTTTGGCTTTAAGCCGAATTAAGTTGGATTTTTTGGGGATAATATCCCCGTGACTGATCGATTCAATTGAAAAACAGCTTTCGCTGCATCTATAATGTCCTGTCGTGTCACCGCTTCTATTTTCATTGGCCAATATTCTATTTCATGAACTTTCTGTCCAGATAAAATAAGGTTACCTATAATTCGGGCCGGAGCAGTAACGCTATCACGAGCAAAAATAGCAGATCGTCTTAGCCGTTTTTTTGCTAGAGATAATTCACTTTTGGAAACACCTTTGGTGAGAATTAAATCAATCTGCTCGTCGATAGCTCCCTCCAGTTCCTTAATTGTCTTGCCCTTCACTGGGCTTGCAAAAATTCCCAATGTCGACGGTCCAAGATTATCTGCACCATACCATGAACCCGCAGATACCGCGTCTTTTCTCTCCACCACTAACTTAGTATAGAGCCTACTGGACGTGCTGCCCCCTAGTATTTCATTGAGAAGTTGCAACGCATAGGCGTGACGGCTTTCCCCATACTGGTAGCTCGGCGCAAGGTACCTCCGCGTCCACCGCGTTTGACCAATTTGCGAACTTTTCATAACAACCCTGCGGGCAGCTATGTGGGGCGGATCTGCAATCCTTACGCGCGCAACCTCAGGTCCCTTTGGGATGGAACCATAATACCGCTGAGCAAGCGATTTCACATCCATTGGAGAAACGTCTCCAGCGATTATAAGAACAGCATTATTTGGATTATACCAACGATTATAAAAGTGCATTACTGCCTTAATATCTAGTTTTTCTATCTCATGTTTCCATCCAATTATTGGAATACGATAGGGGTAAGAAAGGAACATTGAACTTGCCAATTGTTCACGAAATAATGCGACGTCATTATTATCGGTTCTAGATCGTCTTTCCTCCAAAACCACGTCTCTTTCGGATAGAATGTCCCTTTCGGTTAATTCGAGGTTTCTCATCCTATCCGCCTCAATATCCATCACAGTACTCAAATGATTGGGTGCTATTATTTGAAAAAAGGCCGTATAATCATAACTTGTGAAGGCATTTTCGGTTCCGCCAATCCTAGCAATTATTTTAGAAGCCTCGCCAGCGTTATATTTCGTGGTCCCTTTGAACATAAGATGCTCCAAAAAATGGGCCAGACCTGAGTTTCCGGGAGGATCATCAGCGGAACCAACTTTATACCAGAGCATATGAGTTACAACGGGCGCTCTGTGATCAGTGATCACCACAATTTCCAATCCATTCTTCAAAACAAACCGCGTCGGATCAAAAACTTGCGCTAAACTTATATTAGTGGCATGGCAGCAGGCGAAAAATGCCCATGCTGTGAAGCAAATATATTTTAAGTAAGGATTAGATAACATCATTGATTTTGCGACTAAATTATCAAGTTTGATTTATAGTAACATGACTACTGAAACCACCGGCAACCCTCGGTATTACCGCTACATTCTATTCCTATTGAAACAGTCTATTTATCAGCCCCATTTTGCCTCTTTTAATAATGGGCACCTCACCTTCGTTTATCCGCTTTCCAGTCTTTTCATTAGCTTTGATTCGTTTAGCTTCAGCAGCTGGGTCGACCAATGATTCTTTTTCTGAACTTGTTTTCCAAGATAGAAGCTTATCTATAAACAGTTGATCTTCAAATTCTACATTCACTGTCTCCTCATTCAGGATTTCACGAATCTTTGGGTTTGCAACATCCGCACCCAGTAAATCCCTTATTTTGTTTTCGCCTAAAGTTTTTTTGATGTCACCAACGTTCATACGCTTAAATTTCGATCCAGCCTGTAACAAAATCTTTCGCGCAGCGTCCTTTCTGGATGCATCTTGCGGTCTTTCCGCCCCGGGTTTAGGAACCCTCAAATTAAAGTTCGGTGGCAAACTAAGAGGAGCTCGACTCATTACGGCGAACTCGTCTGGCGCTTGTTTGGTCTGCCCCAGCATAGTCTTAACCTCGCCGCAGCCAGTTACAAATTGGCACAAAACAAATATAACAAGAACTGCCAGAAGAATTCGAACCCCAACCAATGACTCACTCTTCAATAGATCTCTCCAGTTTTTCTTAATGATTTGAACTAATCTTTTATTACAAAATTATCAATTAAAAATAAACAAACGCCAATCGTAATCAGGGAATCAGCTATATTAAACGCGGGCCAGTGAAAACTAGCCACATGAATATCTATAAAGTCGATAACAGCATTATATTTTATACGATCGACAATGTTACCCAATGCACCGCCGATAATGAGACTTAAGCCTATTTGCAATATTTTCCTTTGTGTGATGAATAACCAAACAACCAGACAGATGGTAATCCCAATTGTGGTCACAATAATGATCAAGGGCATTAAATCAGAATATCCGGCTAACAATCCAAAACTTATACCGGTATTCCATACGGGAACCAAATTAACGAAAGATGACAATTCAATACTTTTCTTGGGCCAAAACAAAGCTTTTAGCGCCCAATATTTTGTCCCTTGATCTGCAATAAAAACGGCTAGAACCAAGAAGAGACTAATTACCGGAACCCGGCGCATACGCTTAAACTCCGATCTTAAATCTAGTTTTTGTCGATAGCATCTCTGCAACGACGGCAGACAGAAAATTCGTTGGAACCCACTTCTGGCAAAATTTTCCAACAACGTTCGCATTTTTCCCCTTCGGCAAATCCCTGAACCACTGAAACCCCTGGGACATCTAGTAATCTGAAAGCGTTTTCTGGGCCAGCTCCTTTCGTTAGAATAGCTCCAGAAGTTATGAAAATATCCGCAGCCTCTAGATTTCCAAATGCCTCTATTGCCGCTTCCTGTATAAAAACTGTCGGCTTTGCTTGAAGGGACGACCCAATTCTTTTTTCAGCTCTCTCCAGCTCAAGTGCACCAGTAACAACACGCCGAACATCCCGAATTATATTCCATTTTTTAGCGAGCTCTTCATTACTCCAACTCTGCGGTATGTCCATGAAATTCTGTAAATGCACCGAATTTTCAGAATCTTCCACTCTTGCCTGCCATGCTTCCTCTGCGGTGAAACATAGGATTGGCGCTAACCACGTTGTTAAACAATTAAATAACAAATCCAATATTGTTCTGGTGGAACGCCTCCTAACCGACGTTACTGAGTCGCAGTAGAGAGCATCTTTTCTTATATCAAAATAAAAAGCTGATAGATCAACTGAACAAAA